>JALOTB010000061.1 GCA_025458165.1 Chromatiaceae bacterium | reverse complement strand
ACGCCGAGCGTTCTACCCGATCCGCGGGGGCAGGTCCAGACTGGCGATCAAGGCGATGACCCAACGAAGATTTCCGGCTAGAACGATTCCGCCCTGGCGCCGCGTGGCCTCGCCGGGGCGGCGGGCCAGAGCGGCCGATGGTCCCTGAGCGGCGCAGAGTGCGCCGCCGGGGAGCGGGCGGGTCCAGCGCGGTACCGCTTCGACATCCTGGGGACCCGCGACCCCGACTGGAGGACAACACGGCGAAGGACTTGAGCCTTGCCCGTTTCGCCGATCCGGGGTCGACGGGTCGCCGGATGAGCTCGACCGCACGGAGGGCGACCAGGAGCGCAAAGAGACGGGCACCGAGAGCCTCGACCCCGCCGGCTTGGCCAGGTGCTGGTCGAAGCCGGCGGCGAAGGAACGCTCGCGCGCCTCGTCGTGACCGTAGCCGGTCACCGCCACCAGCAGCAGCCGGTTCGTGTCTGGGACGCGCTCGCGCAGGCGGTGGGCGAGGTCGAGGCCATCCATGTCGGGCCGCTGGATGTCGAGCAGCGCCAGCGCCCAGCGGGTCTGCGCGTCCTGCTCGCCGCCGCGCAGTTGGAGCACTTCCACCGCGTTGCGGATCGGCCCCTGGGGTTGCGCAGCTCGCGTCCGAGCATGGCCAGGAGCTCGTCCTTGCGGCGGTTGGCGACGATCGGCGCCTGCTGTGCCCGCTTGCGCTCGGTGATGTCGCCGACGTCTGCGCCCAAGGCGCTCGCCCCAAGGCACCCGGTGTAGGGGGCGGCCTGGCTTCCGTAGAGCACCGGACTCCACTCCGTGTATGTCCGAATAGTTTGCTCGGGTATTTGGTCTAGGGTAGGTATTGAACGGCCGATACCTGCGAAGGCGGTACAGGGTGGCCGTTATTTACCCACGGAGACCGGAACCATGAAGACCACCATTGCTGTTTCCGCCCTCACCCTGATCGCCAACCTGGCCGTCGCCAATGAATACCAGGAGGGTAATTTCGCCAGCCCTGACCTGACCCCGGACTACAGCGACTTCACCGGCGGGGAGGTCCGACCGCTGGTCGACAGCGATGTCCGGGTATCCCTCCAGGACTACTACGCCGGCAACCCCGAGGTGTTCTACGGGCATGAGCCGACCGACCGCATTCGCGCCGCGCGTGTCAGCGGTCCGAACGCGCTCGACGCATGGTACGCCGGCAATCCGGACGTGACTGGCGGGCACGTGCAGGACGGATGGCAGTTGAGCAAACAGGGTGAGTCGCTCGCACGCACGGATAAGCCCTGCGACGATGGTGTTTGAACGTCACCCCCTTCCCAAGCAAGGGTTCAAGAACCAGTAAGACGCGTCCGAACACTTGGCGGGCCTCTGGCCCGCCTGGCGGACGCCAAGACCACCGCATTGGTCGCAACTGCGGTTGAGCGGTCCCCAAGGGAACGCGGCAAGACCGGGCACTGACCTCGGACCTTGCCATGGAGGCCGGGCCTAGCACGCTGCGCGCCCTAGCTTCCGTAGAAACCCCTAGCCCGGTCCGTATATGTCCGAATAGCTCACTCGGGCATCTGATCTACGGTAAGTCTATAGGGGCCGACGCCGACCGGTGGGGCACTTGCCGGGCATTGGCGAGCGGCGGCGGGATGATGGGGGCTCGAACGATGCCATTCCTTTCATTTCGCGAGACGCGAAGCGAAGAGCGCGGTTTTCGCTTCGCTTCATGCTCAGGCGTTTGGGCGCCTGAAAATGGCGGGGCCTCCCTGCCCCGCACGGGTACCTGGAATTATTCAAGGTACCCTGATGAGACGTGAATCACGAGGAGGACCGCCGATATGACTCGAAGCAACAGGCTAAGCGGGGCAGCCCTAGGCGCAGCGCTCGCGCTGTCGCCGCCATTCGCAGGGGTTGCGGGGGCAGACGAAACCTGCATGTCGCCCTACATGGCGAAGATCTCCGGGCAGGAGGACTTCGTCTACGTCTGGACGCTCGGCATGGAGGGTGTAGGCGACGAGCAGGACAAGCTGGTCACGCTGTCCGTCAATCCGAATGCGTCCGACTACGGAAAAGTAGTCCACAGCCTCTCGGTCGGGGGGCGCAACGAGGCCCACCATTCCGGCTTCACCGACGACCGGCGCTATCTCTGGGCGGCCGGTCTCGACACCAGCAAGATCTTCATCTTCGACGTCCACAGCGATCCGGGGCGGCCCAAGCTACACAAGACGATTCGCGACTTTGTCGCGTCCAGCGGTGGGGTGGTCGGTCCACACACGACCTACGCGCTACCCGGCCGGATGATGATCACCGGGTTGTCCAACAACAAGGACCACGGCGGGCGCACCGCCTTGGTCGAATACACCAACGACGGCGACTATGTCGCCACCCACTGGTTGCCGACCGACGAGGATCTCCGGGGCGCCGGCAAGACCGGCCGTTACGCCGACGGCTACGGCTACGACGTGCGCGCGCTGCCGCGGCGTAACGTCATGCTGACCTCCTCCTTCACCGGCTGGTCCAACTACATGATGGACTTCGGCAAGATGCTGAAGGACGAGGAGGCGATGAAGCGCTTCGGCAACACGGTGGTGATCTGGGATCTGCACACGCGCAACCCGCGCAAGGTGCTCGACGTCCCCGGCGCGCCGCTGGAGATCCGCTGCGCCTGGGGTCCGCATCACAACTATTGCTTTACCTCGACGGCGCTCACCTCGAAGCTCTGGCTGATCTACGAGGACGAGCAGGGCGAATGGCAGGCCAAGGACGTGGCGACCGTGGGCGACCCCAACCAGGTCCCGCTCCCGGTCGACATCTCCATCAGCGCCGATGACCGCCTGCTCTGGGTGGACACCTTCATGGACGGCAAGACCCGCCTGTTCGACATCTCCGACCCCTTCAATCCGAAGCAGGTCTACGAGCGCGAGGTCGGCAAGCAGATCAACATGGTCTCGCAGAGCTGGGACGGCCAACGCGTGTATTTCACCTCCTCCCTGCTCGCTAACTGGGACAAGAAGGGCGAGGACAACGAGCAGTACTTCAAGGCGTTCGCCTGGAACGGCCAGGAGCTCGAGCCGCGGTTCGCCGTCGACTTCATCGCCGAGAAGCTGGGCCGGCCCCACCAGATGCGTCTGGGGGCCTATGCGCTCTATGGCATGTCGCCGCCGTCTGAGCCCAGGGCGCTCGCCAAGCGCGACTGATCCTTGATCGGCCGGCAGCCCCCGGGGCCCCGCGTTCCCGGGGGCTAGCCCCTTTCGACCGAGCTCCCGATGACAAGAGCCCTCGTCGCAACGGCCCTGGCCCTTTGGCTCGGGCCAACAACCTTCGCCCATGGGGCGCCGGCGCCCGGCTACGGCGCGCTGGGCTATCCGCTTCCCGCCCCCGGCAGCTACCAGCTCCCCCCCTTGGGGGAGGCCGCCGACGGTGAGGTGCTGGGCACGGCGGGCGAGCCCTTGTCCTTGCGCGGGCTCCTCGCCGGCCGGGTGAGTGTGCTGAGCTTCGTGTACCGCTCCTGCCACGACGTCAACGGCTGCCCCCTGGCCGTCGCCGTTCTGCAGCGGATTCGGACAGCCTCGGCCGGCGAGCCGAGACTGTCGGATCAGCTCCGGCTGATCAGCCTGAGCTTCGATCCCGAGCGCGACACCCCCGAGCGGATGGCGGGGCTTGCCGGCAACGTCCGTTCCGGTGACGGCGGCGCGGAGTGGCTCTTCCTCACCACGGACTCGCACGAGCGGCTCGCGCCCATCCTCGACGCCTACGGTCAGGCGGTGGTTCGGGAGCTCACCCCCGACGGAACGGAGACCGGCACCCTCGCACACGTCCTGCGGGTCTTCCTCATCGATCGGGAGGGGCGCATCCGCAACATCTACAGCCCTTCGTTCCTGCACCCGGACCTCGTCCTCAACGATGTGCGCACCCTGCTCCTGGAGGAGGCACCGGCACCGCCGCGCAAGGCCATCGCTGCCGCCACCGCGGGGCCGGGCGACGACAAGGACGGCTACGAGCGCGCCGACTATGCGACGCGCTCACGGAGCCTCGATGGCCGCCGTGGCCGGCCGACCGACCTGCTCGCGAACCTGGAGGGCCCCGCGTTAGGCCTGCCCCCGTCCCCGAGGCCCGAGGACGGTGCGGTCAGCGCCGAGGGCATCGCGCTGGGGCGTAAGCTCTTCTTTGACCGGCGACTCTCGCTCAACGGGACCTTCTCCTGTGCCATGTGCCACATCCCGGAGCAGGGGTTCACCAGCAACGAGCTCAAGACGGCCGTCGGGATCGAGGGGCGTACGGTGCGGCGCAATGCGCCAAGCCTCTACAACTCGGGTTACGCCAAGCTGTTCTTTCACGACGGACGGGAGACCCGCCTCAAGCATCAGGCGTGGGGGCCGCTGCTCGCGGCGAACGAGATGGGCAATCCCTCGATTGCCAGCGTGATCGACAAGGTCCGGCGCCTGGACGACTACCAGGGGCTGTTCGGGGCCGCCTTCGGTCGGGGCGCCGATATGGAGACGCTCGGCATCGCGCTCGCCAGCTACCAGCGCGCGCTGCGCAGCGCGGATGCGCCGTTCGATCGCTGGTATTACGGCGGTGATCCGCGGGCGGTGGGGGACGCCGTCAAGCGCGGCTTCGCGCTCTTCGTCGGCAAAGGGCGCTGCGCGGGCTGTCATCGGATCGGGCCGCGCCACGCCCTGTTCACCGACGACGACCTGCACAACACCGGCGTGGGGTACCGCGAGAGCATGGCGCGGGAGCCGCCGTCGCGGCGGGTCACGGCGGCGCCGGGCGTCGCCCTCGAGGTGCCAAGCGCGCTCATCCGGAGCGTCTCCGATCCCCCGCCGAACGATCTTGGACGCTACGAGATCAGCCAGGACCCCGCCGACCGGTGGCGGTACAAGACGCCGAGCCTGCGCAACGTCGCGCTGACCGCCCCCTACATGCACAACGGCTCGCTCGGGACGCTCACCGAGGTGATCGACTTCTACGACCGCGGCGGGGTCGACAATCCGCTGCTCGATCCTCGGATCAGACCCCTTGGTCTCTCGGCTCGGGAGAAGGAAGACCTGCTGGCCCTGCTCCTCGCGTTGACCGGCTCGAACGTCGACGCCCTGGTGGCCGACGCCTTCGCCGCGCCGGTCGCCGATACCCAGTCGGGTGACCTGGCATGGTGGGACTAAGGGGTGGGCCGATTGGAGCGCCGACGCCGCTCAGGCGAGCCGAGGCCACACCCGCGCCCGGAGCCCGTCCTCGGGGCGGCCCTAGACGCGGATCTGCCCGCCGTAGGCCCCGACGATGTTGCGGGCGATGGCGAGCCCGAGTCCGGACGCGCCGGTGGCGGTGCTGCGCGGGTAGCCCCGGCGCCGCGCGTTATTCTCCCTGCTGATCCGCTCGACGCCTGGGTACTGGCGTCGGCACGCATCTGGCGGGCATAGGCGGAGCCCGGCGAGTAAGCCGCGCCACCTCGCACTGCCCAAAGAGCACCCTGAGACCCCGCCGCCAGCCCTCGGCGGTGCGGGCGGCGCCTTGGCGCTCGACGCCCGAGGTGGTAGTTGGGGCAACCTCAAAACCAGCACCCCGTGGGTGGCTCCTGGCCTGGTTTGTGGGATCATGCCGGCCGATGCGCGTACTACGCCTTGTCCGGCCCGCCTTCCCCCTGATCATCGGGCTGATGCTCGCCGTGCTGGGCCTGACGGCCCTTATGTCGGACGAGGGTGCGGGAGGAGCGGCCCTTATGACTACGGGTAAGGGGTTCCACTTCCCAAGACTGCCTGCGGGTCACGAGCACATGCGGCTGCTCGTGGAGAACGCCTTCGGATACACGGATCCGGCGCACGGGATCGTGGAGACCGGGTCCGGTTACCCGGCGGAGGGCTGGAACCAGCAGCCCGAGACCGGGCTATTCCTCCGCTCGTTTACCCAGCTCACGGCGATCGGGACGTGGATCGAGCTGCTCGCGAGCATCGCCGCGGGCTACGCGGAGAACCCCTACCTGTCGCGCGACGCGGCGCTCGACGGTCTCACCCGCGCGTTTGACAGCCTGCGCGCCGACCAGGCAAATCCGGCGCTGGCCCGCAAGGGCCTGCTGGTGAACTTCATCGGCCTCGAAGGCGCAGAGCGGACTGGCCCCCTGGCCGAGACGGTCGGACGAGGGGCGTTCATCGAGTCCTTCGGTGATCCCGGGGGGGCACGCACCTGGCAGGCCTTGGTGGAGAAAGGCTGGCTGGTAGAGCAAGACCAGGGTCGCCGAGGGAAGATCCTGCGGGGGGAAGGCTACGGCCTCGCCCACTTCGACGGTGCGCTTGAGCCCTTTTCGGACGAGGCGCTGCGTAGGCCGATCATGGAGCTCCTCGATCAACGCGCGGTCACCATCATCTTCGGCGACAACGCGAACCTGACCGCCGCACTCGCACGCTCGGCCGGGGCGCTGCTGGACCCGCAGATCCGGGACGACGCGCGAGCGATCGCGCTGAGGGCGGCTATCGACGACTTCATCGACCGCCAACAGGAGGGATACGCCCACCTGTTCGACGCCAAGACCGGCACCTTCGTCTTCGGCTGGGACGCCACGACCGACCGCTTCGTCGGCTGGGATGACGGCCAGGGGAATTGGGTCACCGGGCAAATGAACCACTCGATCAACGAGTTCCGCGGGCCAGGGATGTTCATCGTGCTGCGTTACGGGCTGCCGCTCGCGGCCATCCGCAACGCGGGGTTCAAGATCAAGCCCTACGGGCTCGAGGCAGGGCGCGACGTCTATGCCCTCGCGGCCTGGGAGGGCTCGGCCTTCCAGTTGCTTGGGCTCTCGCTGTTCATGGACGAGCTGCGGAACCCGGCCTGGCGGAGGCTGCTTGGGGACCTGGTAGACATCGAGCTCGACTTCTCCAACCGCCGGGGGCTCCCTGGCTTGCTGTCCGAGGCCTATAGCGGAAAGGGCGCCGAGTACACCGGCCTGATCGGGATCCCGGAGCTGGCGGTCACCGACAAGCCCCTCAACACCGAGGCCCCCTCGCTTTATTCCCTCGGCGTGGCCTATACGATCGCCCCCGACAAGGTCGAGCGCTTCCTGCAGCGGCACTGGGCCCTCATCGCGCAGCTCTTTACCGATCATGGGCCCTGGGAGGGGTGGGACCGCGGGACGCAGCGCGTCATCCCCTACCAGACCACGGCGCACACGCTCTCGCTCATCCTCGGCGGCATCAACTCTGCCCAGGACAACATGCGGCGCTATCTCGCCGACTGGGGTCTGGCCGGCCGGTTAGAGCTGCTCTATCCGGCCGGCGACCGCGCGAGCCTGCTGGCGCCCGAGGTCCAGATGACCCCCTGGACCGCGGACGGCAGCCCCATCAAGCTCGTTTGTCTGCCAGGGGGCTGCCGTCTGCAGGCCGAGCTCAATGCCGACGGCGGGGTGCGATTCGCGCTCCCCGGCGGCGGCCTCAGCCTTTCGAACGGGCGGCTGGTGCTGAAATACCGATCGGCGACCGGGCTCGAGGACGTCCGCATCGCCTTCGACAGGGTCGAGGGCGACCCTTTGCCACCGCCAGCGATCCCGGTCGAGGTCTTCCTGCGGATGGATGCGAGCGAGGCGGGCGAGATCGAGGTCGTGCTCCCGGCGACACCGGCCCTGACCGGGATCGGCGCCGTCTCCCTGAGCTTCCTCCCGAGCGGCCAAGGAACGGCGGTCGACCTCTGGATCACCGGATTCGACTTCATCCCCTACTCCTCGGTCTTGGACCCGCCGGGCTGAGGACGGCCTGGCACGCCCGGGCGGGACGTCCCCTGCCGCTCGCCCGCGGCCCTGCTCCGGTAGGCGGCCGACCTCCTCGACCCTGAGGTCCAGGCGCGCATGTCGGCCAGCGCGCAGGCGCCGCACAGCGCAACCGGGTCGCCCCGGCGTTGCCCCACCCCCTGGTACCAAGGTCCATCGCCTTTCCGCGGCGGCAGGCATCTGATAACCCTTCACAGAACCGGCCACCTCCGGGCCGTTTGTGAAGGTAGGGTCTCCCGCTGGGGGCGATTTCGGGGTCGGAGCCGGAGCGACCCGAGCAGCAGGTTCAGTGGTAGGCGCAGGTCCAGGGGTAACCGTCGCACGTCGCTCGGTCGGGCAGGAGGCGCGCCACTGCCCGGACCCGACATGATCCTGTTCCCGCCCAACGCCGCCCCTGGGTCCTCCCAAACGGCGGTTTGCTACCGGCTTTTCGAGCCGTCCGGCATCGTCGGAATGCGCACTTTGCCCTTGCAGAGCCGATTACTTCGACGCGAAGTCCCCCCGACCACAGCCGCGGTGCGGTTAGATCTCCTAACCCACACCTTTTGATCCACAGCCCGTGCGACGATCGAATGCGTGCCCCGGCGTCCAGGCGACGGGCGCGACCCGTACCAAGCCGACCGGGGGTGCGCAACTGCCCCCCGAGGTCACCCGGGCCTGTCTCGACGAGCTGGCGGCGGCCGGTACCGACATCTCCAAGATCAACACCGAGCAGAACGCTCGCGACGTGCGGGCCGTGATGCGCGCCCTGGGCTACCCCGTCTACAACGTCTACGGGATCTCCTACGGCACCAAGCTGGGGCTGGAGGTGATGCGCACCGCCCCCGAAGGTCTGCGCTCGGTGGTGCTGGACTCGGTGGCCCCGCCCCCTGTACCGACCTACGACACCATTGCCCTGCCCTACGCCGAATCCTTCGAGGCGATCTTCGACCAGTGCGCCGCCAACGCCGAGCGCCCCGCCTCGCCGGAGGCCCCGGGGCGCGACTTTCCTTCGACCGGGGGCGGCCTGGAAGGTGTCAGAAGATCTACAGTCGGTCGGGCCGGTGACCGCCGGGAACGGCGGGTCCCGCCACGGAGCGGACGGAGAGTCAGGGTGCGCGAACGGCGGCTCAATGTAGGTCAGGAGATATCGGGATCGGGCTCGTCTTAACGGCGAAGGGAAAGACCCCTACCTTTCCCCGACGCTCGTCCATGCTGCGGGAGCGGGTGCTCGGGCGGCGCAGGGTGCCCCGGGAGCGGTGTGCTCTGAGCGAGCGACCCGCGCGTCGTTCCGTATATGGTCTTCTCCCGAAGATGGTCCCTCCCGGCCGGGATTGCCGGAACCCAGGCGCTAGGGCGGGCAACGCCCGAGCGCAAGATTCACCTGCCGAATCAGTTGCTCCAGGACAAGCCGACGTTGAGTCCCGCGCGCCTTCGTGCTGCAATCCAAACATCTGCAGCACATCAGCGACCGGTTCATCATGAAACAGCTCAACGTTCGGGAGATGCGTGCCGCCATCGGGCGGCTCGATGACCTGTTGGCTTCCGCCGGGGAGCTGATCGTCAGCCGCCGGGGCAAGGCGATTGCGCGCATCCTGCCGGTGTCGAGGCGACAGCCGCGGCCGGATCACGCGGATCTGCGCGCGCGCATGCCGCGCCTCTCATCCCCCTCGGCGGCGCTGATCCGTGACGAGCGCGATGAGCGCTGAGCAACCCGCGTACCTCGATACCAGCGCCCTGGCCAAGTGGTATCTGAACGAGGCCGGATCCGAGGAGTTCGTGCGCTACGTGCAGGGGCTCGACGTCGCCGTCATCAGCAGCTTGACCCAGACTGAGATGCGTTCGCTGCTGGCGCGCCGCAGACGCGCGGGCGATCTAAGTCCGGAATCGGAAACGGTGATCTATGCCGCCTTTCTCCAGGACATCGCCGAAGGGTCGCTGCGGCAGTATCCGGTCGAAGATGCCCGGTTCAGCGAGGCAGCCAACCTGATCTCACGCTATCCGGGGCACCCTTTGCGTACCTTGGACGCCCTCCATCTCGCCGTAGCACGGTCGGCGCAAGTCGATGCCGTCGCCACCGCCGACACGGTGATGGCCGCCGCTGCGGAGGCCATGGGGTTTGTCACGGTGCGCTTCTGATCGCGCATCAGCCCCCGCCCCCTGCGGGTGGCGAAGTGAGGCGTTTTGGGCCGGGGCGGGAGCGGATGCGGCTCCCCCCGGCTTGTGGCCCCCGCGACGGCGACGATGAAGCGTCGCTGCGCGACTGCGCCACGGGGCTCAGTATGACCCTCGTCTTACGCCCCGGCGGGTCAGTTCGCTCGCGACGCGGGCGCCAGCGCGAGCGCGAGCGGCACCCAACCACCCAGAGATCCTGCCAAGAGTGCCCCGGGCTCGGAAGGCCAACTCGGGTGGGGGACAGGTCCCGCCATCTCCCGACGCCCTCAGAACCGATGCCACTCCCGCAAACGGGCGGTTATCGCTAGTCGCGAGTCATGGCGCACGGGCGAACGGCCCCGCCGGCGCTTGTGTGGTAGATCCTGGCCGGGACCTGCCGTGACCGGTTCGCCGCGATGGGGTGTCGGAACACCTTCCAGTGGCCCGCCATGGACGGCGGTCACGAGGTCCGCTCCTTTGGCCGGTGAGCGGCCCCTGAAGCGCCGGGGACATCGAGCGCAGGAATTCCTGGCACCCCCCTCCTGGCCTGGCCGTAGCGCAACGCGCCCGGCCGCCGCCTGGCGGCTTGGCTGGACCGTGCGGGGAGACGATCAACCGGACGCGTTGACCATCCAGGAGACGCCAAACCGGTCCACCACCATGCCGAAGGCGGGCGACCAGAAGGTCGCGCCGAGAGGCATCTGCACCTCGCCCCCCGCAGCCAGGGCGGCGAATCGCCGCTCGGCCTCTGCAACCTCCGCGAGGTTTAGCGAGAGGCTGACCCCCTGGAAGCTCGAGCGCCCGGAGCAGCCACCATCCGATGCCATCAGGATGGTGTCGCCGATGCGGAAGCTGGCATGCATCACCTTGTCCTCGGAGCCCGGCGCGACCGCCCCGGGTGGGGGCGCCTCGGGGCTCTCCTTGAAGCGCATCAACATCTCCACCTCGGCATCGAGCGCCTGACGGTAGAACTCCAGCGCCTCCTCACAGCGACCCTCGAAGAACAGGTATGGCTGTACTTGCATGGCTTGTCTCCTGGTTGGTCCGACCTGCTGTAACAACGCCGACTGGCTGTCGGCCACTTCATACTGGACTATTCTAGTCAAGAAAGAGTCCGGCTAAGGCCGGGGCTTGCGAGGGCTTCTCTGCCGCCGGTGACCGTTCCGGCTGGCGGCAAAGCCGTGACGGGAGGATAAAGATGTCGACGAACGTCCCCGAGGCACCGCTGTCGACACCCGGCGGCATGCCGAAACCCGCACCCCCCGCGCGGGGTGAGCGGCTTCTCGTCCTCGTCGCTACCCGTAAGGGGGCCTGGCTGTTTCACGGCGACCGGAGACGCGAGGCCTGGCGCATCGACGGCCCTCACTTCCTCGGCCACATCATCCATCATCTCGTGCTGGACCCGCGCGACGGGCGGACGCTGCTGGCGGCGGCCAAGACCGGTCACCTCGGTCCCACCATCTTCAGCTCGACCGACCTCGGCCGTAGCTGGAAGGAGGCGGCGCGGCCGCCCGCCTTCGCGAAGTCGCCCGATGGCAGCGGGCGGGCGGTCGATCACACCTTCTGGCTCACCCCCTGCCACGCCGATGAGCCGGGCGTCTGGTACGCGGGGACCTCGCCGCAGGGGCTGTTCCGCTCCGAGGACGGTGGTGACACCTGGCGGCCGTTCTCGGCCATCAACGAGGATCCCCAGTACCGCAGATGGATGGGTACGGTGCAGGACGGCACGCCGGACGGACCGAAGCTCCACTCCGTCATCGTCGACCCGCGCGATCCGGCCCATCTTTACATCGCCATGTCGGGCGGCGGTGTGCACGAGTCGCTCGACCGGGGCAAGGGCTTTGCTCCTCTGGTGCAGGGACTGGAGGTGGTCGAAGGTTTCGACGTGAGCGATCCCACCTTCCACGACCCACACTGTGTTCGGCTCTGCCCGAGCAACCCGGACCGGCTCTACCAGCAGAATCATTGCGGCATCTACCGGTTGGACCGGCCCGGCGTCCAGTGGGTACGCATTGGCGCGAGGATGCCCGAGCGGGTGGGTGACGTCGGCTTTCCGCTGGTCGTGCACCCGCGCGACGCCGACACCTTGTGGGTGTTCCCGATGGACGGGCAGACCGTCTGGCCGCGCACGAGTCCGGACGGTAGGCCTGCCGCCTACGTCACCCGCGACGGCGGCGAGTCCTGGCAGCGACTCGCCAAGGGTCTGCCGCAGAGTCAGGCCTGGTGGACGGTGAAACGCCAGGCGATGACGGCGGACGCTCGGGATCCGATCGGGCTCTATCTCGGCACAACCAGCGGCGAGCTGTGGATGAGCCGTGATGAAGGCGCGGAGTGGTCATGCATCGCGCGGCACCTACCCGAGATCTACGCCGTGGAGGTCGCCGAGCCAGCCGAGGACGCCGAGGGGTGATGAGGGTATCCATCCCCACGCCGCTGCAATCCTATACCGGGCGGCGCGAGGTCGAGGCGGGTGGAGCGACGCTGGCGGAGGTCCTGTCGGATCTCGACCATCAGTTCCCCGGAATCCGCTTCCGCATGATCGACGAGCAGGACCGGATGCGTCCGCACATCCGGTTCTTCGTCAATGGCGGGCCGGTGCGTGATCTGGCCCAGCCTGTGGGCGAACGCGATGAGATCGTGATCGTCCATGCCCTGAGCGGTGGGTGAGCCGCGTTCGGACCCGGCCGCCGGCATCCAACTCGCTGCCGCGTCCCGTGCGCCCGCGAGGAGACCACGACCATGACTAGGACTATGACCAGCGAACAGAAGATCGCCCCCTGCCTGTGGTTCGCGAACGAGGCAGAGGAGGCGGTGACGTTCTACGTTTCGCTCTTTCCCGACTCCGGCATCGACCACAAGACAGCGAGCACCGTCGCCTGGCCCGGCGGCAAGGCTGGCGATGTGATCCTGATCGATTTCGTGCTCGCCGGACAGCGCTACCAGGCGCTGAACGGCGGCCCGAACGAGAATGCCCGTTTCAATGAAGCCGTCTCGCTCTCGGTCACCTGCGAGGATCAGGCCGAAGTCGATCGCTATTGGGACGCCCTGACGGCCAACGGCGGCGAGCCGATCCTGTGCGGCTGGCTCAGGGACAGGTACGGTCTGCGCTGGCAGATCGTGCCTCGGGCCTTCATCGACATGCTCCGGGACAGCGACCCGGTCAGATCGAAGCGGGCGATGGAGGCCATGATGCAGATGGTCAAGCTCGATCTCGCCAGGCTGAAAGAGGCCTACGAGGCGGGCTGACGGCGGGCGGGTCGCACTCCATCACACCAGCGTCTGGTCGAAGGACGCCCGGAAGTCTGCGAATCCCCTCGCGTAGGTGCTCGGGCTCCCGGGCCGGGCCGGGTTGCACAGTTCGCGGTGGTCACGACCGCGAACGGCGCCCATGTGGACTTCGCCGACGTGGATGGCGAGATCGGCGCAGCGCACACTGCCTCCCTGGTCAGCGGGCCGGAGCTCGGTGCCGTCTTCGGCCGAGTCCGTGGGCGCGGACTTGCCGACTGGGCCGATCCCGCGCGCACCCGGCCGGATGAGGTCAACCGTCCCGGCGGCGGCCGCGTTGTCCCGACCCATTGAGATCCTGATCGGCGCCGGTGGGCGGGGCACCGCTGGTACGGCATTACGCGCGAGACCGCCGTGGGCAGATCGAGGGGGCCCCGCCGGCACTGAGGGGCCGTCTCGCAGCGAGCCGCCGCTTGCCCCTAAGCCAACTGCCTCAGCCGCCGTTCCCGCAGCCAGGCGAAGATGACCGGGGTGACGATCAGGATGTGCACGAGGCTTGAGAGCATGCCGCCAACCACCGGGGCGGCCAGCGGCTGCATGATCTCCACCCCGGTACGATCGAGCCAGAAGATGGGGGTGAGGGAGGCGATGGTGGTGGCCACCGTCATCACCTTGGGCCGCAGGCGCAGCCGCGCCCCGGCCTTGACGGCGGCGATCAGCTCATCGCGGTTCATGGCCCGGCCGAGCTCCCGCGCCTGCGCCTGCACGGCCTCCTCCAGGTAGGTGACCATGACCACGCCGGTCTGGATGGCGGTGCCAAACAACGCGATATAGCCCACCCAGACGGCGACGCTGAAGTTGAAGCCCATCCAGGCCTGGAGCAGCACCCCGCCGGTCAGCGCGAAGGGCACCGCGAGGATCACGTGGGCCGCCTCCGCCACCGAGCGGAAGGTCATCGTGAGGGTCACGAAGATGATGAGGATCACGGCCGGGAAGACCACCATCAGGGTCGATCGGGCGCGGAGCTGGTTCTCGTACTCGCCCGCGTAGGCGATGGTCTGTCCGGGCCCCAGGGTGATCTCGCGAGCGATGCGCTCCTTGATCTCCTCCACGAAGCCGCCGAGGTCGCGGTCGCGCACATTGGCCTGGACGAAGACGCGCAGGCGCCCGTTCTCGCTCTGGATCTCGTTGGGGCCGACGACCCGGGCGATGTCCGCCACCTGGCGGAGCTGGACCCGAGCGCCCGAGGGGGTCACCAGCGGGATCTCCCCGAGGCGCTCGATGTCGCCGCGGTCGTCCTGCTCCAGGCGCACCTGGATCGGCCAGCGCTCGCGCCCCTTGAGGGTGGTGCCGACGGTGGCGCCGCCGATCCCCGCCTCCACCAAGCGGAAGACGTCGGCGACGCTGAGCCCATAGCGCCCGAGGAGCTCCCGGCGCACCCGGATCTCTAGGTAGGGCTTGCCCTGGACCCGCGAGGGGGCCACGCCGGTGGCCCCGGGGATCCGGTTCATCACCTGCTCCACTTCGAAGGCCTTTTGCTGCAAGGCATCGAGATCGTCGCCGAAGATCTTCACTCCCACCTGGGCGCGGATGCCGGTGCTGGTCATCAGAACGCGGTTCTCGATGGGCTGGAGGAACCCCGGGACGTAGCCCGGCACCTGCATGAGCTGCTCCGAGAGATCCGCGATGATCGACGCCTTGGTGGTCCCCGGCGGCCATTCGGAGCGCGGCTTGAGCAGGATGGTGGTCTCGATCATTTCCACCGGGGCCGGGTCGGTGGCGCTGTCGGAGCGCCCGAGCTTGCCCGCCACCGAGGCCACCGCCGGGTGGCTGCTCATCACCTGATCCTGCCAGGCCATGATCCGCTTGACCTCGGTGAGCGCGGTGGCGGGGAGGAGTACCGGCATGAAGAGCAGCGAGCCCTCTTCAAGGGTGGGCATGAACTCGCTGCCGAACCCTTGGGTATGTCGGGCTACCGACTCGGGCAGGAGGGCATTGACCCCCCGTGGCAGGCCGAAGGCAATCACCAGGCAGACGGCGAGCAACGCCGCCGCCAGGGCGAGCACGGTCTTCCTGAACCGCAGGGCCCAGTCCAGCGCCGGGTCGTAGACCCAGAGCAGGGCCCGCATCAACCCGTTCTCCGACTCGGGTTTGAAGGGGCCGCGGATGAGCAGGGTGGCGAAGACCGGCACTGCGGTCACCGCCAGGAGGGTGGCCCCGATCAGGGCAAAGGTCTTCGTGTAGGCGAGCGGATGGAAGAGCTTGCCCTCCTGCCCAGTGAGCAGGAAGACCGGCACGAAGGCCAGGATGATCACCAACATGGAGAAGAAGATGGGTCGGCCCACCTGGGTGGCCGCCCTCAGGGTCTCATCGAAGACCTCCGCCGGGGTGAGGCGCCGCCCCAGCCGGTCCTCCGCCCGCTCGCAGTGGCGGATCACGTTCTCCGTCATCACGATCCCGGCATCCACCAGCACCCCGATGGAGATGGCGATCCCGGTGAGCGACATGATGTTGGAGGGGATGCCGAGCCGGTCCATCAGGATGAAGGAGATCAGGATGGAGGCCGGCAGGGGCAGGGTGACGATCAGGATGCTGCGGAAGTGGAAGAGGAAGAGGATGTGCATCAGGGTCACCAGGATGATCTCCTCCGTGAGGGCATCCTTGAGGGTCCCGATGGCCCGCTCGATCAGGTCGCTGCGGTCGTAGAAGGGCACCACGCTGACCCCGGGGGGCAGGCCGGGGCCTAGGGCGGCGATCCGCTCCTTGACCTGCTGGATGACGCGGTAGGCGTTTTCCCCGTAGCGCATCACCACGATGCCGCCGACCACCTCGCGGCCATTGACGTCCAGGGTCCCGCGGCGGAAGTCGCCGCCGATGCGCACGGTCGCCACGTCCCGGAGATAGAGCGGCGAACCGCTGTGGGGCAGGAGGGGGATGGCCTCCAAGTCGGCGACGTCCTCGATCAGTCCCACCCCACGCACGATGTACTCGGCCCCGTTCTCCTCGATGGTCTTGCCGCCGACGTTGAGGTTCGCCGCGGCGACCGCGTCCATGACATCGCCCAGGGTGAGCTGGTGCTGTTTGAGCCCGAGAGACGAGACCTCGATCTGATACTGGCGCACGAAGCCGCCGATGCTCGCCACCTCCGCCACCCCGGGCACGGCGGCGAGCTGGTAGCGCACGAAGGTGTCCTGAAGGGTGCGCAGTGACCCCAGGTCCTGCTCGCCGGAGGCGTCCTTCAGGTAGTACTGGTAGACCCAGCCGAGACCGGTCGCATCGGGTCCGAGCCGCGCAACCACGCCCTCCGGGAGCAGGTCGCCGAGGGAGTTCAGCCGCTCAAGGACCCGAGTGCGGGCGAAGTAGGGGTCGATCCGATCATCGAAGATCACCGTGAGGAAGGCGAAGCCGAACATGGAGCTGGCCCGCACGGCGCGCACCCCCGCCAACCCCTGGAGCGAGACCGAGAGCGGATAGGTGATCTGGTCCTCCACCTCCTGGGGCGAGCGCCCCGGCCAGTCGGCGTAGACGATGACCTGGTTCTCCGAGAGGTCCGGGATGGCATCGATGGGGACACGGTTGAGGGCCACCAGCCCCCAGGCGCACAGCAGGAGGAAACCGCTGATGACCAGGAACCGGTTGTGCAGGGACCAGTGGATCAGGCGGTCGATCATCCCGCATCCCCCTCAGGGCTCAGTCGACCGCCTCGCCGCACTCGAGCATGGCCGAGCCGAAGAAGGGGTTGCGGAGCTGGTTGGCGCGCGACACCCAGCGAGCGGTGCCGAGGACCGGGGTCATGGGGCATTGGTAGATGGTGATGCCCTCGCGGTGGTGCAGGTGCTCGGATTTGGCGACGTCCGCCGCCGCGGTGCTGAAGGGCTCGAAGGCGCGGCGGGCGCTCTCCAGGTCCGGGCCCTCGGCGAGCTTGCCGGCGAAGGGGGCCAGGGGTCCCCGGGCAGCGGGCGGATAGCCCGCGAGATAGTCCGCGAAGGACTCGCGCAGGGTCGGCAGGGTCTTCTGGTAGCCGGCCAGGTCGTCGGCGGCGAGGTAAGCGGCGGCATCGGCCGCCGCGAAGACCAAGGTGCGCAGCAGCCGGTAGGCGTGCTCGTCGTGCGGCGGGGTCCCGGCGGGGACCTTGGCGGGCAGCTCATGGTCGTGGTCATGACCGCTGCCGGCAACGGCCGCATGGGCGAGCTGGGCCTGGGAGTCGATGATCAGTCCGGCCTGGGTGACCACCCGCTCACCCTCGGCGAGCCCCGCCAGCACCTCGGCCTCGCTGTCCCCCATCCGCCCGAGCCGGATCTCCCGGGCCTGATAGCCGCGCTCCCCCGCGGCCACGTAGACGACGGGCCGCCCGCCGTGCCGGAGTACGGCGCTGCGCGGCACCAGCAGGGTCTCGGGGGAGGTCCCCAGCACCAGGCCCTGGGCGGTCTGGCCGTGCAGCAGCCGGCGCTCGGGGTTCTCCAGGATGACCCGCACCCGCGCCGTGCGGCTCATCTCGTCGAGATTGGGGTCGATGAAGCTGATCGGCGCGGTCAGGACCTGGCCCGGCAGCGAGGCCACGGTGACCTCCACCGTCTGACCGGGGACCAGCCAGGCAAGGTCGGGCTCGTAGGCGTCGAACAGAAACCACATGCGCGAGAAGTCCCCGATCTCGAACAGGCGGTCGTTGGTTTGGACGTACTGGCCCTCGTAGACGCTGCGTGAGACCACGGTCCCCGACAGGGGGGCGCGCACTGAGACCATGGCGGTGGGCTGCTGGGTGTTGTCGAGGATAACGATCTCCTCCTCGGTGAGACCGAGCTCGAGCAGGCGCTCCCGGGCGGCGGCCCGCTCCGCGAGCGAGGTCGCCACGGCCCCTGCCTTGAGCCGCTCCAGGTACTCGCGCTGGGCGGTGAGCATCTCGGGGCTGAACACCGTGGCCAGGGGGGCCCCGGCCTCTACCTCCGCCCCCACGTAGTTCACGTACAGCCGCTCGATGCGCCCCGGCACCCGGGCGGCGAGGATGCGGTGGCGGGTGTCGTCATCGTCGATCACGCCGCTCACCCGCAGGGTCCGGGTGAGCGGGCCGCGCCGGACCGCTGCCGTCTGCACCCCGATCACCGTCTCCTGCACGGCGTTCAAGGTCACCAGATCGGGATCATCCGCCGCGGCGCTGCCGTCCGAACCGGCCGCCGCGACCAGGGCCATACCGCAGATGGTGCAGCGGTCCCCCGGCTGGTCGGACTTGATCCAGGGGTGCATGGGGCACTGATAGACGGGCGCCTGCGACAGGGACGCCTGGTCGGAGCGGAGCGCGAGCCCAGTCTCCCCCGGCTCGCCAGCCCCAGGCTCAGTCTCGCCCGGAACGGGACTCCCCTGGCCGCAGGCGAGCAGGATGGCGACGACGACGAGCCCGATTGCGGGGGTGAGAAGGCGTGTGACGCTCATGACAAAACGCGGGCAGTGCTTTGTAAACAGAGTGATCGAAGGGCCGCTGGTGGTCGTGCTGCGCCGAGGCCGCCCCTGGGTCTCGCTGAGCATAGCGCGCGGGCGCGGATCCTGTATGCAGTCGAGCAATCGCGGACTCAGCACCTTTGGCGGGCACGCTACGCCGGTCCCATCTGAGGCCGGATTGGGACGGGGGTCAGCATGCCCGCACGCCGGGTGAGGTGTTTTCCATCCGCAGTCCGTGTCCCGCAGCGCAAGAGCCCCCCGCTGGCCGAAGATCCGTCCGGCCCTGCACGGCGCCGCGATTCGGGCTCGCCGGGCTCCCGGGCCGCACGCTCACGGTCAAGGCGATGGCGTCCTCGACGAGGGCGATACGCTGGCCCTGTTCGTCGAGCCGCGCGGCCTGGACGGTGAGCCGCACGCTCCCCGGCTGGCGGGTGCGCAGTTTCGCCAGGCGGCGCTGGGGGTCGGCCGGATGGGGAACGAGCTCGGCCGACAGGACGTCGATGTCGTCCGAGGTGACCGCGATGGTGTCGGTCGGCGCGCCGTGGTGCCCCAGGTACAGCGTGCCGCGGGTGATCCACCCGCCGCCATGACGGTAGAGGCCAAACTCGGCCGCGGTAGCCTCGACATACACTTCGACGCCGGGGGGCAGAGTGCCGGCGAGCAGTCGTCGTGCGAACCGCAAGCGGGTGTTGAAGCGGAGCTCGCTGACGTCGTCCAGGGGGGCGTCGACCGCCCGTTCAACCGTGAGCTGCAATCGCCCGTGCTCGGTGTTGGGCATGAGCTCGTCCGCGACCCCGCCGCAGGCGACGAGCATCGGCAGGGCGAGCAGGGCCAACAGAGGTCTCGCTGAGCGCTGGAACCCGTCCATTCGGCTGCTGAAACGGAACCTCTCGCAATGAGGCACGATGGTGGCACACCTAACCTTGGCGGTGCGTTGCTGACGCCGTCAGGGTTGAAATGAACGGCCATCCCTGAGGCAGGCGGCTAGCGGGCGTCGGGGGGCCGCCCCAGGGGGATCAGCACCAAGGGCGCCTCGCCCGGCGGCAGCCCGAGCGCCCGAGCGACGGCGTCGTCGTCGAAGGCACCGACGATGACGCTCCCGAGGCCGAGCGCGGTGGCCGCCAGCAGCAGGTTCTGCGCCGCGTGGCCCGCCTCCAGATGCGCATAGCGCACGCCACGCTGGCCGTACTTGCCGGTGGTGCGCGCGTACTCGGCCGAGAGGATGACGAGCGCCGCGTTCTCCCGCACCCAGGACTGGGCATGGGCCGCCGCCGCCAGCGCGGGGCGCGGGTCCCGCGGGTCGCCCCGCTCCAGGCGGTGCCCGGCGGGGAGGTAGCGGTACACGCCGGGCGCCAGTCCGGCCACCGCCCCCACCACGACGCGAAGCTCCAGCGGATAGAGGGCGCCCGCCGAGGGGGCCGTGCGCTGCCCAGCGGGGGCGGTGACACCCTGCGCCGCCCAGAGGAGTTGACTGAGCTCGGCGAGGCTGAGCGCCCCGGGGCCGAAGGCCCGCACCGAGCGCCGCTCGCGCAGCGCCTGCACGAGCGAGTGCCCGGCGTCCATCGCCGGGGGCGGGAGCATCACCGTCATGCTCATCCCCACCTCCACTGCGCAAACGGCCGTCGCCGCCGCGCCCGCCAATAGGATCGCCGTCGCCATCCGTCGCAACGCCACCATGAACACCTCGTGCATCGGCAACCGCCGAAGCAAGCCGGATCGGCGGCCAGGCCTGGGGCATCCGGATCGCCCGCGCTCTCGGTTAAGGCTAGCCCCTCGCGCGGATTCGTCCCAGGCGGGTCGGGCACCAGGCAGCTCGCCGCTAGGGCTGTCGGGGCGACCAGTGCTCCCACGTTGAGGGGCGGCGGACACGGACCGAGTGATCCCCGCTAAGGGGACGCTGATTACTGACCATCCTGGCCAGAATCAGCACGCGGTCCGCGACGCTTGCCCCGCTTGGACACAGGCCACGATGACCTGGGGGACCGCATGGGGGGTTGTCCTCCCACGCGATCCTCTCGGATATTGTTATGCAAGTAACTTCTCTCTTGAAACCGTGGGCGCAGTGACAGCGCAAGCGGTGCCGGAGGGTCTGGACGGTGGCGGCCGGAGGCTGGCGCCCTGAGGACCAGGACCGCCGTCGGAGGTGTCGGGGTTTTCGAGCGCGAGTGATCGTCAAGTCGGGGGCGGCGACCCGCAGTTGATCCCCTCTCGACGTCGTCGACTGTGACTAGAAAGCGACTAGAAACGCGCCGAGCATGAAACGGGGCTCACCAGAATTCCATTAAGCCCTTGATGCGATTGCCGAGCTCGGAGAGAGTCGAGCTCCCGACCACCTGGTTCGTGGAGAGGTACGCCGAGATCGAGGACCGGGTGCAGGACGAGCCCGTCGGCCCGAAGGGACCGACCCCGGCGATACCCCGGCTGAGCGTCCTAACGCTGCCGAGATGTCACCCCCAGCGTCCCAGGGAACAAAAACGGGTTGCGGCTTTCGGCTGCAACCCGTTGTTTTTATTTGGCTCCCCGGGACGGGCTCGAACCGCCGACCTAGTGATTAACAGTCACCAAATACACGTCTTTTCGGGCTAACGCGACCTAACATCGTCAGTCGCTGTGGACGCTCACAACCCCTTTTAAAAATTGAGTTTCACACGAGATGTTATGCTTTGATGGGCGGCGAGGGTAACACCGCATAACGTCCTAAAGTGTTACCCCGTGTGTTACCCCGAGCCAAGGCGGAAGAAATCACCAGGGCGGGAGACGACGATGCCAACGATACGGATGACCGACGCGGCGGTCCGGAAGCTGAAGGTGCCCCAGAGCGGGCGGGTGGAGGTCTGGGACGACCATACCCGGGGGCTGGGGCTAAGGATCTCCAGCTCCGGGGTGCGCTCCTGGGTGCTGATGACCCGAGTTCTGGAGGCCGGCGCCTGGAAGCAGCAACGGGTCACGCTGGGCCAGTACCCAGGTATG
>JALOTB010000060.1 GCA_025458165.1 Chromatiaceae bacterium | reverse complement strand
CCGCTGCATGGCCGACAGCTCGAGCTGCAGCAGGTAGGAGCCGACCTTGCCGATGAGGAAATTGACGGCGCCGGCCGGATCGGTCACCGGGAGGTTGACCATCAGGGGCGCGACCCCCTCCGGAATCTCGATCCCCGGGACAATCACGCCCGTCCCATCGAGGTGTCCCGGGATACCGCCCGCGACGTTATTGAACTCTCCGTTCGACTGCCAACGGCTGAAGCCGAAACGCACGCCCAGATCCCGCGCGAAGTCGTCGTTCGCGATGACCACGCGCGACTCGATCATCACCTGGCGCACAGGAACGTCGAGGCGAGTGATGAGACGGCGGATGTCCTCGAGGTTGGCCGAGGTGTCCTGTACGAGCAGGGTGTTGGTGCGGGGATCAACCGTGACGTTACCGCGCGGCGAGAGCAGGCGGTTGTCTGTCGACTTCAGCAGGGTCGCCAGCTCGGCCGCCTTGGCGTAGTTGATCTGGATGTACTCCGAGCGCAGCGGCGCCAGCTCCTCGACCTTCTGGTTGGCAAGCAGCTCGGCCTCTTCCTGCGCAACGATCTCCTGGGTCGGGGCGACCATGATGACGTTGCCGGTCTGGCGCATGGAGAGCCCCTTGGACTTCAAGATGATGTCGAGGGCCTGGTCCCAGGGCACGTTCTTCAGACGCAACGTGATGTTGCCCCGCACGGTGTCGCTCGCGACCAGGTTGAGCCCGGTGAAATCGGCGAGGAGCTGCAGGACGGCGCGAACCTCAATGTCCTGGAAGTTGAGGGAGAGCCGGTCGCCGCTGTAGACGATCTTGCTGCGCTGGAGCTCCTCTTTCTCGGCCGGCGTCAGAGGCCGGAATTCCACTGTGAAGAGGCGATCGGCCTGGTAGGCCATGTAATCGTACTCACCGGTGGTCTCGATCTCGATCTGGACATCTCGGCCGCTGGGGCGCGACTCGACCGCGACCACGGGGGTGGCGAAGTCGGTCACGTCGAGGCGCCGCAGCAACCGCTGCGGCAGGGTGGTGTCGGCGATCTCGACCACCACACGCGCGCCCTTTTCATTGACCGAGGCTCGGGTGTCGGCGCTCGGCAGCGTGATCATCACCCGGCCCTCGCCGGCGGGACCGCGGCGGAAGTCGATGTCCTGAATCCCTGGTCCGCTCGACGGAGCGGCAGGCGGCGCGGCGCTAGTGCGCACGGCCGCCGCGGCGGGCGGGGCCGCCGCGGCGGCGCTGTTGATGGCGACGCTGACCCGGTTGCCGGAGGTGATGACCTCGTAGGGTGCCGAGTCGTTGAGGTTGATCACGACGCGGGTGCGATCGCTCGCCTCGACCGCGGCGATGCTCTCGACCACGCCAACGCCGACGGGGACATTGCGCTGCTGGAGCCGGTTGCCAACCCCCTCGAAGTCGAGCGCAATGCGCGCCGGCTGATCGGTAGCAAAGGCCTTCGGTGCGGACACCGGACCGGAGAGGACCAGCTCGATACGAACCTGGTTGCCCGGCAGGGCCGCGAACTGCACGTCATCCAGAGTCGTCGCGGCGCGGGCCACCACCGCAACGATCCCAAAGACGAGCAGGAGGACCATGCCGAGTAGCTGTCGAACGGCCCTCCGGATGACCGCGGGGTTGGTGGTCGAATCGTTGTTTGTCACGCCTTGGTCCCCCTATGCCTATTGGCTCAGTGCGATCGCGGCCGCGCGCTCGCGCCACTGGCTCGTCCCGTCCGGGATGATCTCGATGAGCTCGATCTCGGTGTCGGTGATGCGTGTGATCTGGCCGTTATTGGTTCCGAGATAGTTGCCGACCTGGACCCGGTGAAGCACGCCACCCGGTGCCGTAACCAGCGCCCAAACGGCGTCGTCCTGCTCCAGGGTCCCGACCATCTTGATCGAGTCGAGCGGGAACTGCTCCAGCTCCTCCTTGCGCCGCGTGGTGTCCAGGGTGACACCGCCAGGGGCGACGCCCACGGCCACCTCGGCGGTCTGCGCGTCGAGCGCGAAGGGATCGCGACGGTCGCGGGGCTCGTAGACGAAGGTGTCGATCTGCCGGATCTCGGGCAGCGGCTCGATCGGCGCGGGCTCGCGCTCCTTGACCTGCTGGACGTACGCTTCTAGATCGCCCATGGAGCCGCCGCCGCAGGCACTGAGCGCCAGGGTGGCGACGGCGAGGAGACTGATCCTCGGGTTCATTGCAGGGAGGTCTCGTCGAGGTAGCGGTAGGTCTTGACGGTGGCCTTGAGGGCAAGCTTGCCGCCGGGCTGGGCACCGCGCCCCTCGCCGGGTCCGTCGATGGCGACGTCGTGGATCGTCACGATGCGCGGCAGGGCGGCGAGCCCGCTGACGAAGCGGCCGAACTCGTGGTAGCCACCGGTCACGCGGATCTGGATGGGGAGCTCGGCGTAGAAGTCCTTGAGGTTCTCGCCTGAGGGCTGAAACAGCTCGAACTCCAGTCCCGCCGCCAGTCCGGTTTGCGAGACGTCGACCAGCAGGGCGGCGACCTCGGTCTTGTTGGGGAGCTGGCGCAGCATGGCGCCGAAGGACTCGCGCATCTCCTCGAGCTGCTGGCGATAGGCCTCGAGATTCGCGGCCTTCTTCTGGCGGGTCTCGAAGGTGGTGCGCAGCTCTTGCTCCTTTTTCTCGACGGCGGTCAGCCGCTCGATCTGGGCCTTGGTGTCGAACCAGTACCAGGCGCCGCCGACGGCGACACACAGGATCAGGACCGCGACCGCCTTGACCGCGCCGGGCCAGTCGCCGATGTTGCTGAAATCGAGCTCGTTGAGCTTGTTGAGGTCCATGACCGGTCTCTGCGTTGTCCTCTCGCCTTGCCTTGCGGTGCGAGCGATTCAGTCGGCGGCTCGCCCTCCGCCCCGCGCCTCCCGCTGGCGTGATACCACTGCGAGCTACTTGCCCTTTGCTGGCTTCTTCTTCCCCTTGGGCTCCGCCGGCGCGGCCGCCTTCTCCTCGCCCGCGCCCTCGAAGCCCTCGGGCGCCTTCTGGCTGAACTGGAGCCGGAAGTGGCTCAGCCCGGTCCCCGTCTTGTCCTTGGCCTCGATTAGCAGCAGCCGCGGATCACTGATCCAGGGAGACGCCTCGATGTTGCGCATCAAGGCCGAGACGCGCGCGTTGGACTGGGCGCGCCCCTCGACGACGACCTGCCGCCCCGTCTGCGCCACCTTGGTGAGGAAAACGCCCTCGGGGAGCGTCTGGACCACCTCGTCGAAGAGGTGCACCACCTCCGGGCGGCTCTGCTGGAGCTGCTGAATCACCTCCATGCGCGCGAGCAGGGCGGACTTGGTCTTTTCGAGCTCCTCGATCTCCTTGATCTTTCGATTGAGCTGATCGATCTCACCCTGCAGGAAGGCGTTGCGCGCCTCCTGGGTCGCGATGAGCCGCTCGGCATGGAAGTGCACCGCGAGCCCGATGGCGAGGGTGGCCACCACGGCGGCGATCGTGAGTATCCCGAACTGGCGGCGGCGACGCTTGCGCTGCGTCTCGCGCCAGGGCAGCAGGTTGATGCGCGCCATCTACTCAAACCCCCGCAGGGCAAGCCCGACCGCGATCATCAACGAGGGGGCGTCGCGTTTCAGCTCGGGCAACCGGATCTTGGGCGACATCGACATGTGGGCGAACGGGTTGGCGACGCTGGTGGAGACGCCCAGGCGCTCTTCGACCAGCTCGTCGATGCCGCGGACGCTCGCCGAGCCCCCCGCCAGGATGATCTGGTCTACCCGGTTGTAGGTGCTGGCGGAGTAGAAGAATTGCAGAGCTCGGCCAATCTGGGTGGCGAGGGCCTCCTTGAACGGGGCGAGGACCTCGGTCATGTAGCTGTCGGGTAGCCCGCCCTCAACGACCTGCTGTAGGGCTTGCTCGCGCGGCAGCCCATAGCGTCGCTGCACCTCCTCGATGAGCTGCTGGCCGCCGAAGTTCTGCTCGCGGGTATAGACGGTCTTGCCCTCGTGGAGGACATTCAAGGTGGTCGTGGTCGCCCCGACGTCCGCCACCGCCACCGTGCGCTCCGCCGCATCGCCAGGGCGCCCGCCGATGAGGAGCGCGCAAGCGCGCTCCATGGCGTAAGACTCGATGTCGACGACCTCGGCGTTGAGGCCGGCAATGCTGAGCGCGGCGACGCGGTCATCGACGTTTTCACGGCGCGAGGCGGCGAGCAGCACGTCGACAAGCTCGGGACTAGAGGCCGAGGGACCGATGACGTCGAAGTCGATGTTGACCTCTTCCAGGGGATAGGGGATGTATTGATCCGCCTCGAGCTGAATCTGGGTCTCCATCTCGGCATCACTCAGCGCCGCCGACAGCGAGATGACCTTGGTGATGACGGCGGACCCCGAGATGGCGACGGCAACGTCCTTCGACCTGGTGCCGGCGCGGGTGACGGCCTTCTTGATGGCGTCGCCGACGGCCTGCACGTCGGCGATCTTCTTCTCGACGATGGCGTTGACGGGGAGCAGCTCGACCGCGTAGTTCTCTAGCCGGTAGAGGGCGCTCGCGGCGTCAGACCCCTGGGAAAGCTCAATCAGCTTGACGGCGGTCGAACTGATGTCGACCCCGATCAGCAGCGGTTTTCTGCGGCCGAAACGAAACATGGCGGATCCTGTGGCGGCCTCGCAACAAGAAGGCTAACACGCCTTCTCTGAATCCTCGGTTAACTATATAACATTTTTGGACATTTGCGCGCAAGCATCGCCTGTATCTTCCCGTCACCAGACGAACCTGATACAAAACAAGCAGCTAAACTCCTTGCCGGTCACACCCCTCGCGCCCCCGCATTTATGCAACAGATGGGCCCAGTGAAAAGCGAACGCCGTCACAGTAATGGTACGTTTATTCCCTTCCCCAGTCGCAGAGGACGTCATGCCAGACGCGAGCAGCGGGCACCGGCCCGGGTCTAGTCCGACCGCGGGCGCCCGGGCGCAGCGGCCCGCGAGCGTTTACAGGCGGGGGGCGCGTCGCGATGGGTAGCCGCTCGCGGCCCGGGTCCGAGCGCCAGTGGCTGGCCTACGAGGCGGCCCGGATCATGGTGGAGGACGGGGTCACTGAGTTCGAGCGCGCCCGACGCAAGGCGGCATTGCGCGCCGGGATCGGTGACCGCCGGCGCTGGCCAAACAACGAGGAGATTCAACAGGCCCTCCTCGCCCACCGTCGGCTGTTCGACGGCGAGCGCCAGGCGCGGGAGCTGCGTGCACTACGCCGACAGGCGCTGATCGCAATGCGCCGGCTCGCCGACTTTCGGCCACGGCTGGTCGGCCCGGCCCTCTCCGGCTCCGGGGACATCGCGCAGGGGGTGCGGCTCCTGGTATTCGCCGACACCCCGGAGGAGGTGATCCTGGCGTTGATCGATCAAGGCATCCCGTGGCGCGAGCAGGAGGAGTGGCTGCGCTTCGGAGGCGGCGCGCGCCGGGCCCACCCGGTCATGTGCTTCCTTGCGGGCGAGACACCATTCGCACTCGTCGTGCTGCCGAGGAGCGCCCTGCGCAACCCTCCGCTCGATCCAGTCACCGACCGCCCGGAGCGGGGGGCAGACACCGAGGAGGTGCAGCGACTGGCGTCAGAGCCGGATCCCCTGGGCTCGCCTTGAACGGGGCGGCGCGGCGGAGCGCCGCCTCAGCCCGAGCGCTGCGAGAACGGAAGGTAATCGCGAGTCGGAGGACCGTGGTAGATCTGCCGCGGGCGCCCGATGCGGTTATTCGGGTCGCCCATCATCTCCATCCAATGCGACACCCAGCCGACGGTGCGGGCGACCGCGAACATCACGGTGAACATGTTGCGCGGGATACCCAGCGCCTGGTAGATGATCCCGGAGTAGAAGTCGACGTTGGGGTAGAGCCTGCGCTCGACGAAGTAGTCGTCGCTCAGGGCAATCTCCTCGAGCTTGAGCGCCAAATCGAACATCGGGTTGTTCGCGTCGGCTAGCTCGTTGAGGACTTGGTGGCAGACCTCGCGGATGATCTTCGCACGCGGGTCGTAGTTCTTGTAGACCCGGTGGCCGAAGCCCATCAGCCGAAACGGGTCATCCTTATCCTTCGCCTTGTCCATGTATTTGGGGGCGTTGCCGACATCGCCGATCTCCTCGAGCATGTCGAGCACCGCCTCGTTGGCGCCGCCATGGGCTGGGCCCCAGAGGGAGGCGATGCCCGCGGCGATGCAGGCGAAGGGGTTGGCGCCGGAGCTGCCAGCAAGCCGCACCGTTGAGGTGCTGGCGTTCTGCTCGTGGTCGGCATGCAGGATGAACAGGAGATTGAGTGCCTTCTCCGCGATCAGGCTAGGCTCGTAGTCCTCACAGGGGGTCGCGAACATCATGTGCAGGAAGTTCGCGCAGTAGCGCAGGTCGTTGCGCGGATACATGATCGGCTCGCCCACGTTGTGCTTGTAGGCCGCGGCCGCAATCGTGGGCACCTTGGCGATCAGGCGGCGGGCGGAGATGAGCCGGTGGTCGGCGTCATGGACGTCGAGTGAGTCGTGATAGAAGGCCGAGAGCGAGCCGACCACCCCGCACAGGATCGCCATGGGGTGGGCGTCGTAGTGAAAACCCGCAAGGAAGTTCTTCAGATTCTCGTTGAGCATGGTGTGGCGCGAGATCACGTGCTCGAACTCATCGAGCCGCACCTCGTTCGGCAGATCACCGTGCATGAGGAGATAGGCGACCTCGAGGAAGCTCGCCTTGGTCGCGAGCTGCTCGATCGGATAGCCGCGGTAGAGGAGGATGCCCTGCTCGCCGTCGATGTAGGTGATGGCGCTGTGGCAGCTCGCCGTAGCCATGAAGCCGGGGTCATAGGTGAAGATCCCCGCGTCCCTGTAAAGGGCAGTGATGTCGACCGCCGGCGGACCGATCGTGCCCTGTTTCAGTGCGTACTCGAAGCTCTTGCCCGTACCGTTGTGGGTAATGGTGACGGAATCTTTCGCCATTCGCTGACTCCTGGCTGTGGATTCGGATGAGGCAAACTTGCGGCGGCCGGCCCGGCAGCCACCGCGCGGGATTGCCCGAGGCGGCTAGGCCGACCACGGGCGTGCGCGATTGAACAGCGGCGCCTCGAAGCGAGCGCAGCAAATAGCGCGCCACGCCCGTGGGGGCCATACCCTCGATCAGACGATCGCGCGCAGACGCTCGATATCGGTGCGCACCGCGGAGACCGAGCGCGCGAAGTCGGCCCGCTCGGCGTCGTTGAGATCGAGCTCGACCACGGCCTCCATCCCGCGGCCACTGAGGATACAGGGGACGCCCATCGCGATGTCCGCCTCGCCGTACTCGCCCTCGAGCATAGCGACGCAGGGCAGCACCCGCCGCCGATTGCGGGCGATCGCGTCGACCATGGTCGCCACCGCTGCCCCTGGGGCGTCGTAGGCGCTGGAGCTCTTGCGCAGGGCGAGGATCTCGGCGCCCCCCGTACGGGTGCGCTCGTTGATCGCCGCGATGCGCTCCTGCGAGACGAAGTGGCTCAACGGGATGCCGTGAATGGTGCAGAACCGCGACACCGGGACCATGGTGTCGCCGTGACCGCCGAGGACCAGGGTGGTGATATCGCGCACCGAGAAGCCGGTCTCCTGCGCGATGAAGCTCGCCATGCGCGAGGCGTCGAGCACCCCGGCCTGACCGAACACCCGCTCCCGCGGCCAGCCAGTGCGCTGCGCGACCCGGTAGGTGAGCGCATCGACCGGATTGGACACGACCAGCACCATCGCCTCGGGGGCGTAATGCAGGATGTGGTCGGTCACCTCGTCGATGATCCGCACGTTGGCCTCGAGCACGTCGGAGCGTGACATTCCGGGCTTGCGCGGGAAGCCGGCGGTGATCACCACCAGCTCGGCGTCCTTCAAGATACGCGGGTCGCTGCTGCCGGTGAGCCGGCAGTCGAACTCGAAGAAGGGGGCGGTCTGGTAGATGTCGAGCGCGACCCCTTCGGGGACGTCTTCGCGCACGTCGAGCAGGGCGATCTCCCGGCAGAGCTCCTCCTCGGCGAGGATCTGGGCGCTGGTCTCACCGACGCGACCGGCGCCGACGATGGCGATCTTGTTCATAGGCTGAAACCTCGGGTGGCTAGATCAAGGCTTGGATGGCCGCCAAGGCGCCTCGACCCGACTCCCGCGGCGGGGGTCAGGTCGACCGCCGCGGGCGATCGTGCCGAGCGGCCGCGCCGGCGCCTGCCAGGGCCGGCTCATTGCGGATAGTGCGCGGGATAGGGAATGCGGGCCACCCCGCTCGCGATGGCGGCGCGCGCCACCGCCGGGGGGACCACATCGCGAAGCCGTGCATCGAGTGGCTTGGGGATGATGTAGTCGGACCCGAAGGCGAGATGATCGAGGCCGTAGGCCGCTAGCACCGCCTCAGGCACAGGCTCGTGAGTGAGGTCCTTGAGTGCATGCACGGCGGCGATCTGCATGTCCTCGTTGATGCGGGAGGCGCGCACGTCGAGCGCCCCGCGGAAGATATACGGGAATCCCAGCACGTTGTTGACCTGGTTGGGATAGTCGCTGCGACCGGTGGCCATGATGAGGTCATCGCGCACCTGGTGGGCCAGCTCCGGGCGGATCTCCGGGACCGGGTTGGAGAGCGCGAAGACCACCGGGCGTAGTGCCATCTCGGCGAGCATCTCGGGGGTGACCAAGTCGGGGCCCGAGACCCCGATGAAGACGTCGGCGCCGTCCATCGCATCGGCGAGGGTGCGCCGGTCGGTATCGGCGGCGATGCCGAACTTGTACGGGTTGAGGTCGCGCCGGCCAGTATGGATGACGCCCTGGCGGTCCACCGCGAGGATGTTGCTGCGATGCGCGCCCAGCGTCATCAGGAGTCGAATCCCGGCAATCCCGGCCGCACCGGCGCCGAGCACCACGATCCGTGCGTCCTCCAGCCGCTTGCCCTGGAGCTCCAGCGCATTGAGGAGCCCGGCGGCGATGATGATCGCGGTGCCGTGCTGATCGTCGTGGAACACCGGGATGTCCAGCTCGTCGATCAGGAGCTGCTCGACCTCGAAGCAATGCGGGGCGGCGACGTCCTCCAGGTTGATCCCGCCGAAGGTCGGCGCGATGCGGCGCACGGTCTCGACGAACTCCTGCGGGTGACGGGCGTAGACCTCGATGTCGAACACGTCGATGTCCGCGAAGTGCTTGAAGAGCACCGCCTTGCCTTCCATCACCGGCTTTCCGGCGAGGGAGCCGACGCTGCCGAGGCCGAGCACCGCGCTGCCGTCGGTGATCACCGCGACCAGGTTGCCCTTGTTGGTGTAGCGGTAGGCGGCATCGGGGTCCTCGGCGATCCGCCGCACCGGCTCGGCCACACCCGGCGTGTAGGCGAGCGAGAGGTCGCGCTGGGTCTCCGCCGGCTTGGTGACCTGGATGCTGGTCTTACCCGGCCTCGGCTGCTCGTGGTAGATCAGGGCGTCGCGGTTCAGGGCGGAATCGGCGTGTCCGAAGCTCTCGGGTTCGCTCATGGTCGGGCGGTCTCGGTTGGGTTGCGGTGAACGGCGCGGGGGTTCGGCCTGAGCCAGGTCGACGGCGAGCTGCCATGTTGCCAGAAGCGCGCGACGCCGGGCCAGTGATATCCGAGCTCGCGCCGGGCGGAGTGCGATGGAGCGCCGCGCGCTGTCCCTCGCGGTCGGCGGTCGTCGCTCAGCCTCTAGAGCACGCGCAGGGCGGAGGGGTGGCGCAGGCGCATGCGGGCCTCGCCGCGGTGGCGGTAGACCCAGCCGCGGGCCTCGACCCGGCGCCCCGGCAGGGCGCGGAGGTCGCCGGCGTCAAAGGCGGCCAGCTCGGCCTCGGTGATGCGCAGCACCAACCCGCCTTCGAGGACGATCGAGGTCGCGGCTCGCCCGGGACGGACCGAGCGCACGCGCCCCACAATCCGCTGGAAGCCCTCGACCCCCGGCGCGAGCCGGCTGGCATCCAGGGCGGGCGAGGCCCAGAGCCCGCGCCGCGCGACCCGCGCCGACTCTTCGGCGCCGCGCAGGCAATCGGCGAAGCGGTCATTCGGCGGGATGGCGACCTGATAGGCGAGCCCGCGGCGCAGGAGGTGTGCTCGGCCAGGCTGCGGCCGTTGCGGTCGTAGACGTGATCGAGACGGCGCCCGTAGTGGTCGCGCGGCTCGGCACCGCGTAGCAGCCGAACCCGCCAGCCGGAGGCCCGGAGCAGGCCCTCCAGCTCGCTGAGCGCCGCGCGGGCGTGCGGCTGGTCGGGGGCCTCGTCGCGACCGAGCTCTGGGGCGTCGATGCCGATCAGGCGAAGCTTCTGTCCCCCGGCAAGGACGAGGGTGTCACCGTCGACGACCTGCGATACGCGCGCCGACTGGGTCCCGCTCGGTGCTGGACAATCGCCCGCCGCCGCGACCGGCAACCACGCCAGCAGCCCGACCGCGGCGACGAGGCGGGCCATGCGGCCCGCCGCGGGGGGGCGAAACGCGATCAGCGGGCGTACTTGCGGCGGAACTTGTCCACGCGGCCGGCGGTATCGACGATCTTCTGCTTGCCGGTGTAGAAGGGGTGGCAGGCGGAGCAGACCTCGACATGCAGGTCTTTGCCCAGCGTGGAGCGGGTGGTGAACTCGTTGCCGCAACTGCACACGACCTTCACCTCGGTGTACTTGGGGTGGATTCCTTCTTTCATGGCGACCCTTCTCGTCCCGGCGACGGACCGGGTTGGCAGCTTGGGAAACGCGGCAAAATATCATCCAGCCTGTCCGCGTGCAATGCGCGCCTTGCGTCACTCGGGCGCGAAGCGGGCGATCAGGTCGTTGAGATACCAGCGACCCCGGACGCTGGCTCGGATCCGGTCTCCTTCGGCCGCGAGCAGCCCATCCGCCCGGGCTTGGTCCACGATCGGGAGGATACGCGTCACGCCGAGCCCGGTGTGCGCCTCGAACAGGCCCGGGTAGAACCCGTCGCAAAGACGCAGGGCGTTCATCGCGAGCTCCAGCACCAGGTCATCCGCACCGAGCGTCCGCTCGCTGCTGACCAGTCGGCCGCGGTTGGCTGGGTCCATATAGGCGGCCGGGTGGCGGAGCTTGGCAGTACGCCGGACGCGCCAGGGACCCGCGGACGGGGTCGTCACCTTGCCGTGGGCCCCCGCCCCGATCCCGAGGTAGTCACCGAACTCCCAGTAGTTGAGGTTGTGCCGGCAGCGCCGACCCGGCCGCGCGTGGGCCGAGACCTCATACTGCGCGTAGCCGGCGGCGGCGAGTAGCGCCAGGCCCTGCTCGTGCATCTCCGCGCCCAGATCATCGTCCGGCAGCGGCGGCGGATCGGCGTGGAAGGCGGTATTGGGCTCCAAGGTGAGCTGGTAATAGGAGAGGTGCCCTGGATCGAGGGCGATCGCCGCCTCCAGATCCCGTCGGGCCTGGTCCAACGACTGCCCGGGCAGGGCGTACATCAGGTCGAGATTGAGGTTGTCGAAGCCAGCCGAACGGGCCGCTGCGACGGCCGCGCTCACCTCGCCGGGGCCGTGGATGCGCCCGAGCCGCTCGAGGTGCGACGGCGAGAGGCTCTGAGCCCCGATCGAGAGGCGGTTGACCCCGGCCTCGCGGTAGGCCGCGAACCGCGCCGACTCGGCGGCGCCGGGATTGGCCTCGAGGGTGACCTCGGCCCCGGCCGCAAGCCCGATGGTGGCACGCACGACGGCCAGCAGGCGTGCCACAGCCGCCCCAGAGAGCAGGCTCGGGGTGCCGCCCCCGATGAAGACGCTGATCAGCGGGGCAGGCGCGGCCAGGGCGGCGACATCCTGCTCCAAGTCCGCGAGCAGGACGTCGACGTACTCGGCCTCAGGCAGGTCGCCGCGCAGGGCGTGGGAATTGAAGTCGCAATAAGGGCACTTGCGCAGACACCAGGGGACGTGGACGTAGAGGGCGAGGGGCGGCGGCTGCCCCGGCACCGCCCGGTCACCCGGGGTCGCGGGCACTGAGGTAGGTGAACTCGGAGATCCGGCTCCACTCCCGCGACTGCTCCAGGAACTTCTGGTAGGAGGCATAGACGCGGCCGGAGAGCTCGTCCCTCTGGGCGATCTCTGCGACGACCTGTGCCGACAGCTCGCGCAGCCGCGCGATGACATCGTTGGGGTAGATGCGCAGATCCACGTCGTGCTTGCGCACCAGGGCCTGCAGGGCCGGCGGGTTGCGCGCCGTGTACTCGGCGAGCATGTCCTGATTCACCACCTTGCAGGCATTGAGCACGATCGACCGCAGGTCCCCCGGCAGCGCCTCGAGGGCCTTCTTGTTGATCATCGCCTCGAGGGTCGTGCCCGGCTCGTGGAAGCCCGGGTAGTAGTAATACTTGGCCGCCTTATAGAGGCCGAAGGCGAGGTCGTTGTAGGGACCGACCCACTCGGTCGCGTCGATGGTGCGGTTCTGCAGCGCGGTGAAAAGCTCGCCGCCCGGCAGGTTGACCGGCGTGCCGCCCGCGCGCTGGAGCACCTCGCCGCCCAGACCGGGGATGCGCATCTTGAGGCCCTTCAGGTCCTCGACCGAGTTGATCTCCTTGTTGAACCAGCCGCCCATCTGCACCCCGGTGTTGCCGGCCGCGGCGGGCACCAGTCCAAAGCCGGCGTAGAGCTCGGTCCACAGCTCCATCCCGCCGCCGTGGTAGAGCCAGCCGTTCATCTCCTGGGCGGTGAGCCCGAAGGGCACGGTGGAAAAGAACTGGGCCGCCTCACTCTTGCCCTTCCAGTAGTAGGCCGCACCGTGGCCCATCTCGGCGGTGCCCCGCGAGACCGCGTCGAAGACCTCGAAGGCCGGGACCAGCTCGCCGGCGCCGAAGACCTTGACCTCGATGCGCCCACCGGTCATCTCGCCGATGAGCGCGGCCAAGTGGTTGGCGCCAGTACCCAGCCCAGGGAAATTCTTCGGCCAGGTAGTGACCATCTTCCACTTGTGCTCGGCCTTGGACTTGGCCTCGCTGCGACCCACTGCGGCCAGCCCAGCGCCCAGTGCCACTGACCCGGCACCGACGGTCTTGATGAATTCACGGCGTTGCATGTGCACTCCCCCTCGATCCGTCCCAGATGGTTAATGAAAGCCTTTTTGATTCAGATGGATGGTGCCGACATTGGGCAGCCGCTGCGGGCCGCATGTTACGCGCGGCCCGGAAGGCCAGCAAGGCGCGGGCACCCGCCGCCGGGCGGCCTGAGCCCCGCACCTGAGCGAGCACTCGGGTCGTGAGCTTGCAAACGGCTCGGAGGCATGCGAGCGTGCGCGCCCGATGATGGCCGGCGCCTGATCCGGCCCGCGTGACTCGCCCGATGAGGAGGATTGATGGATACCCCGCTCCGCCGGTTCCTGGAGATTCCCTACGAGCAGCTCGAAGAGCGCAACCTCGAGGCCAAGACTGAACGGGTCGCCGGGCTCGATCCGGGCCGGATCCGCGAGTCCCGGATGAAGGCACTGGCCGACGAGCGAGGGATCAAGGCGGTGACCGTCTGCTTCACGGATCTCGAAGGCCGGTTCCACATGCTGGACTACGACAAGAAGTTCCTGCTGCGTTCGGCCGACAACCTCACCTTCGACGGCTCCTCGATCCGCGGCTTTTCGCGCCAGGCCGAATCCGACCTGCGGCTCGCGATCGACTGGCCGGCCCTCTACTGGCTCCCCGCCGACGTCTTCGGACCCGGCAAGGTGCTGGTGTACGGGTATGTCGAGGACCAGGACGCCACGCCTTATGCCGGTGATCTGCGCTCGCGGCTCAAGTTCCTCACCGCGGAGCTCGCCGCCCAGGGGCTGGTGGCGAACGTCGCCGCGGAGATCGAGGGCTTCCTGTTCCAGGGCCGCGACGCCGAGCGCCGCTACTTCGAGACCGGGGCCTTCGAATACGTCTCCACCGGTGGCTACTACCATTCGCTGCCCGGGGACACCCTGCGCCGCTTCATCGACACCTGCGCCGAGGTGCAGCGCGCCCTCGGCTTCGGTAACGAGAAGGACCATCCGGAGGTCGCCCCCTCCCAGTTCGAGATGAACTATGCGTACACCGAAGCGACGGTGGCAGCCGATCAGGTCCAGCTCTACAAGCTGATCGCCCGCCAGGTGGCCGCGCAGATGGATCTCACCGCCTGTTTCCTGCCCAAGCCGGTCGCCAACGTCAACGGCAGCGGCTGCCACATGAACCTGTCGGTCGCCAAGGGCGGTGTCAACCTCTTCTACGACCGCGACGGACCCGAGGGCCTGAGCCCCTTCGCCTGGCGCTTCATCAACCGCACCCTGGCCACCGCCGACGAGCTCTGCCTGATCTTCAACTCCAGCGTCAACGCCTATCGCCGGCTCGACCCCCAGTTCGAGGCCCCCAACCAGATCAAGGTCTCATCCTCCGACCGTGGCGCCATGGTGCGCGTGCCCATCGGCAACGAGCGCACCGCGCGCATCGAGGTCCGTTCGATCGGCCCGGACGCGAACCCCTACCTCACGACCTATGCCCTGCTTAAGACCGGGCTCGAAGGCACCGGCGCGGATGAGGGCGAGCGCCCCGTCACCGCGCGCTTCCTGCCGCCGACCATCTACGACGCCCTCCACCTGTTCCAGACGAGCCCCTATGCCCAGGAGCTGCTCGGCTGGCAGGTGCACGAGAAGTACGCCCAGCTCAAGCTCGCCTCCGCCGAGCGTTGCGCCAAGGCCCTGGGCACGCGCGTCAAGCGCAGCGAGATCCAGTTCCACCACGAGGTCACGAATCAGTACCTGTGGGGCCAGTTCTGAGCAGGGGCTCAACGGCGAGCAGCACGGGCTGGAAGAGGGGTGCGGTATCCGTGCTCGGGGCCGGCGCGACGCGGTCCAGATAGCACATGACGCGCTGATCGAGGGCATCGGCCCAGAGGGTGAGCGATGCCTGCTCCACCGGGAGGTCGATCACCCGCACCGCCTCGGTCCAGGGCGCAGCATCGGGCAGGAGCTCCGTGAGCCGGTTGGGCGACTGCTCGAAGAACTTGAGATTCCAGCAATGCCCCTCGCGCCCGGGGAACAGCGCGAGATAGAGGATGTCGATCTCGACCAGATCGTTGAAGAAGTGAGTGCCGAGTGAGACGTCGGGGATCAGGTCCTCGCGCATGGCGACGATCTCGCAGAGCACCGCGATCCGATCGATCTCGGCGAAGCTCACCGGGACGCCGAGGCTCGGCGTGGTCGTACCCCAGCGGCCCGGTCCGACGAGCAGCAGCTTTCGGCCCGGCTCGCCAGCGTGGACGACCCGACCCACCAGCCGCGCCACGGCGTAGCGCTCCTGGTTGGTGAGCTGGGCGTAGACGCTCGGCGTGACGTAGATGACGCGGTCGATGGGATGCTGGCGGCTGGTGCCGATCACCGCCCCGCGGCTCGAGAGCACCAGGTTCTCCTCGGTGATCATCGCCGGCTCGGTCGCGGCCGCCACGTCGGCCGCGACCTGCAACGGGCGGCACTGCACCAGGTTGATGCGGTACTCCCCATCGGGCTTGAAGTTGGCGGTGAACTCCAGGTCGACCGGGTACTCGTAGGAGTGCTCCAGGATACGCAGCATCTCGCGCATGTCGGCGACGAACTGGGTCTTCGCCAGGAGGTGGTCGAAGGTCAGCAGCAGTGGGGCGACCGGCGGCAGCCCTTCACCGTCGTAGCCCTGGGCGAGCCCGCGATCGGCGGAGGCGAAGATGTCCAGCGGCAGGTCCTCGGCCCGCCCGGCGAGCTCGGAGAACTCCACCGCCACCACCTGGCTCGCGTCCAGATCGATCAGGTCGACCCGCCGCTGGCTGTACTGGCGCACCTCGTCGGCGTCGCTCTCCGGGCGGCGCTTGGGGGCATTGAGCGCGACCACCCGCGTGTAGTCGTCGTCCGCGCGGTCCACCGCGCGGGTGCCGAGTCCAAACACCAGGCGGACCATCCCCGCCTTGGGGTCGATCAGGCGGTTCCAGACATAGGGGTTGCGCGACAGCCCCACCCCGGCGATCTGGGGGAAGAAGTGATTCCCGTGCCGGCTGCCCGAGACCCGCTGCACCAGGAGCGACATCTGCTCGTCGCGGTCGAGCAGCCCGCGCTGCTCGCGGTAGCGCAGGGCCTTCTCGCTCAAGGTGCTGGCGTAGATGGTCTTGACCGCCGCGAGGAAGTCATCGAGCCGCTTCTGCTGCGAGCCCTGGTTGGCGCAGAAGACGCTCTCGTACTTGCCGGCGAAGGCGTTGCCGTAGCTGTCCTCCAGCAAGCTGCTCGAGCGCACGATGATCGGCGACTGGCTGAAGTAGTCGAGCAGCTCGGCGAACTCGCGGACCAGCTCGTCCGGGAAGCGCCCGGTGATGATTCGCCGGCGCGCCTCGTGCAGATCGTCGGCGTAGGCCGTCTGGAACGGCTGGCGCTGCCGGTAGAGCCAGCAGCCGTTGTCGACCAGGAAGGAATAGAAGATGTCCGAGCCGATGAAGAAGGAGTCGTGGGCCTCCAGGAGCCTGTTCCAGCGCGGGTCAGTCTTGCGCAGGATGGCCCGCGCCAAGAGCATGCCGACCGACTTTCCGCCGATCAGCCCGGTGCCGATCATGCGCCGCCAGATCGCGAGCAGGTCCCCCAGATCGAGATAGCGCGCGGCGAGACCGACCACCCGCTCGTCGCGGCTGAAGAGCATGGTCACCAGGGTGCGGAAGGCCTTGGCGGACTCCTCCGCGACCGGCTTGCCGCGCTGCTGCCGATCCCAGATCCGCTCGGCATGCAGAAAGGTCCGATTCCACTTGCCGAGGCGAAAGCGCACCGCGTCGAGGCCCGGCCAGGGCCGCTCCGTCAGGATCTCGGCGATGGTGGCGCTATCGGAGATCGGCGTGAACCGCTCCCCCTCCCAGGCGTGGAGCATGTACATGGTCGGCGAGTAGCGGTGCTCGACCTTGCTCGGCTGGATGTGGATCACCCCCTGGTGGCGGTAGACCTCGGTCAGGATCTGGGTGGTGCGGGAGATCGGTCCGGTGGCCTGGATCGAATGCAGCCCGCGCTGGAGCGGGAAGTAGGCGATCGACTCCATGTCGTAGACATAGGGGCAGGTCAGCATGAAGAAGTTGCCGAGCATGCGGTCGCTCGCCCAGACCTCGGAGAGCGCGGACAGGCAGTCGAAGATGAAATAGGCCCCGCGGCCGGCCTCGCGGATGAACGCGCGGACCTCGGTGATGAAGCGCTCGAAGCCGCTCGAGGTGTCAAGCTCGCGCACCTCCACCCCCGCCGCCTCGGTCACCAACTGGGGGTGGTCGGCGAAGCGGAAGTAGATCAGCCGCCGTCCCGCCTTGGCGGCGGCGCGGCAGCAGCCGGGCACGAAGGGTGCGAAGTCGGCCACGTCGTCGATGTGCCAGACCAGGTTGTCCCCCGGGAGCAGCCCGCGAAAGACGCGGTCGAGGCCGGGAATCCCGGTGCTGAAGTGGGTCTGGATCATGGCGCACCCGATGTGGCTGGAGGCAGGACCGCGCGGCGCTCGCCGCGCGAGACGGGAGGCCAGGCACAGACGCGGCGACGCGCTCGATTATACGCAGTTGCGCTCAGCGCCCGGCGGGCCGTATCGTTCGCGCCCGGATCGCCCTGCCCCCTTGTGACCCTCCTCGACGCCCGAGCGCGACGGTGCGTGGACCGCGGGGCTCGACCCTGGTCGAGCGGTCCGCCGCGACCCCTCGGGTCGCCCCACTGAGTCCAATCAAAGCAATCACAGAGAACGGGCCTCGCCCGGGGATAGAGAACATGGCAGCAACGGATATCGAAGCCCCGGCGGGTAGCCGCGCCGGGCGTACTTCGCAAGCGGTCGAGCGGTTCATGGCGGAGGTCGTCGCCAAAAACCCGAACGAGCCGGAGTTCCACCAGGCGGTGCGGGAGGTCCTCGCGTCCGTCTACCCGATCGTGGAGGCCCGGCCGCTCTACCGCGACGCCCGCATCCTGGAGCGGTTGGTCGAGCCCGAGCGGGTCGTGATGTTCCGCGTGCCCTGGATCGACGACCAGGGCGAGCTGCAGATCAACCGCGGCTTCCGGGTCGAGATGAACAGTGCTATCGGTCCCTACAAGGGCGGCCTGCGCTTCCACCCGACGGTCACCCTCGGGACGTTGAAGTTCCTCGCCTTCGAGCAGGTCTTCAAGAACAGCCTGACCACCCTCGCCATGGGCGGCGGCAAGGGCGGCTCGGACTTCGACCCCAAGGGCAAGAGCGACAACGAGGTCATGCGCTTCTGCCAGTCCTTCATGACCGAGCTCTACCGACACATCGGCCCGGACACCGACGTCCCGGCCGGCGACATCGGCGTAGGGGCACGCGAGATCGGCTACCTCTTCGGGCAGTACAAGCGCATCGCCAACCGCTTCAACGGCGTGCTCACGGGCAAGGGGCTCTCCTACGGCGGCTCGCTGATCCGCCCCGAGGCGACCGGCTACGGGGCGGTCTACTTCGCCGAGGAGATGCTCGCCAGCCACGGCGAGAGCGTGCGCACCAAGACCGCGGCGGTCTCGGGCTCGGGCAACGTCGCCCAGTACGCGGTGGAAAAGCTGATCGAGTATGGCGCCAAGCCGATCACCCTCTCCGACTCCTCGGGCACCATCGTCGACGAGGACGGCATCGACCAGGAGAAGCTCGCCTGGGTGATGGAGCTCAAGAACGTCCGCCGCGGCCGCATCCAGGAGTACGTCGAGCGCTTCCCCAAGGCGCGCTACCTGCCCGGGGAGCGGCCCTGGGGGGTCAAGTGCCAGCTCGCCTTCCCCTGTGCCACCCAGAACGAACTGAGCGGCGAGGAGGCCCGCACCCTGGTCGCCAACGGCTGCATCTGTGTCTCCGAGGGGGCCAACATGCCGAGCACCCCGGAGGCCGTGGAGGTGTTCCTGGAGGCGCGCATCCTCTACGGGCCCGGCAAGGCGGCCAACGCCGGCGGGGTGGCGGTCTCAGGGCTGGAGATGACCCAGAACGCCGGGGTGGTGCGCTGGCCGCGCGAAGAGGTCGACATGCGGCTGCGCCAGATCATGAAGTCGATCCACGAGAACTGCGTGCGCTACGGCAAGGTCGACGGCTTCGTCGACTACGTCCAGGGCGCCAACATCGCCGGCTTCGTCAAGGTCGCCGACGCCATGTTGGCCCAGGGCTGCGTCTGAGCCCCTCGCCTGGAGCGCGGCCGGCTCAGCCGGCCGCCTCCAAGCGCGCGTAGGCGAGCACCAACCACTTGCTCCCCACCGACTCGAAGTTGACCTGGATGCGCGCGCTTGCCCCCTTGCCCTCAGTGCCGAGGATCACCCCCTCGCCGAACTTGGGGTGACAGACGCGCTGGCCTAGGTGGAAGCCACCGTCGGTCGCCGCGGATGCCGTTGGGGCCGACGGACGGGCAAGGCCGCTCGCCCGGACCTCTTCGACCAGCCCCGCCGGGATCTCGCGCAGGAAGCGCGAGGGGTAGGGGTAGGTCTCCGAGCCATGTAGGCGCCGGCTCTCGGCGTGCGTGAGATACAGCCGGTGCATGGCGCGGGTCATGCCGACATAGCACAGGCGCCGCTCCTCCTCCAGCCGATCCGGGTCGTCGGCCGACATGCTGTGGGGGAAGAGCCCCTCCTCCACCCCGACGATGAACACGACGGGGAACTCCAGCCCCTTGGCGCTGTGCAGGGTCATCAACTGCACCCCATCCGCCTGCTGGTCGGCCTGGGTCTCGCCGGCCTCGAGCGCGGCGTGGGAGAGGAAGGCGCCGAGCAGGTCCGCCTCGTCGTCCTCGGCCTCCTGGGCGAAGCGCGCGGTGGCGTTCACCAGCTCGTCGAGGTTCTCGATCCGGTCGACCCCCTTGCCGTCCTTCGCCTTCTGGTAGAAATCCGGGAGCCCGGCCGCCGCGATCAGCCGCTCGGCGAGCTCGGCGAGTCCAGCCCCCTCCGCCTGGGCGCGCTGGCTGCGGATCAGGTCGAGGAAGCCAAGCAGGGGATTTGCCGCCCGCGCGGGCAGCGCACCCGAGCCGATCAGGTCCTCCGCCGCCTGCCAGAGCGAGGTCCGGGATTCGCGCGCCTGCTCGCGGAGGGCATCCAGGGTCCGCGCCCCGATGCCGCGGTTGGGGGTGTTCACCGCCCGCTCGAAGGAGGTGTCGTCGTGCGGGTTGGCCACCAGGCGCAGATAGGCCAAGGCGTCCTTGATCTCCGCCCGCTCGAAGAAGCGCAGGCCACCGTAGACCCGATAGGGGATGGCGGCCTGGATCAGGGCCTCCTCGAACAGCCGGGACTGGGCCGTGGTGCGGTAGAGGATGGCGCACTCGCTCCGTCGGTAGCCCTCCTCCACGTAGCGGCGGATGCGCGCAACGACGAAGCGCGCCTCGTCGACCTCGTTGAAGGCGGTGTAGCGGCGGATCGGCTCGCCCTCGCCGTCGGCGGTCCAGAGGTTCTTGCCGAGCCGGGTCGGGTTGTGGGCGATGAGCGCATTGGCCGCGGCGAGGATGTTTCCGGTCGAGCGGTAGTTCTGCTCCAGGCGGACGATCTGGGTGCCTGGGCAGTCACGCGTCACGCTCTGGATGTTCTCGACCTTGGCCCCGCGCCAGCCATAGATGGACTGGTCGTCGTCGCCGACCAGGAAGAGGTTGTCGCGCCCCTCGCTCAGCAGACGCAGCCAGGCGTACTGGATGGCGTTGGTGTCCTGGAACTCGTCGACCAGGATGTGACGGAAGCGCTCGCGGTAGTGGTGCCGGATGTCCGCTCGCTCCCGCAGCAGCTCGTGGGCGCGCAGCAGCAGCTCGGCGAAGTCCACCATCCCGCCGCGGGCGCAGGCCGCCTCGTACTCGCGATAGACCTCGACCATCCGGCGCAGGTAGAAGTCGCCGGCGTCGTCGAGGTGCTGGGGCCGCAGCCCCTCGTCCTTCTGCTTGTTGATGAAGCCCTGGACCTGGCGCGGTGGCCAGCGCGACTCGTCGAGCTCCAGGGCCTTGAGCGTGCGCTTGACGAGCCTGAGCTGATCGTCGGAGTCGAGGATCTGGAACTGCTGGGGCAGGCCCGCGTCCTGCCAGTGGGCGCGCAGGAAGCGGTGCGCCAGCCCGTGGAAGGTCCCGACCCACATGCCGCCCACGGGGAGCCCGAGGATCGCCTCGATGCGCCCGCGCATCTCGCGCGCCGCCTTGTTGGTAAAGGTCACCGCCAGGATTCCCCAGGGCGGCACACCCTCGACCCGGATCAGCCAGGCGATGCGGTGCACCAGCACGCGGGTCTTGCCGCTGCCGGCGCCGGCGAGCACCAGCAGGTTCCCGGGCGGCGCGGTCACCGCCTCGCGTTGGGCGGGGTTCAGGCCATCGAGAAGATCGGAGACGTCCATCGCGCGATTCTAACAAAGCGGGCGTCGGGACCGGCGGCGGCGCTTCGGCCGGCGGCTGGTGTAGTATCGATTCAGCCGTTGCCCCCCCAGTGCTGCTGCCTGCCGTGGAAAAAATGGTTCGTCGAGCCCGCAAGGCCGCGTGCTGAGTAACAATCCCCCGGCAAAGCCGGGGGCTTTCGATTGCTGGCCCCTCAGATCCTTCCCGAAGCGCCGTGCCATCACCACCGAATCCCGGAAATGTCGAACTTGTTCAGTCCCCCGGCAAAGCCGGGGGTTTTCCCGCGATAATAAGGCCGAGCTCCGCCAATGCGCCTGGGTCGCACAGACGAGGATTAGCTCGTGAAGCCGATTCGGCTGTCGCGCCATGCTCAGCAACAGTGCCAAGAGCGCGGGGCCAGCGACTCAGAGGTGCTCATCGCGATCGAGCAGGGCAGGCGAGAGCCCGCCAAGCAGGGCCGTGAGCTGTGCCGTTTCAACTGTGCCTTCAACCAGGCGTAGCAAGGCACAGACTACGCGATTAAGCAGGTCGCGCCCGTCATCAAGGAAGAGCCAGACGAGATCGTGGTCATCACCGTGTACACCTTTTTCTTCTAGAGGCATCTATGAAGATCAGCTACGACCCGGAGACCGATGCGCTCTACATCCGGTTACTGGAAGGCGACGTCCAGTGCCGGACGCTTCGCCTCAACGATGAGGTCGCGTTGAACATAGGCCCCGGCGAGACACTCGTTGGCATCGAGATCCTCGACGCACAGCACGTCTTCGGTGAGGGGCGTGTGCCGTCCGTCGCACTGGAGAACCTGCCGATCGCGAAGAGCGCTTGAACTGGCGGCTCAGGGACAAGGGCGTCCGCGCCCACGGCACCCTGGGACCTACGTGGCGATCGGGTCGTCGCCGGCCCCTGCGGATCATTGCCTCCGGCGCTGTAGTATGCTGCGGCGCGCGATCACACCAGCCCCTACCACTGCCCTCGGATACCCATCCCCGTGACAGAGCTCAAGAACGACACCTTCCTGCGCGCCCTGCTGCGCCAACCGGTCGCCTACACGCCAGTCTGGATGATGCGCCAGGCCGGGCGTTACCTCCCCGAGTACCGCGCCACCCGCGCCCGCGCCGGGAGCTTCATGGATCTGTGCCAGCACCCGGAGCTGGCCTGCGAGGTGACCCTCCAGCCTCTGGAGCGCTTCCCGCTCGATGCCGCCATCCTCTTCTCCGACATCCTCACGGTGCCCGACGCCATGGGTCTCGGACTCTACTTCGCCGAGGGCGAGGGGCCCCACTTCGAGCGCCCGGTGCGCGACGAGGCCGACATCCGCGCCCTGCGGGTGCCCGACATGGAGGAAGACCTCGGCTATGTCCTCGACGCCGTGAGCCTGATCCGCCGCGAGCTCGGCGGGCGGGTGCCGCTGATCGGCTTCTCGGGGAGCCCCTGGACGCTCGCCACCTACATGGTCGAGGGCGGCAGCGCCAAGACCTTTGCCCGCTCCAAGGCGATGATGTTCGACCGCCCGGAGCTGATGCATGCCCTACTCGGCGTGCTGGCCGATGCCGTCACGGCGTATCTCAATGCCCAGGTCGCCCGAGGCGCCCAGGCCCTGATGATCTTCGACACCTGGGGCGGGGTGCTCAGCCCGCGCGACTACCGCGAATTTTCCCTCGCCTACATGAGCCGCATCGTGCGCGGCTTGACCCGCGAGGCCGAAGGGCGCCGGGTCCCCGTGATCCTATTCACCAAGGGCGGCGGGCAGTGGCTCCAGCACATGGCCGGGAGCGGCTGCGACGCCCTGGGCGTGGACTGGACCAAAGACCTGGCCGATGCCCGTCGAATCGTCGGCGACCGGGTCGCACTACAAGGCAACCTCGATCCCTGCGTCCTCTACGCCTCGCCGGCCCGGGTGCGCGTCGAGGTGGAGCGCGTGCTGGCGAGCTACGGCCAGGGTCACGGTCACGTCTTCAACCTCGGTCACGGCATCCATCCCGATGTGGAGCCCGACCGCGCCGCCGCCCTGGTGGCGGCCGTGCACGAGCTGAGCCCCCCGTATCACCTCCCGGCGGCTGCGGATTGACGCAGGCACTGTCGCGTGAGCCCGACAGTCCGCCCAAAACGCGACCCCAACGATAGGCCTATGAATCAGTTAGTTACCTGATTTCCGCATGTGGCACAGGGGATGCATTAACAACGGTACGAGGCCCTACTCCGCGCTCTGCGCGCGGTCCGCAGGGCCCCGTGAGTCCCTCGCTTTTGCCGCACGCTGGAGACCCAGGGTGCGGTTTTTTATTTTGGGCCTTAACCAGGAAGCGCAGTTAGTCACAGGTGGCGACAACCAATGGCTCGTAAGACATTGAAATGTTGCACTTGCTTTACGCTCCAATGAGACACGATTCCTGCTTTTCTGACGTTTGTAGCTCATCGCCTTCTTTTGCCGACCGAGCATGCCGCCACCGGGGAAACGTGCGTCGGGTGCGAGGCTGAGCATCAGCGAAAGGACGAGATCCGCGCCCGCCAATCGACGGCCGGCCTGATCGGCACCCAGCTCACGGCGTCCGAGTCTGCGCCCGCACGGCCACCACCGCCGACGGCGCGCCACGCCGGCTTTGGTAGCATGCGCGGCGACTAAGGTCTTACTGTTGGTGCTGATCGGCGTGCTCGTGCCGGGTCTCGCCTGGGACTTCCTGCGCCCGGCGCAGTCCCTCGCCGCGGCGAGCGGCTCGACCCTGGCCACGCCCCAGCGGCGCCAGACCAGGGCCCGTTCACCCCGGAAGCCTTACGCGGCAGGCTCCAGGTGACGTCGCTGCCCGACACCCGCCTAGTGGGGCTCGCCGCGGTCGGCGGTGAGCACGAGCGCCTGGCCATCCTGGTCAACGCCTGGATCGACGCCTATGAGACGCTCCGCCGCGGGGCGGTCGAACGCGAGGTCGGTACCGCTCGCGCGGCGCTGCGCGAGGAGCAGGCGCGACTGACCGGGACCATCGAGGAGAACCGCGCCGCCCTCGACGCCTTCCGCGCCGCGCGCGACATCGTCACCCTGGAGCGCGACGGCAACGAGGCCCTGGCACGGCTGCGCGCGCTTAACGAGGGCCTCAACCGCGCCCGCGACGAGGCCGTGGAGGCCGAGGCGCGCCTGGCTGCGATCGAGGACGCCAACAGCCGCGGCGACCCTGTGGTCCCGGCCAGCGAGCAGGGGAACCTCGAGGTCCTGGAGGAGAAGGCCATCGAGCTGCGCGCCAAGCTCACTGAGCTCGGCAAGCGCTTCACGCCCTTCTACCTGGAGAACGAGCCCGACACCCGCGTCATCCCGGCCCAACTCGCCCAGACCGAGGCCAAGATCGAGGAGAAGCTCCCGCAGGGCCGGCGCCTGGTCCTGTCCCAGGGCCAGCGCGAGGTCGCCCAGACCCGTCAGCGGATCGCGGTCCTGGAGGGGGCGATCTCGCCGGCCACAAGGAGACCGCCCACGCCCCGGCCACGCCCTTTCATCCGCGCTACTGGCGCGACGCCCTGCTGATCCTGCTCGCGGCGGTTGCGGCGGGGCTCGCCGCGGTCCTGCTCGGCGAGTTCCTCCCCCGCCACCCGGAGCGGGAGACCCGAGACGAGACCGCCGTGACCGGCATCCGCGTCTATCCCGCCGCCGGGGCGCTCGCGGGCCGAGTCGCCGATGCCGGCGCGCTTCAGCAGTTGCCCCAAGCCCCAGCCATTGCGGCAGCGCCCGCCGCGAGCCTCCCTGCCGCGCGCCCGCGCGAGCTCATCCCCGCCGAGGTCGGCGCCCTCTGGCCCCTCGCCGATCCACTCTGCCGACAGTTGATCCCGGTGCTCCTCGCCGGTCGGCGCCTGGAGGAGTGCACCATCCTCGAGCCCGAGCACTTCGACCTCGCCGCCGGCCTGGTGCAGCCGCCGCCAGAACCCACTCGGCAGGTACCGCTACCGCCGCAGGCGGGCTGACTGTTCGCCGCGTCCACGCCGCTGCCCCTGTGGGCCGGCAGTGGCCCGTGGCAGAGCGCAGGGGGAGCTTGAGGCGCGCCTGTGCCTGCTCGCTCATGACGCCGGCCTCTCACGCCCGGATGAGGTCACCGCCGCGGCGCTCCGCCAGAGCTACCTCGCCTTCCTGGCCCGGCAAGGGGCGCGCCTGACCGAGCTGGAGCAGGTCGCCGGCCGCGTCGGCGCCGCCGAGCTCGCCCGCTACGCCCCGCTCGCCCCATCGGGCCCCGCGCGGCCACTGGCCGAGGTCGATCCCAGCTATCCGCTGCCGACCTGACCGACTCGGGTCGCTCGACCGGACAGGAGGCGGACTCGGGCGAGCGTTGCCAGGGCCTGGGCTATGGCGGAACGGCCGCTGGGACCCCCCGGCCTGGCCGACCTCCTCACTTCCCGCTGTAGCGGCCCCGTCGGGAGCGCGCATCCCCACCCTCCCGCGCCCTCGCGCGCCCTCGCGCGCCGGAAAAAAGAACGCCGGCATCGCGCCGGCGTTCTGCTTTGGGGCACTTCAATCAGCGATGGGCTTCAATGCTTCTTCCCCTTGCCGTCACCCTTGGTCCCGGAGCCCTTGATCGGGAAGATCACCTCGTCCTTCGCGTAGCCCAGAATGGCGTAGTTCGGCCGGGCCACCGTCACCGGCTCGAGCACCGGCATCCAGTCGCCGCCCTTCCAGGTGAGGGCATCCCCGTTCAGCTCGGTTCCGTCGAGCGACTCCGGCTCGGCCGCGCCGAGGAAGCCGGTGTAGCCGTCGACCGGCTGCTCGTTCAGGGTCGGCTCCCCCGCCGGGTTGAACCAGTTGACGATCATGCGGTTGCCACTGGTTCGCACCAGGTCTGTGTTGCCCGCGACGTCGATGTTCGCTCTGCCGATGACCACGTCCTCGTTGCTGGTGGCAAGGCCCAGATCGACCAGCGCCTTGACGTTGTAGTAAATCCAGCGCCACACCGGCATCTCGCCCTGTCCCATGGGCCCCAGGTCGACCTGCACCTTCTCGGTCACCGGCATCGGGTTGGCGAGCACGCCGCCCTCGCCGTGGCAGTCCAGGCAGCCGTTGCGTCCGCGGCCGCCGCCGAGGGCGTTGACCTCGGGGTCCGGCAGCACGCCGTGGCCGCCCAGGGTGACGCCGTTGGAGAAGGCGGGATAGTCGCCCACGAGCTGCTCGATGATCGCGGGGATCTGCTCCGCCGGAACACCCTGTTCCACGAGCTGCTGCTGAATGCCCATCGAGAGGAACAGCTTCATGAAGCTGCCGTCCGGGAGCTTCATGGTTGCAACATTCGACACCTCCTGGAACTTGGGATACCAGTCGTACTCCGGCGGCAGCATCATGGGCACGTTGAAGCCCTTGAACTGCTCGAGCCCCATGTTGACCGCCGTCAGCATGTCGAACGTGAAGTCCGCGCCCTGATCGATGATGCCGTCGCCGTCCGCGTCCGGGCCGTCGCCGATGCGGGCGAGCGCCGTGCTCACCAGGTAGTGCTCGTAGCCGTAGGCCGCCTTGCTGAAGTTCATCAGGTTGGGGAAGGCCTGCATCATGGCCATGGTCTGGCGGCTCGGGTCACCCATCGCCATCAGGTCGCCCAGGGTCACCTTGCGGGTCTCGTCTGGCGTCAGGCCGCTCACGATCACGTTGCCCTCGGTGTCCTTAACCGTGCCGAGCAGCCCGAGCGCCGTGAACACCTCTGCGTTGGCTCTGTTGGCGTAGAAGCGGTACATGGAGTGGGCGTTGTAGGGGAAGTCCGCGGCGTTCGTCAGCGTCACCCCGTCGAAGAACCGCCCGTCCATCACCATGCCGTTGGCCATGGGCTTGAAGGGCGTGATGCGCGCGGTGGGCGCGCCGCGCACCGCGAGCGACTGGGCCAGGAACGAGGTGGACCCGTCGAACCACATGAGCACCGAGGGGATCCGATAGGCCGCGTAGTCCGCGTCCACGTCGGCCCGGTCGCCGGCGACCATGTGGTCGTGGGTGATCAGCTTGGTGTCAAAGCCCTCGGCGTTGCGTCCGAAGGACAGGTGCCCGCCGTGCCCGTACAGGGAGTAGGTGATGCCCCCGCTGTAGGGAATGTGGCAGGTCTCGCAGGCGATCTTGGCCAGGTGGCCCTCGCCGTGCACCTGATCCTTGCCGGTCTTCGGCAGATCGCTGACAGGGTGGCACTGCACGCAGGTGAGGTGCGTCGGGTCCTCCGGGTCCGGCTCGACCCCCGGGGGCGGCGGCGGGTAGTCCGCGGCGGCCAGGTCGCCGCCGACCAGATGCCCGCGCACGAACTTATGGTTGCCTTCCAGCACCACGTGGCACACAGTGCAGCGGTTATGCGCCCCCTCGAAGGGGCCGCTGGTCGCCGCCGCATGCACGTCGTAGCCCTCTAGGAAGAGCGTCGCGCGCTTGTAGCCGGTGCGGGCGTGCTCGTGGCAGCGCAGGCAGGCGTGATCGGTGGTGGGCCCGGCGCTCAGCACGGCCGCGACGGAGCGATCCTGGCCGACGGTGGGCCATGGGGCGTCGGGCTGGCCGTCGCCGTCCGTGTCCATCATCAGCGGCAGATGGAGGTCGGCGCCGCCGTCTTCGTTCAGGTCGACGTGGATCAACGCGTCCGGAATCCCGTCGTGGTCGAAGTCGGTGTTGTCCCGCGTGAGCTTGGCGTAGCCCTGGGGTGAGGGCGAGGGCTCGCCCGGCTCCGCGTAGCCCGCGATCTGATGTGTCGCCTGGATCGGCGATCCCTCCGACCAGTCGAGGTCGTCGCGCACGGCCTGGTAGTGCTCGGCGTGGCAGATCAGGCAGTCCAGCCCCCCGTCGACGATATCCCTGGCGTTCGCGGCGGCCTGGGCCATCGCGTCCTCCGCCTCGAGATTGAACGGCTCTGACTGGAACATCTGAGCGAAGGAGCTGGTGAACGCCCCCTCCATGGGCGGCAGGAAGCGGCCCACGTGGCACTTGCTGCACTCGCCGAGATTGATGTCGCTGTTGTAGTTGATCAGCGCCGAGGTGCCCGGCAGCCCGCAGGCCCGGTCGAGCGCCCCGTGCGCGCCGCCCCCGGGGAACAGGATCCGCGGGTTCGGCCCCTGCACGCTGAAGTGCACGGAGTCCTTAAGGGTGTGGATGGCATCCTCGTGGCACTTGGCGCAGATGGCAGTGGCCAGGCTGCGCTCCGCCTCCGCCGCGGCTACGGTGCCCTTGCCCTTGAGGATGTACTGGCCGGTGACCGGATTGAACCGGATGTTGCCCCCGTGGCCCACGAGGACCCCGCGGTCCTCCGGCGGGCCCCCTGGGCCACCCCCGCCCCCTGGACCTTGCGGCTGGGCCGCTGCCGTACCGAGACCAAAGGCCAGCACCGCTGGCACCACCAGCACCAATGTTCGTCTCCCGTGCATCGACGGCTCCTCGTCAAGCGCGTCGCGAGCGCAGGCGCCCCGCGACTCCATCCGATACCCGCCCACGGCCGTGGGCGGACCGCGCAGCGGCCTTCAGGAAATAACCCTGCGTTCGATAAGTGTTCGCCGAAGCGCGACCGTTGAACATCCCCCGACCGAGCGCCAAACTGACAAAAATCAGAATTTCCGAATGTTCCTATGGAATGAAATTGACCGATTCATCGGTGGGACCGATCAGCATCCCAGCCACACCGCGCTCGCCTGTCCTGCGCCGCACGCTCTGGTATGCTGCGCCCCCAAGCTCAGCCGCCCCTCGGATCACGCGTCAGTGCGAAGCCTGGTCTACCCTGGCACCTTCGACCCCATCACCAACGGCCACAGCGACCTGATCCAACGGGCCGCCTCGCTGTTCGACCACGTGGTCGTGGCAGTCGCCCATGACACCGCCAAGGCCCCGACCTTCGACACCGGGACACGGGTCGCGCTCGCCAGGGAGGTGCTCGCACACCTTGGCAACGTGGAGGTCAGGCCCTTCGCCGGTCTACTGGTGGATTTCGCCCGCGCCACCGGGATCTCTGTGATCATGCGCGGGCTACGGGCGGTCTCAGACTTCGAGTACGAGTTCCAGCTCGCCGGGATGAACCGGCGAATGGCCCCAGAGATCGAGACCTTGTTCCTCACCCCGGCGGAGCAATATGCCTACATCTCCTCCTCCTTGGTGCGTGAGATCGCGCGCCTCGGTGGGGATGTCTCGGCCTTCGTCGCCCCCGCCGTGCAGGCTGCATTGCGTGAGCGCTTTCGTTAAGATTTCGCGCGAGATTTAACTGCCAGGTCCAAAGCCTTAGGAGTTTCAACATGGCACTCATCATCACAGACGAATGCATCAACTGCGACGTGTGCGAGCCCGAATGTCCCAACGGCGCGATCTCGATGGGCGATGAGATCTACGAGATCGACCCCGATCTCTGCACCGAGTGCGTCGGCCACTACGAGACCTCCCAGTGCGTCGAGGTCTGCCCGGTGGACTGCATCATCAAGGATCCGGCCCACGAGGAGACCGAGGACGAGCTGATGGAGAAGTACCGCCGCATCACCGGCGCGGAATAGCCCTCCGCATGGCGGCGCCGCACAAGGCTCCCTCGCGGAGCCTTTTTTCTGCCCTCGTGCTCGGTCTGCTGCTCGCTGCGGCGACTGCGCTCGCGGTCGATCGCCCCCCCAAGGCGGCCATAGCCAGCGCCCATCCGCTGGCGACGGCCGCCGGCTTCGAGGCCCTCGACGCCGGCGGCAATGCCTTCGACGCGGCGGTCGCGGTGAGCGCCGCGCTCGGGGTGGTCGAGCCCTACGGCTCCGGCCTCGGCGGCGGGGGGTTCTGGCTCCTGCACCGCGCCGCCGACGGCCATCAGGTGATGGTCGACGGGCGCGAGCGTGCACCACTTGCAGCCCACCGCGGGATGTACCTCGACGAACAGGGCCGCTTCGTCCCCGAGCGAGCCCTGAACGGACCGCTCGCCGCCGGCATCCCCGGCCAGCCGGCCGCCCTGGTCTGGCTCGCCGAGCGTTATGGTCGGCTGCCGCTCGCGCAGACGCTCGCGCCGGCGGTCCGCCTTGCGCGCGACGGGTTTCCCGCCGACGAGACCTACCGCCGTTTCGCCGCCTGGCGCCTGCCCGCGCTGCGCGAGTCCCCAGCCGCGACCGCGCAGCTCCTCGACCAGGGTGAGATCCCTGCGGTGGGCGCACTCATCCGCCAGCCAGACCTCGCCGCGACCCTGGAGCGGCTCGCCCGCGACGGTCATGCCGGCTTCTACCAAGGCCCGCTCGCCGAGCGACTCGCGACCGGGGTACGCGAGGCGGGCGGGATCTGGACCCTGGGGGACCTCGCGGACTACCAGGTGGTGGAGCGCGCACCGGTGGTCGGCCACTACCGCGGCTGGCGGGTGGTGAGCGCCGCCCCGCCCTCCTCCGGGGGGGTGCTCCTGGTGCAGATGCTCAACATGCTCTCGGGCTTCGAGCTCGACGGCCTCGACGGTGCCGGGCGCGCCCACCTGCTGGCCGAGGTGATGCGCCGCGCCTACCGCGACCGCGCGGTCTACCTCGGCGACCCCGACCAGGTCGAGATCCCGCTCGCGCGGCTGACCCACCCTTACTATGCCGCAGGGCTCGCCCGCGACATCGACCCTCAGCGCGCGACCCCGAGCCTAATCGGTCCGGTTCGGCGCCAGGCACGCGAGACCACCCACTTCTCGATCCTCGACCGCGAGGGCAACCGAGTGGCCGCGACGCTGAGCATCAACTACCCCTTTGGCAGCGGCTTCGTGCCGCCGGGCACGGGGGTGCTGCTGAACGACGAGATGGACGACTTCTCCGCCCAGCCCGGGGTCGCCAACGTCTATGGGCTGGTCGGCGGCGAGGCCAACGCCATCGCACCGGGCAAGCGGATGCTCTCCAGCATGACCCCGACCTTCGTCGAGTCGGACCAGGGGGTCGCGATCCTGGGCACACCGGGCGGTAGTCGCATCATCACTATGGTCCTACAGGCCGTGCTGGCGCTAGCGGAGGGTCAGGGCCCGGACGCATGGGTTGCACGGCCGCGCGTGCACCACCAGTTCCTGCCCGACGAGATCCAGCACGAGCCCGACGCCCTCAGCCTCGACGAGCGCGACGAGCTGGAGGCCCGCGGCCACCGGCTGCGGGAGGTCGCCGAGGGTTTCGGTAACATGCAAGCGGTGTACTGGGATCGCGCAAGCACCCGCGTCGAGGCGGCCAGCGATCCGCGCGGCATCGGCATCGCCGAGGTCCGCTGAACCCCGACCCGCCCTTACGATCCAATCGCTTTCAGATCACTTGATGACGAGGTCCGTCGCTATGAAAACCCTGATCGCCCTCGCGACCGCACTCCTGGTCGCCGCCTTAGTGCCCGTCTCGGATGCCGAGGCCAAGCGCTTCGGCGGCGGGGGGAGCCTGGGCAAGCAGTACAACAGCATGCCGCGCCAGGCGCAGCCCCCACGCCAGGCCCAGGTGCCGGCAGCCGCACCCGCCGCCGCGACGACCGGCGCGAGCCGCTGGCTCGGACCCTTGGCCGGGCTGGCGGCTGGCGGGTTGCTTGCCTCCCTGTTTTTCGGGGACGCCTTCGAGGGGCTGCAGATCATGGACATCCTACTCTTCGCCGCGCTGATCCTCGGCGGCGTCATGCTGTTCCGGGCGCTGCGCCGGGGCGCTGCCGCCCAGCCCGCTGCCGCCAGCGCGTATGGCAGGACGGCCCCGGTGGGCGCACCCTTCGGCCATGGCGGCATGCCCGCGCAGCTCGGGGAGCCGGCCCCGAGGGCAGGTGACGGCGATGAGGTCCCGGTCTGGTTCGATGGCCCCGGTTTCACCGAAGGAGCCAAGGCCCACTTCATCCGCCTCCAGACCGCCTGGGATCAGTCCGACTTCCAGGACATTCGCGAGTACACCACCCCGCAGCTCTTCTCTGAGCTGCAGCGGGAGCGCCAGCGCCTGGGGGAAGGGGCCCAGTCCACCGAGGTGGTGCGGTTGGACGCCGAGCTGCTCGGGCTGCGCCGCGACGGCGACCAAGTGGTGGCGAGCGTGCTCTTCTCCGGTCTGATCCGCGAGGAGGACAACGCACCCGCCAACCCCTTCCGCGAGATCTGGCACGTGCAGCACGACTGGGGGCGCCGCGAGGGCGACTGGCTCATCGCTGGCATCCAGCAGGTCGAGGAGTGACCGGACGCGCCGGGCCCGAGCCGCCTCTGGGGCCCCGCCGCTGAGGGGCGTCGAGCCGCGCCGAGCTCCTCGGCGCGGCTCAAGGGGACCTTAAAAGACCTCCGTGGGATTCTTCAAGCCACGGAGCGAAGGTGCGATGTCCGCTTCGCTCCATTCTCGAGTGCTTGGGCACTTAAGAATGGCGGCACCTCCCTGTGCCGCACGGGCACCTCGAGTTTTTCAAGGCGCCCTCAAATCATCTTACGCAGCTCGTACTCCAGGATCCCCTCGGCGCCCGCGGCGCGCAGGCGCGGGATCAGCTCGCGCACGACCTGGGCGTCGACAACGGTCTCCACCGCGAGCCAGCGGCGGTCGTAGAGGTGGCTGACGGTGGGGGCGTGGAGGCTTGGCAGGAGCGCGACCACCGCGTCCAGATTCTCGGCGGCGACGTTGAGCTTGATCGCCACCTTGTGCCTTGCCGCCAGCGCCGCACGGAGCATGAGCGCGATCTGCTCGATCTTGGCCCGCTTCCAAGGGTCCCGCAGGGCGGCGGGATTGGCGATCAGGCGGGTGTCGGTGTAGAGCAGGTCGGCGACGATCCGCAGCCCGTGGGCGCGGATGGTGCTGCCGGTCTCGGTGATCTCGACCGCCGCGTCGACGAGCCCCTCGACCACCTTGGCCTCGGTCGCGCCCCAGGAGAACTCTACGCTCGCCTCGATCCCGCGCTCGGCGAGGTAGCGGCGGGTGAAGCCGACCAGCTCGGTCGCGACCTTGCGTCCGGCGAGGTCCGTGACCGAGCGGATCGGTGAGTCCTGCGGGACGATCAGCACCCAGCGGCTCGGGGCGTCCGAGCTCTTCGAGTAGGTCAGGGTGCCGATCTCCTCGACCTGGGCCTGGGTCTCCAGGATCCAGTCGAGCCCGGTGAGCCCGAGGTCCAGGGTACCGTTGGCCACGTAGGGGGCCATCTCCTGGGCACGGATCAGGGCGCAGCGCAGCTCCGGGTCGTCGACGTCCGGGTAATAGTTGCGCGAGCGCGGGCTGATCTTCCACCCCGCCTGTTCGAAGAGTGCGAGGGTGGCGGCCTCCAGGCTGCCCTTGGGGATGCCGAGCTTGAGGATTGACATGACGGTTGGGCGCGCGTGGTTGGCGGGTGATCGAGACGAGGCTCAGTCCGCAAACACCTGGTAGGCGTCGAACACGGGGCCGTCGACGCAGACGCGCTTCATCGCCGGTCCCGCCGGGGTGCGAACCTCGACCACGCAACCGGCGCAGCCGCCGACCGCACAGGCCATGAACTCCTCCAGCGAGACCTGGCAGGGCAGGTCAAAGTCGCGTGCGACGGCCGCGGTGGCGGCGAGCATCGGGTGGGGGCCGCAGGCGAAGACCTCGACCTGGGCCCGGGCGGCGGCATCGAGCCGATCGAGCCAGTGGCGGGCAAGGTCGGTGACGTAGCCCGAGAAGCAGCCGGCGTACCCCTGGAGGCTCGCGAGCCGGCTCGGCACCCCCCAGTCGTCCAGCAGCGGCATGGCCGCAATCACCTCGGCCGGAAGCCCCCCGACCAGGTGCTGCGAGGGCCGCGCTTGAAACGGGAAAGGGACCTCCGAGCCGAAAAGGGCGAGCGGCCGGAAGCGCCGGTCGCGGCGCAGGGCATCGGCGAGGAAGATCATCGGCGGGATGCCCACACCGCCACCGATCAGCAGGACGCGTGGGCGCTCCGGGTGCGGCTCGAAGGGGCGACCGATGGGGCCCAAGAGGCTGACCCTGTCACCCGGGCGCTTGGCCGCGAGGAGCCGGGTGCCCTCGCCCACCGCCTTGTAGAGGAACTCGACCCAGCCCTCCTCGGGCGACACGCGCATGATCGAGAGCGGCCGGCGCATCGGCAGCAAGGGGTCGCACCGCAGGTGCGCGAAGCCGCCCGGGAGTGCGTGACGGGCGCACTCCGGCGCGCGCAGGCGCAGGAAATACTGTTCGGCCGGGTAGGCCTCCTGGCTCAGGACCTCGGCGTCCTCCAGGAAGATGGTGTCGCGATGGGCCTGATCGCTCATCGGGCCCCGCGCTCGAAGACGACCCGCCCCCCGAGCAGAGTCCAGTGCACCCGCCCCCGCAGCCCGCGGCCGAGGAACGGGGTGTTCCGCCCCTGGCTGACGAGCGTCGCGGGGGAGAGGACCCAGGGCTCCTCGGGGTCGAAAACGCAGATGTCGGCGATCGAGCCGGGCTCCAGCCGGCCAAGCGGTAGCCCAAGGATGCCGGCCGGGCCGCGAGTCAGGCGCTCGATCGCGGAGCGCAGGCCGAGCACGCCCTCGCCGACCAGCCCCAGTGTGAGGGGAAGCAGGGTCTCGAGCGCCGAGATCCCCGGCTCGGTCACCGGGAAGGGCGCGAGCTTGGCGTCCGGCTCGTGCGGCTGATGATCCGAGCAGATCGCGGCAATCTCGCCGCGCGCCACGGCGGCGCGGAGCGCCTCGCGGTCGGCCCGGGTGCGCACCGGCGGGCGGAGATGACAGTTGCTGTCGAAGTCCCCGACGTCGTCCTCAGTGAGGAAGAGCTGATGGGCGCTCACATCGGCCGACACGCGAAGGCCGCGCGCCTGGGCCTCGGCGAGCATCGCGGCGGAGCGGGCGCAAGAGAGCCCGCGAAAGTGCACGCGGGCACCCGTCTGCTCGGCGAGCGCCAGGTCACGCGCGAGGGCGACGGTCTCCGCCGCCTCGGGGATCCCGGGGAGCCCGAGCAGGGTGCTCACCCGCCCCTCGTGCATGCACCCCTGGTCGCGCAGGTAGTGGTCCTCGGGGCGCAGGAAGAGGGTAAGCCCAAAGGTCGAGGCGTACTCCATGGCCCCGCGCTGCACCTGGGTGTTGGTGATGTGGGCGTCCGCGTGGCTCATCACCGCGCAGCCCGCGCGCTTAAGCGCCGCCATCTCGCTGATCTGCTCGCCAGCGAGCCCACGGGTGAGTGCCCCGGCGGGGACCACCCGGGCGCGGCCAGCACGCTCTGCGGTCTGGGTGATAAGCTGGGCGACCGCCGGGGTATCGATCACCGGGCTGGTATCCGGCGGGCAGCACAGGGTCGTTACCCCGGCGGCGGCGGCGGCGCGCGTCTCGCTCGCGATGCTCGCCTTGTGCTCGCCGCCCGGCTCGCGCAGCCGCGCGCAGAGGTCGACCAGCCCCGGGCAGACCACCAGCCCACCGGCGTCGATGGTGCGCTCGGCATGGAAGCCGGCGGGGGCCGGCCCCAGCGCCGCGACACGCCCCCCGGCGATGTGCACCGCGAGCTCCTCGTCGACGCCGCTCGCGGGGTCGATGAGTCGCCCGTTGCAGATACTGATGCGCGCCGGGTCAGCCATCGGCCTGCCCCGCTGCGCGCAGATTCTGGGTGCCGATGCACATGGACATCACCGCCATGCGCACCGCGATACCGTTGCTGACCTGCTCCAGGATCACCGAGCGCGGCCCATCGGCGACCTGGGAGTCCATCTCCACCCCGCGGTTGATCGGCCCCGGGTGCATCACGATCGCATCGGGCTTGGCCGTGGCCAGGCGCTCCTCGGTCAGACCGAAGAGCTGGAAATACTCATGCTCGCTCGGCAACAGGGCCCCACGCATGCGCTCGCGCTGCAGCCGCAGCATGATCACTACGTCGGCGTCGCGCACCCCCTCGCGCAGGTCGTGGAAGACGCGCGCGCCCAGGGCCTCGGCATGCACCGGGATCAGGGTGCGCGGGGCGATGATGCGGACCTCGCCGGCCCCCAGGGTGCGCAGCGCGGAGAGCTCCGAGCGGGCCACCCGCGAGTGCAGCACGTCGCCCACGATCGCCACGCACAGGTGGGTGAAGTCGCCCTTGTGCTGGCGGATGGTGAACATATCGAGCATGCCCTGGGTGGGATGGGAGTGGCGCCCGTCGCCGGCGTTGATCACCGCCACATGGGGGTCGGCGTGGGCGGCGATGAAGTGGGCGGCCCCGCTGTCGGCGTGGCGCACCACGAACATGTCCACATGCATCGCCTCCAGATTGCGCAGGGTGTCGAGCAGGGTCTCGCCCTTGGCGGTCGCGGAGGTGCTGATGTTGAGATTGAGCACATCGGCCGAGAGGCGCTTGGCGGCCAGCTCGAAGGTGGTGCGGGTGCGGGTGCTGGTCTCGAAGAAGAGGTTGGCGACGATCTTGCCGCGGCAGAGCGGGACCTTCTTCACCGCCTGACGTGCCACGCTGAGGAAACCCTCGGTACGGTCGAGCATCTCGGTCAGCAGCGTCCGGCTCAGTCCATCGAGGGTGAGGAAGTGGCGGAGGTTGCCCTCGGCGTCGAGCTGGACGGCGGAGGTCGTCACGACAGGCCCCCGTTGGCCCCGCCGAGCCGGTGGGTAGCACGCACCAGGACCAGGGGATCCGGGCCGGTGAGCTTGATCTGCTCCCCGGGGGCTAGGCGGACGTGCAGCCCGACCAGATTGGGCTCGATCGGCAGCTCGCGGCCGTCACGCTCGGCAAGCGTGGCGAGCAGCACCGAGGCTGGCCGCCCGTAGTCGAAGAGGACGTTGAGCGCGGCGCGGATGGTCCGCCCGGTCTGCAGCACGTCGTCAACCAGCACGACGTGGCGGTCGTCCAGCCCGACAGGTAAGTCCGAGGGACGGACCTGGGGGTGCATGCCGATGCGGGTGAAGTCGTCACGGTAAAAGGAGATGTCGAGCTGCCCCAGGGGCTCACGCAGCCCGAGGGCGCGGTGCAGCCGCTCGGCGACCCAGACCCCGCCGGTGTGGATGCCGATCATCAGGGGCTGGCGGATCGCCCGGGCGCTGAGCAGCCCGCCGAGCTCTTCGCCCATGCGGCGGATGACCTCGTCGACCTCCGCCGCGGACTTCCAGACCTCAGTGGCACTCACTCAACCAGGTCTCCAGGATTAACTTAGCGGCCATGGCGTCCACGGCGCCCGGCGCCGAGCCCTGCCTGCCCAAGTGGCCGCGCGCCTCGAGCGTGGTCAGGCGCTCGTCGACCAGATGCACCGGGAGCCCGAAGCGCCCCTCGATCTGGCGCGCGAAGCGCCGGGCGCGCGGGGCGATCGCGGTCTCGCTGTCGTCCATGTTGTAGGGCAGGCCGACCACAGCCGCGTTGGGCCGCCACTCGCGGATCAGTCGCTCGATGGCGGGCCAGTCGGGCCGTTCGCCGCGGCTGCGCAGCGTGGTCAGCGGGGTCGCGGAGCGGGTGATGGTCTGGCCGACGGCGACGCCGATCTTGCGCGGCCCGAAGTCGAAGCCGAGCAGGGTGCCCATTCAGGCGTGGCCGGCCTCGCCGCTCAGGAGGTTGAGGTCCACCCCGAGCAATTGGGCCGCGGCGAGCCAGCGCGCATCGGCCGGCATGTGGAAGATGATGTCCTGGTCGGCAGGGCCGCTCAGCCAGGCGTTGGCCCCCATCTCCTCCTCGAGCTGCCCGCCGCCCCAGCCCGCGTAACCGAGCGCGACGAGGTGGTGCTCGGGACCGCGCCCGGCGGCAATCGCCTCGAGCACGTCGCGCGAGGTGGTGACACTGATCTCCGCCGTGATGGCCAGGGTCGAGTCGAAGCTGTGATCGCCCGAGTGGAGCACGAAGCCGCGCTCGGGCTGCACCGGTCCGCCGAGGTAGACCAATGAATCGAGCACCGCGCGGTCACGGGTCTCGATATCGAGCTGGGCCAGGACCTCACCGAGACGGATCTCCATCGGCCGATTGATCACGATCCCCATGGCGCCCTGCTCGGTGTGCTCGCACAGATAGGTGACCGTGCGCGAGAAGTTGGGATCGCGCAGCCCGGGCATGGCGATCAGAAAGTGGTTAGTGAGGGCGGTCGCGAAGGGCATGGCGATAGTATCCCGTCGCCCTTTGCAACTAGCAAGCATGGTGGCGGACGCCCGAGACTGTGCGCTAGGGCCCGGAATCACTGGCCGCGGCGGGTATACTTTGCCGCCACTTGGGGCTTGGGGTCACAAGGATGCACGGCATTTGCGGCTGGACCGGCTGGGTCGCGGGCTTTGCAGGCGACGACTCGGTGCTGCCGTGCATGGCAGCGGGCTGCTTGGGGGGTGCGCCCGCCCGCTCCACCGTCCTGCGCGGTGCTGGGGTCGGCTTCGCGACGCTCGGCGGCAAGGGGGAGGACTGCCTGTTCTCCGACCAGGATCTCGCCGTCGCACTCTCCGAGACGCCCACCGGGGCTTCGGGGCGGGTGCTGAGCGCGCGCGACCTGGCCGAGCTTTACCGTACCCACGGCGAGGAGTTCTTGCGCCGCGTGCGTGGGGCCTTCGCGCTGGCCCTTTACGATTGGCGCGAGGGCAAGCTGGTGCTGGCGGTCGACCGCGCCGGGGTGCGCCCGCTCTACGTCTGGCCGCGCGGCGAGGTCATCGCCTTCGCCAGCCGCCTCGACGGGCTGCGGCCGGTCCCCGGTTTCGGGGCCGAGCTCGACCCTCAGGCCCTGTTCGACTACCTCTATTGTCATGTGGTGCCCTCCCCGGGGACCATCTACAAGGGCTGTCTCAAGCTCCTGCCGGCCCAGATGCTGTGCTTCCAGGGCGGCCGGCGCCGCGGGCACTTCTACTGGGCCATGCCCTATCGGGACGACAACCCCGCCCCTTTTGATCGCCTGCGCGAGGAGCTCCGTGCCCTGCTGCCGCAGGTCGTGGACCGGGCCGCGAGCGGCAACGGGACGGTCGGTGCCTTCTTGAGCGGCGACACGGATAGCGCGACCGTGGCCGGGACGCTACGCCAAACCCTCGGGCGGCCGACCCGAACCTACTCGATCGGCTTCCGGGCCGAGGGCGACGACGCGATGGGCTACGCCCGCATCGCCGCGCGCCACTTCGGCACCGAGGCACGGGAGTATTGCGTCACCCCCGATGACGTGATCCAGGGCATCCCCCGGGTGGCCGCCTACTGCGACGAGCCCTTCGGCAACGCCTCGGTGGTCCCTGCCTACCTCTGCGCGCGATTCGCCCGGGGCGATGGGATTGAGCGCCTGCTCGCGGGGGATGGGGGTGACGAGATCTTCGGCGGCAATGCCCGCTACGCGAACCATTGGGTCTTCGAGCTCTACGGGCGCATCCCCCCCGCGCTCCGCAACCGGCTGATCGAGCCGGTGGTCCAGCGCTTCCCCGCAGGCCAGCGCCTGTCCCCCGTGCGCAAGGCGCAGGGCTACTTGGCCCAGGCCAAGGTGCCCCTGCCCGACCGGCTGGGGACCGACAACGTCCTGCACCGCAGCCCGCTCGCCGAGAGCTTCGTCCCAGACTTTCTCTCCGCCGTGGACCCCGAGCACCCCCTGAGCGACCTGCGCGAGGTCTACGGGCGCACCCGCTCGCGCTCCAGCACCAATCGGATGATGCATCTCGACCTCAAGGTCACCCTGGCGGACAACGACCTGCGCAAGATCAACCAGGCCTGTGGGCTGGCCGGGGTGGACGTGCGCTTCCCGCTGCTCGATGACGAGCTCCTGGAGCTCGCCGCCCGGGTGCCGCCCGAGATGCAGGTCCACCGCACCCAGCTCCGTTGGTTCTTCAACAAGGCCCTAGCCGATTTCCTGCCGCCGGAGATCATCGCCAAGCATAAGCACGGCTTCGGGCTGCCGGTGGGTCTCTGGATGGCTGAGCACCCCGACCTGCGCGCGCTCACGCACGAGAGCCTGGGGGCCTTCCGCCGCCGCGACATCCTCAACCCCACCTGGCTCGACCGGCTCGAGCGCCAGCACAACCAAGCCCACGCGACCTATTCCGGCGTCATGCTCTGGGTGGTGGTCATGCTGGAGCAGTGGCTCCAGCGCCACGGGCACTGAAGGCCGGGGCCCGGTGAGCGGACTCTGGCTCGACCGGCTAGGCCGCGCGGGCAATCGGCTGCCGGACCCGGCGATGCTGTTCCTCGCCGGTACCCTGGTGGTGATGCTGCTCTCGCATCTGGCGGTGACGCTCGACTGATCGGTCGAGACGACGGTTCGCCGGGGCGATCCGCTGACCCGCGAGCTGGTGACGCCCGTGAGCCTGCTCGACAGCGATAGGCTCTGGTGGGCGATCTCCGGGCTGGCCGACAACGTCGGGCGCTTCCCTCCGCTCGGCCTGGTCCTGGTTAGGCTGCTCGGGATCGGGGTCGCGGAGCGCGGGGCTGCTGCCCGCGCTGCTGCGCCGGGCGATCGGGGCGGCCCCCGTGCCGCTCCTGGTGCCGGCGACGGTCTTGGTCGGCATCCTTATCCTCGATCGCGCTCGACGCCGGCTATCTTGTGCTGCCGCCGCTCGCGGCCGGGCTCGTCCTCGCCGCGGGGCGATCGCCGCTTGCGGGCATCGCCGCAGCGACCGCCGGGGTCACCTGCGGCTCCTCGGCCAACCTGCTGATCACCGGGCTCGGCACCCGGCTCGCCCTCATACCCCCGTACTCCCTGGTCTGGGGGCTGCTCCTCGGGCTCCGGGTGGGCGCGGGCTGGGAGCTGGGCCCAGGCCGGGGCGCCGATCCACCCAGCCGCGGATCAGTGAGGATCGGGTCGCCTCCCCGCCACGCCCTAGCGCTGCAGGCGGTCTCGATCCATGGAGCTCGACGGATCAATGGGCCGGTCGGGGCCATCGCTATCCTGCGACGGCTTATCCGTGTCGCCACCAAGTACCTTGTACAGGATCCCCCCCATCACCAGGATTCCGCCGAGGATAGGCAATGCGGCTGCGCCGGTGCTCGGGCGCTCATCCGGCGCCCTATCGCTTCCGGGAGGCGGAAACCGCTCGCGCCAGCGGATCACCTCCTGCAGCTCATCAAAGCTCAGGGCACGCCGGTAGAGCAGCTCGCCCCGGCGCAGGCCGACCTGCTCGCTGGCCTCGACCACGCCGACTGGCGGCTGGACCAGGCGCACGCGCCCTTCGAGTACGGTGAGCAGGGAACGGTCGGACTCGACCTTCAGGTTGAACCCCGTGCCTTCCGTCTCGAAGGTCCCGTCGCGATAGCGCGCAACCAGCTGCCCCCCGGGCGGCGGCTCGGCCTGGACCTGGCCGCGATTGATGTCGAGGACCTCGATCACGAGCTCGCGGAGCAGCCGAAAGATCGGGTCGGTGCGCTCGTCGAAGTGGATATGCCCGCCACCGGCGAAAGCGAGCCAGGCACCGCTGTCGGCGCCCGTGGTGATGCGGTCGCCGTGGCAGACCCGGGTACGCCGCTCGATGCGCCGTCCGTTAAGGTAGACCTTGCCTTGACCGAGGGCGAACAGCTCGCCGATCAGCCGGCACTCGGAAGGGCCCTGATCTGCGGGGCCGCCAGGTCCGGCAGCGCATCCGAAGAGGAGGGTGAGGCCGGCGAAGGCGGCAAACGGCCAGCGCGAGATTCGTTTCATGCTAAGGGCCCTCCCTGATCCGTGCGTTGAGCCACCCCGACCGTGGCAAAGTGCCGGCGCAGCAGATCATGGAAGAATTGCCAGCCCCCGCCGATTCGCCGCAGAAAAATCAGGTCGCAGGCGTAGTCGAGTACGGGCACGGGGCGAAGCGGCAGATCGCCCGCGGTCGCGAGGACCACCCGCAGGCTGTAGTGCCGCACCACGGCGAGACCGCCGTACCAGAGCCCGGCGGCGAGACCGAGGGCGAGGCCAAGCACCCCGCCGAGCGCGAGCCCGGAGGCCGGGTCGATCAACAACGCAGTGGCGGCCCCAATGGTCACCGCGAGGGCGACCACACTCAGGGTCATGACCAGCAGGCTGCCCTTGACCGTCTCGCGCACCCCCCGGTTGGGGGTCGCCGGACGCGTCAGGCCCTGTCCCTGGAAGCCACCGAAGAGCGCCCCGACGGCGGCGCCCAGACAGGCGCCGACGCCGAGCATCCCGAGGAGGTAAGCGACCAGGTGCCCATCCGGCCCGCGGTAGATCAGACCGGTCAGCACACCAAGCAGAGCCCCACCCAGACCGCCCCTAAGGAGGCCCCGCAAGAGTCCGGCCCAGGACCAGGACAGGAGCTCGGGCAGGCGGATATCCGTGTCGAGCGAGGACCCGGCCCGCGTGGCGAAAAAGGCCCCGCCCAACAGCCCCCAGGCAGCGCCTTCCCCCCACAGGGTCGCCGCATCCCCACTCGCAGCGAGCATCAGCACCACGGCGGGGATCGCCCAAATGAGACCATAGACCGCGACCAGCAGCACGGAGCGTACGACGTGCCCAAGCTTCGGCATCGCGGGCAGCAGCGCGGCGTCGGTCAAGGCCATGGCGGCGCCGGCCACGGCCCCCAGGAGCAGGCCGACCGCGATCGGTCGGGGATCGGCAACGAGCGCCACGGCGCCCGCGCGGTACTGCGGCCACTCGCAGAGCCCGATCACCAGGCCGAGGGCCGCCCCCGCAAGGGTACGCGAGAGGCCGAGATAAAGCAGGCGATGGGTCTGACCTCCCAGCCAGCTCGGCTGCAGACGCTCGAGCAGGATCAGCGGCTGGTGGTGACGAGAGGACTGGCGGGCAAGCCATCCGAGGCGGGCGATCAGGTCCTCG
>JALOTB010000131.1 GCA_025458165.1 Chromatiaceae bacterium | reverse complement strand
GATGCCGCCACTGCCGCTCCAGCGTGTCGTGCACCGGCTGGTGCTCGGCCCCGCAGTGGGGGCAGGTGAAGCGCGTCCCCGGCGGGAAGGCGACCTGCAAATCGATGCGCCCCGCGGCGGCATCAAAGCGCACATCGACGACCTCCCAGGGGGCGGCCAAACCCAACGCGGCGTTGAACAACGACAGCTGATTCATCGCGAGCACCTCCCCAAGTGGCCGGCCAGTGGCGCGATCATGAGCTCGGCGCGGGCGGACTCCGTGGGGACAAAGCGTGAATGCCGCGAGCGGTCGTGTGGACAAGCCGGGGGCAACCCGCTCCCGGCGGGTTGCCCCCACCTTGCCCACTCATTCACCCTTTGCCCCCACTGCGCCGCGCCACCCCCGCAGCCGCCTGAGAACGCCTGCGGCGCAACAACAACAGGGTTTGTATCAAAAGGGTCTGGAGGAGACTACCCCCTACCCACACAAAACGTAACAGAGGCCATTTTCCCGCCGGCTAGGGAGGTCCGACTTCCGCATTTACCCTCACTTGCGGCGAACTCTTCGCCCAGGCTCGACGCCCCAGCCGGTCCCGCGAGCAAGCTGTTGGTCGTGCCAGCGGCCAAGCAGGGCCAGGGCCGTGACCCCCCCGGCGAGCGCGATCGCCATGTCCGATTGGGTGTCCCACTCGTAGCCCTGGGTGCCGAGGAAGGCCTCGGACGAAGCCCCGGCGGCGACGGCCACCCACCATTCGATCAGCTCATAGAAGGCGCTGATCGCAAGCACCACACAGACGACGAGGAAGTCCCGCCAGCGATTGCCGTTGACGACGGCGTTGCGGGCGAGGATCTCGCGCGCCAGGATTGCGGGGGCGAACCCCTGGGCGAAGTGCCCGACCTTGTCGTAGTTGTTGCGCTCACCGCCCGTGACCTCGGCGAGCCAGTCGAACAGGGGGACCTCGGCGTAAGTGTAGTGCCCGCCCACCATGAGGATGATGCTGTGTACGAGGATCAGCAGATAACTCATCGGCGTCAAAGGAAAGCGTCGGAAAGTCGCCGCGAGTATCACCAGCCCGACGAGGGCGGGTAGGACCTCCAGAAACCAGGTGAACCGGTCCTTGGGCGCGATCGCCGACCAGAGCAGCACCGCGCCGAAGGCGGCGAGCCAGAGCAGACGGGGGTAGGGGGAGGGGAGGGTGTTGGTGGTCAACGAAAGCTCCAAGTTGAGGCGCCGGCCTTGCCGCTTTGGTTGGGCGGGCGTGGCGGCGAATATCAGTGAGTTTCGCCGCGTAACGTAAAGCAACCGCGCGCAAATGTCCCTTAGCGTCAGCGGCCACTCAAGACGATGAGCCGACAGCCGGCGCGTCCGCCCTTGCGGCTTCGGCCGAGCCCATCACGGCGGCTAGGAGCATTCCTGCTGCTCGTTCACGTGGCGGTGGTCGCGGTCGCCTTGCTGCTCCCGGTGTCCTGGATGCTCCGGGCGGCCCTGATCGGCGCGGCATTGGTGGGCTTGGCCCACGGGCTCGGGGTGCATGTGCTGCGCACCCTTCCCTGGTCGGTGGTCGAAGCGACCTGGCAGCCGGACGGTGCTTGCGTCCTCACCCTAGCCTCCGGCCGGGAGCTCCCGGCTCGGCTCCTGGCGTCGAGCTACGTGAGCCCGGCGCTCGTCGTGCTCAACTTCCGGGTCGACTGGTGGCTCGTGCGCTCCCTGGTGCTGCCGCGCGATGCCCTCGACCCTGACCGGCACCGACGCCTGCGCGCTCGGCTGCGGCTTGCCGGTCATACCGCGCCGTCCGCTTCGGAGCGCACCGCCTGAGTCCGCTACACTAGCGCCGACTGTGCGACCGAGGGGAGGGGAGAATGCGCGTATTGGTCACTGGGGGCGCCGGCTACATCGGCAGCCACACCTGCGTGGAGCTGCTCGACGCCGGTCATGACGTGGTCGTGGTCGACAACCTGAGCAACAGTAAGCCGGAGGCCCTGCGACGGGTAACCGAGATCGCTGGGCGCGCGCCGGGCTTCGTCGAGGCCGATCTGCGCGATCGCCCTGCGGTGGATGCCCTGCTGCAGGGTGAGCCCTTCGACTCGGTGATCCACTTCGCCGGGCTCAAGGCGGTGGGAGAGTCGACCGAGATCCCGCTCCAGTACTACGAGAACAACATCGGAGGCACGCTCAATCTGTGCCAGGCGATGGCGGCCGCGGGGGTTTTCCGGCTGGTGTTCAGCTCGTCGGCAACCGTCTACGGCGACCCGGCCTCGGTCCCGATCCGCGAGGACTTCCCGACCTCCGCCACTAATCCCTACGGCCGCTCCAAGCTCTTCATCGAGGAGATCCTGCGCGACCTTTACGCCTCCGACCCCCGATGGTCGATCGCCCTCCTGCGCTACTTCAATCCAGTCGGTGCCCATCCCACCGGGCGCATCGGCGAGGACCCCAATGGCATCCCCAACAACCTGATGCCCTATGTCTCTCAGGTCGCCGTGGGCAAGCTGCCGCGGCTGCGCGTCTTCGGCAACGACTACCCGACCCCCGACGGGACAGGGGTGCGCGACTACATCCACGTCGTCGACCTCGCCCGCGGTCACCTCAAGGCGCTGGAGCGCCTCGCCAGGGGGGTAGGGGTGATCACCTGCAACCTGGGCACCGGCCGGGGCTACAGCGTGCTGGAGATGGTCAGCGCCTTCGAGGCAGCCAGCGGCCGACCCGTGCCCTACGAGATCGTCGCCCGACGCCCTGGCGACATCGCCGCCTGCTACGCCGATCCGACCCTGGCGAAGGACCTGCTCGGATGGTCCGCCGAGCTCGGCATCACAGAAATGGTCCGCGACGCCTGGCGTTGGCAATCGCAGAACCCGAACGGCTACGAGCCCGCGCAGGACGCGGTGAGCCTTGCGAACTGAATCGACGTGGGCTGAGGTGGCGCTCGGGCCAGGGCGATCCCGAGCAAGGCATCCACCGGGCTGCGGACCGCGGACCCTCCCCGCTGCAGCACGTGCGTGTAGATCTGGGTCGCCGTCACGTCCCGGTGCCCCATCAGCTCCTGGACGGTGCGGATGTCATAGCCCGCCTCCAGGAGGTGGGTGGCAAAGCAGTGCCGCAAGGTGTGCGGAGTCGCCCGCTTGGTGATGCCCGCCCGCCGCACGGCGGACCGCATCGCCTTCTGGACCACGGAGGGGTCGATATGGTGGCGCTTCACCCGCCCGGTGATCGGGTCCACCGAGCGATCCGAGGCGGGGAACAGATACCACCACTTGAGCTCGAAGGGCGCGCGGGGATACTTGCGCACCAGCGACTCCGGCATCGAGACCTCGCCAAACCCCGCGGAAAGGTCGCCGGCCAGCAGCCGCTCGGACGCCCGGACCTGCTCCTGCACCCCCGGAATCAGGGCCTCCGGCAAAGGCAGGAAGCGATCCTTGGCCCCCTTGCCGTTATGGACTGTGATCTGGCGGTAGCCGAAGTCGATGTCCTGCACGCGGAGCTGCACGCACTCCATGAGCCGGAGACCGGTCCCGTACATCAGGCTGGCCATCAGCCAGTCCCGCCCCTGCATCTGCCCCAACACCAGCGCAACCTCCTGTCGCGTCAGCACCACGGGCACCCGCTCCGGCCGCTTGGCCCGCGTCACCCCGTCCATCCAGCCGATATCCACCCCCAGCACCTGCTTGTACAAGAACAACAAGCTGCATAGGGCCTGGTTCTGCGTGGACGCCGAGACCCCCCGCTGGGTGGCCAGATGGGACAGGAAGGCTTCCACCTCCGGCGGCCCCATGTCGCGGGGATGGCGCTTGTCGTGAAACCAGAGTTAGCGCTTGATCCAACTGACATAACAATCCTCCGTGCGCGGGCTGTAGTGCAGGGTGCGCAGCTTGTCCCGCACCTGATCCAGCAAACGGCGGGGCCTCGGCGCGCTGGTCGCGGCTAACGCGGTCATGGGACGCCTCCGATTCCGGTTTGGCTACACCTGTATAAATAGACAGTTCACAGGGAAAACGCAAGTGCGGGGCGCGTGCCAAACCACGGCGCGCGTGCCGACGGCAGGAACAACCACTTCGACCTTCCACTGCCAGGAACGCGATTACGCCGCATAAATCATCTCGACTCCTAGTCAGAATCCAACGCCATTTGCTTCATTTCTCGACCGCTTCCGACCTTTACGGAGACTTCGTTACCGGGCGATCGGCGGCCATGCCCGCAACATTCGTGTGCTCGGCGGCCAACGGGCCGCCGAACGCACGAACGGATCACGACGGCGACCGCTCCAACCCATTGACGCAACGACAGAAACCTGATCCACTTTCGCCCGCATCCCAAGTTATGCGGACCATTCGTGCGCCGAAATGTAGTTCGGTCATTAACAGAAACCCGACCCTATCTCGTTGTCCAAGTGCAGCGTTGGCTGTAGACCATGAAGAAGACCGTCTACATTGAGACGTCAATTCCGAGCTATCTGACTGCAAGGCCCAGCCGCGACATAAGGGCCGCTGCATGGCAGCAGATCACGGCCCAATGGTGGGACGAAGCGCGCCCTCATTACGAACTGTTCACGTCGGAGCTCGTCCTCGTTGAGGCATCCGCCGGCGACCCTGAAGCGGCTGGGCGCCGCCTCGAAGCATTGCAGGGCATCGCGGAGCTGCCGATCGACCGGGAAGTACAGGAGCTGGCCGAAGCCCTGATTGTGAAAGGTGGCGTTCCCACCGGTGCGGAAGCCGACGCATTGCCCATCGCAGTTGCGGCGGTTCATCGCATCGACTATCTGCTCACCTGGAACTTCCGCCATATCGACAACGCTGCAACGAAGCCACTGATCCGCGCGATATGCGCCGACGCCGGGTATTCCTGCCCAGAGATTTGCGCCCCTGTGGAGCTTCTTCCGGAAGGTGATAGCGATGTACAGAGATGAAATAATTGTCCAAGTGTGGAAGAACCGCGACTCTTATACGCGGCAGCACAACCACAGCCTGGCAGACATGGTCGCTGACCTCCGGGCACGGCAAATGCGCTCAGGGTGCAAGTTGGTCGACAGAAGAGACCGAACAAGGGCTTCCAGCCGACCTCCTTCGTCGTCGGCTGAAGCCTAGCGTTAGCCCTCAAGAGGTACGCAATGGCACACTCTAGGTCACCCTATCTCGAATCCGGACGTTTAGAGAAGGTCCTCGCTGCGATCCAAATCTTGGGCTCCTACGACTGGGCGAGTCGCGAGGCCAGTTCGTGGGCTGAGAAACTGGAAACCCAGCAAGAGAGCGAAGACTGGTTGAAACTCTTCAAAGACCACCCGGAATTCTTCCGAGTGAGCAAAGACGGTTGGGTATCACTGCGCTGGCGCCACGGCTACGACCGTATCTACAGCGTCACTGCACATAGAGAGCTCACGTCCGAAGAGATTGCAGCCCTCCCGGTTAAGCCGAACGAAGAAAAGCTCACAAGAAAGCCTCTTACTCCTGAGCAAATTGCAGGGTTGATGAAGACCGCAATTGAACTACACGGGCGAGCGATTGCCCACGAACAAGAGCGGCGGTGGCTAACGCCTTTCCTGTTTCCTATCCTCGGCGCAATGTTAGGTGGTGCCGCAGTCGCAGGCGTTCAGGCGCTACTCAAATGAAGGCTAACACTGCAGTCGAGAGGGACGCTCCGCCAGCAAGCTTCGCTTGCTGTCTCCGCGCCCCTCACCTTCGACGTTGGGCGCTAACAGGGTGAACGCTTCGCAACATGCGTCCCTCAATCAACCGGATACGAATTGCATTTGAACCGTGATTGACTTCGCGTGGGACACAAGTAAAGCCGAATCGAACATCCGCAAGCATGGCGTGTCATTCGACGAAGCGAGGACAGTGTTTTCCGATCCCTTCGAGCTCACAATATCCGACCCGGATCACTCCCACGGAGAGTACAGGTTCCTGAGCATTGGCCGCTCAGAACGTGATCGCCTTCTTGTGGTCTCATATACGGAGCGCCACCCCAACACGATCCGCATCATTAGCGCCAGAGTAGCATCCAGACCAGAAAGGCAAATTTATGACTCCAGATGCCAAAGATGATATGCGCGCCGAATACGATTTCTCGCAGGCCGTACAAGGCAAGCATCACCAAGCCTACCAAGAAGGTACCAACGTAGTGCTTTTGGAGCCTGATGTTGCGCGTGCGTTTCGTGACTCTGCTTCGGTAAACAGGGCACTGCGGTTGCTCATGGAATTGGCACGCGACCAAATGCCAAAGAACGCCCAACAATAGGCTCGGCGCCGACCCAATACCGCGCGCTAAACTCGGCGCAAGTCCGCCAAGTCGTGCCAGCGCGGTATTGGGCGGGCCAGCCAAGACGTTAGAACTTCTCATGCTGCCCAGCCGAATCGACAAGAACGCTCTCTGGAAGGGACACGCCGAGAAATTCCGCTGTGATCATCCGCAAAGCGAATTACGGGAAAGGACAGTAACAATCCCCCGGCAAAGCCGGGGCTTTCGATTGCTGGCCCCTCAAGATCCTTCCCGAAGCGCCGTGCCATCACCACCGAATCCCGGAAATGTCGAACTTGTTCAGTCCCCCGGCAAAGCCGGGGGTTTTCCCGCGATAATAAGGGGCGGTGGCAAGCAGTTTGTGCAGCAATGTCTTCGCTGTGGCTTGGCTATTTCAAATCCAGTTAAGCGAGAAGTCGCCCTCGCAGAAAATGGTGGCAAGCCGTTAACACCATTTGATGAAGAGCTGCTTCTGTCATGGGAGGCCGCCTCAAAAGAGGCCGCCGACAAGATCATGAACGCAGATGATTCCGCGTTCTGGCTTGCATATGAGGAATATCTAGCTGGCCCTGTGTGGAGAAAGAAGAGAGAAAAAATCCTGGACAGGTCGGGGGGCATCTGTGAGGGCTGTCGTGAGAAAACCGCAACCCAGGTGCATCACCTATCCTACGAGCATGTTGGTAATGAGTTTCTATTTGAGCTTGTTGCGGTGTGCGACGATTGCCATGACAAACTGCACAACCAGAAATAGAAGTTCTAACAATCGCTTCGAGAGGGACGCTCCGGCAGCAAGCTTCGCTTGCTGCCTCCGCGCCCGTCAAGCTAGACGTTAGGGCGCTTGAACGAAGGAAGAGAAGGCTGTGCCGGAAATCTGCCGATTCCTAGGTAGTGTTGACATTAAGCGAGCCAGATCCACGCTGCCGCGATCGCGATGAACGCCTCATAGCGCCGGTCCAACTTGTCGTAGCGTGTTGCGACTCTGCGAAAGTGTTTGAGACGACAAAAGAAGCGCTCGACCAGGTTACGTCCCTGGTACAGGTGCCGGTCATAGGGGCGCGGTTCTGTTCGGTTCGCTCGCGGGTAAGCGTTCGGTCCCCCCGCTGATTTGGCCACGCTCGCATAGTGCGCATTCAGGCAACGGCGGCAGGTAGAAGGGGAGCGGGATTGCCCCGGCGGCGCTCGCGGACGGTCTCGGCGATGTACAACCACGGTGAGTGACCACGCTGGCGGCAGGTCTCAATGACGCTGGCCAGCAGGGTGAAGGCACGCGAGCCC
>JALOTB010000059.1 GCA_025458165.1 Chromatiaceae bacterium | reverse complement strand
CATCCGTGTATCTAGGCGTTTGTGCCCTCACACCCCGCCAGCCCGCGCCAATGCGAGGGCGCGACCGAAAATGTGCCTTGAAACTGTCAAACTCGGGTCTGTGGTTGTCGTGGTGGACGGCGGCGGCCCGAGTCGGATTCGCTCAGGCGCCGCACCGACCGCGGCTCGGGCAATATGAGGCCGCACGCAGCCGACGGCAATTGGTGAAAACCGGGAACCTTTGTGGCTATTAGCCCAAGCTCAGACGTCCAGCGCGGCCGGGCAAAAAGCCCGGCCCGCCGGATCAGTCCCCGCCAGCGTAGGCGCGCTCCACCTGGGCGGCATAGCGCCGGACGACCTCGCCGCGTCGGACCTTCATTGTGGGCGTGAGGAGGCCGTTGTCGACCGACCAGGGCTCGAGCAGGAGGATGCCGCGGCGGATCTTTGCGTAGCCGGGAAAGCCGCGCAAGGCGTCGCGAGTGCGCTTGAGCATGTCGCGCACCAGGCTGGGATCGGCCAGGCTGCCGGCGGCATCGGGGTCGAGGCCATAGTCGCGGGCAAGCCCCGGCCAGAGATCCGCATTGAGGACCAAGAGCGCGCTGAGGAAGGGCCGGCCCTCCCCGATCACCAGCACCTGCTCGAACAGCGGGTCGAGCGCGATCGCGAGCTCCATGTCCGCGGGCGGCACCTTCTCGCCGTTGGAGAGCACCAGGATGTCTTTGATCCGCCCTGTGATCGTCAGGTGCCCGTCGGCGAGGCGGGCCTGATCGCCGGTGCGCAGCCAGCCCTCGCGGTCAATCATCTGCGCGGTCGCGGCGTGGTTGTTCCAGTATCCGAGCATGTTCGACGGGCCGCGCACCAGGAGCTCCTCGTCCTCGCCGATACGCACCTCGACCCCCGGCAGGGGCAGCCCGACGCCCTCCGGGCGGTTGTCGCGCAGCCGGTTGACGCTGATTACCGGGCTGGTCTCGGTGAGCCCGTAGCCCTGCAGCAGCGGCAGCCCGAGCCCGATGAAGAGCCGCGCCACCTCGGTCGGAAGCGGCGCTCCGCCGCTGACGGCGATGCGCAGCCGCCCGCCGAGCCGATCCAGCACCGGAGCGGCCACCTTGCGGAGCAGGAAGGGCCACAGCAGGAGCTGCGCATGCCAGTGCGCGTGGCCCTGCTCGCGCTGGAAGCGGCGCCACCCGGTCGCGGTGGCGAGGCGAAACAGCCAGCGCACTGAGGCGGGCCGAGCGCGTATCTGGTCGTGCAGGCGCTGGTAGACGCGCTCGAAGACCCGCGGCACGGCGATCACCGCCGTGGGGCGGATACCCTGGAGGTCCTCCCCGAGCTGGGCGACTGAGCGCGCGTAGGCGACGCAGGCCCCGGCCATCATCGGCAGGTAGTAGCCGGCGGTGCGCTCCAGCATGTGCGAGAGCGGGAGGAAGGAGAGAAACAGGTCCTCGCGGTAGCAATCGATGGCCGCCAGACCGCCCCAGGCGTTGGCGAGGATGTTGCCGTGGCTGAGCATCACCCCTTTGGGCCGGCCGGTGGTCCCCGATGTGTAGACGATGGTGGCGAGCTCGCCGGGATCGGCCGGCCGCTTCGTCCACTCGGGCCCCGACTCCGGCAGCCAGCGGCTGGCGCTGACGACGCGTGGGTCCTCGCCGGCCAGGCGCTCCGCCTCAGGGCTCGGCTCCAGGATCACCACCCGCCGCGGAAAAGGGGCATCGCCCAGGGCCTCGGCCAGCCGCCGCCAGCGCCCGGCATCCTGCACCAGCAGCAGTCCTGCGGCGGAGTCTTGCAGGATGTAGGCGGCGTTCTCGGGCCGATCGTCGGTGTAGAGCGGGACCACGACGAGGCCGAGGGACAGGCTCGCGAGATCGCATATCGCCCATTCCGGGCAGTTCCGCAGCAGGATCGCCACACGCTCGCCGGCCTTGAGCCTCTCGCCTTTCAGCGCCGCACGCCAGCACGCGACCTGCCGCCCCATGTCCGCCCAGCTCAGCCCCTGCCAGCGCTGGGTCGACCGGTCGAAGGCGCGGTAGGCAGGCCGCTCGGGAGAGCGTCGCACCCGCTCGACGAAGAGACCGTCGAGCGTCCCGGCGACCTCCGGGGGAATCAGGTCCTTGGTCCAGTCACTCAATGCCGCGCCCCTCTCGCACCCGGGTTGGGAGGCGCCGTGCCGCGGCGCCATCCGTGCGTACCAGAGTCTAGAGTAGAATTCCGAGCCCAACCACGGCCTTGCAGGACAGGACCGGACCCATGCAGATCATCGTCAACGGCGGCCCGACCGAGCTCCCTGATGACATCACCCTGGCCGGACTGGTCGAGCAGCTCGGGCTGGCCGGGCAGCGAATCGCGGTCGAGGTGAACGAGGAGCTCGTCCCCCGTGGGCGCTTCGGCGAGCACCGGCTCGCCCCCGATGATCGTATCGAGGTCATCCACGCCGTGGGCGGGGGCTGAGCCGGCGGACCCCCGACACCTCACCAGAGATCGGGTATCCTCGGGCAGCACAGTACACCCCCGCGAACGAGCTCCATCGGCGGATTGGAAAGCAGTCCCATTCCGCCGCAGCTCCGCCTCTATTCGCATTCATTTTGCGTCCATTTGCGGATCAACCCCTCTCCCTTCGCTTTGTACCGAAACGACATGAACAGCCAAGCCGTATCGCCCGAGCCGCGTCTCACCCCCGACAGCTTCACCGTCGCCGGCCGCACGTTCACCTCCCGCCTGCTGGTGGGGACCGGCAAGTACAAGGACATGGACGAGACCCGCCGCGCCATCGAGGCGAGCGGCGCCGAGATCGTCACCATCGCGGTGCGGCGCACCAACATGGGTCAGGAGCCTGGGCAGCCGAACATCCTCGATGTCCTGCCGCCCGATCGCTACACCATCCTCCCCAACACCGCGGGGTGCTACGACGTGAAGACCGCGGTGCGCACCTGCCGGCTGGCGCGCGAGCTGCTCGACGGCCACAACCTGGTGAAGCTCGAGGTCCTCGGCGACGAGAAGACCCTCTTCCCAGACGTGATCGCCACCCTGCAGGCGGCCGAGGAGCTGGTCGCCGACGGCTTCGACGTGATGGTCTACACCAACGACGACCCGGTGATGGCCAAGCGCCTGGAGGAGGTCGGCTGCTGCGCGGTGATGCCGCTCGCCGCCCCGATCGGCTCCGGGCTCGGCATCCGTAACCGACTGAATATTCTCACCATCGTCGAGAACGCCAAGGTCCCGATCCTGGTCGACGCGGGGGTGGGCACGGCGTCGGACGCGGCGGTGGCGATGGAGCTCGGCTGCGACGGGGTGCTGATGAACACCGCGATCGCCGCGGCGCGCGACCCGGTGCTGATGGCGAGCGCGATGCGTAAGGCGATCGAGGCGGGGCGCGAGGCCTTCCTCGCGGGGCGGATGGCCCCCAAGCGCTTCGCCTCCGCCTCCTCGCCGCTCGAAGGGCTGTTCTTCTAAGGCGACACCGATGAGCGGCCACCCTGGCCGTGCATCGCCGCGGGGCCGGAGCAGCCCGGCTGCCCGGCCCCTTCAGGCCCAGTCGCCGACCGTCCTGGCAACAGCGGCACCTCGCCTCGCCGCGGGAGAGGCGCTGCCTTCGCCAGCGCGCCCCTTGACCCCGTTCACGCCCCCAGCATCCGCTCGGCAAGCAGCGCGAACCAGGGGGTGAAGAGCCCCGGGCGCCGGGCGAGGCTGCGTCGCACCGTCGCCGCCGACATCCAGCGCCAGGCCCCGACCTCGTCGGGGTGGGGGCGCGGGTCGATCAGCGCCTGGCCGCGGTAGACGTGCAGGTACTCGTGCTCGGTGAGCCCCGAGATCGGGTCGGTCGCCCGGTAGATGAGCCGCATCTCCTCAACCAACGGGGCCTGAAACCCAAGCTCCTCGCCGAGGCGACGCTGGGCGGCCCGCGCCGTGGGCTCCCCCGGCCTGGGGTGGCCGCAGCAGCTATTCGACCAGCGGCCGGCGAAGTGGTACTTGCCCTCGGCCCGTCGCTGAAGCAGCAGCTCCCCGTCGGCGTTGAAGATCAGGATCGAGAAGGCGCGGTGGAGCGTGCCCGTGCGGTGGACATCGAGCTTGTCGCCGACACCGAGTGGCCGGTCGGCGCCGTCGACCAGGACGACCCGCTCCAAGGCATCGACCTGCAGCCGGGCGACGGCACCTGGAGGTGGTGGATGGGAGACGAGCGCGGTCTTCACGGTCGGGGGTCAGGGATCTGAGGGCGATCCCGCGAGGCCACGGGCCCGCACGGCGCGGACGATCCCGGCGGCGTCGAGCCCCCACTCGGCCAGGATCTCACGGCGGCCGCCGTGCTCCGGGAAGCGATCCGGCAACCCGAGTGTGAGCAGCCCCACCCGCAGCCCCAGGCGCGCAAGGATCTCGCCCACCGCCGAGCCGGCACCGCCGCAGACCGCGTTGTCCTCGATGGTGACCAGCAGCCGGAAACCGGCGGCCAGCTCCGCGATCAGGGACTCGTCGAGCGGCTTGACCCAACGCATGTCCGCGACCGTGGCATCGAGCGTCTCCGCGGCGATGAGGGCTTGATCGAGCAAGGCCCCGAAGGACAGCAGCGCGACCGCAGACCCGGAGCGAAGCATGCGCCCCTTGCCGAGCCGCCAGGCCGCCGGCCCCGACTCGGGGCAGACCGGCGCCGCCGAGCCGCGCGGATAGCGCACCACCGCGGGCCCTGGCTGGGCATAGGCGCAGTCCAGCGCCGCGCGGCACTCCGGCCCATCGGCCGGCGCAGCGATGCAGAGGTTGGGCACGCAGCGCAGGAACGAGAGGTCGAGGCTTCCCGCGTGGGTCGCCCCGTCCTCGCCGACGATCCCGGCGCGGTCGACGGCCAGGAGCACGGGCAGACGCTGCAGGGCCACGTCGTGGACTACCTGGTCGAAGGCCCGTTGGAGAAACGAGGAGTAGATCGCGACGACCGGCTTCTGCCCGGTGGTCGCGAGCCCTGCGGCGAAGGTCACCGCGTGCTGCTCGGCAATGGCGACGTCGTGGAGCCGCTCGGGGAAGCACCGGGCGAGCTCGGTGAGCCCCGAGCCGTCGGTCATCGCCGGGGTGATGCACACCAGGCGCTCGTCCTGCCCGGCCCGCTCGACCAGCCAGTCGCCGACGACGTCCGAGAATGTCGGCTCGACTGGCGCCGGGACTACCCGAGGGGTCTTCGCTCGCGAGACCGCGTGGTAGCGCGTCGGGTCCTGCTCCGCCGGGGCATAGCCCTTGCCCTTGCAGGTGATGACGTGTAGCACGCGCGGACCGGTCATCGCCCGTAGGCGCCGCAGGGTGCGGGTGAGACCGATCAGGTCGTGGCCGTCCACCGGGCCATAGGCGGCAAAACCGAGGCGCGCGAAGACCGAGTCCTCGAGCTCCGGCGGCAGCCCGCCCTTGAGCTCGGGGTCGTACGGCAGGGTGCCAAGCTCGTCGAGGTGGCGGCTGAGCGCCCCCACGCTGGGCGAGATCGAGATCCCGTTGTGATTGACTACCACGAGTAGGTCGGCGTCGGTCCCCCCGGCGTGATTGAGGGCCTCGAGCGCCATACCGGCGGTCAGCGCGCCATCGCCGACGATGGCAACCGTCTTGAGACCCGCGCACCGGGTCAGCGGGCTCATCGCCATACCCAGGGCCGCGCCGACGGCGGTCCCCGCATGGCCGACGCCGAAGCAATCGTAGTGGCTCTCGTCGCGCCGCGGAAAACCCGAGAGTCCGCCGCGCTGGCGGATGCTCCCGAGGCGGTCCCAGCGGCCGCTCAGCATCTTGTGGGCGTAGGCCTGATGACCGGTGTCCCACACCAGGGAATCCTGCGGGGTGTCGAAGACGTAATGGAGCGCGACGGCGAGCTCGACCGCGCCGAGATTGCCGGCGAAGTGCCCGCCCGTCGCGGTGACGCTCGCGATGAGCTCGGCCCGGATCGCTCCGGCAACCCGCGGCAGATCCGACTCCGGAAGCTCGCGCAGGTCTCGCGGCCAGCGGCAGCAGAACGCCGGGTCGGTCAGCTCCGCCCCACCCGCGGACGAGTGCGGCGCCGGAAACTCAAGCACCTGGGTACTGGCCGAGGTTGCCATGGCGACCATCTCGATTCTCCTGGCCTGAGTGCCTGCCGAGGCCGGACCTCGGGCGAGGCGTCATCCCGGGCACCCGCCCGCCTGGCTCAGGCCCGGTTGCCTGGGCCCATGCCGTCCGCGGACCGGCCCGATCGCGAGCGATCAGCGCCGGCCCGCACCGCCGATGGCCTCGGCTATTGGACCTGGGCCGCGGTCGCCGCTGGGAGCGGTGCGACCTGGGCCGCCGCCGGCCCAGCGACGGGGCCCTCCAGCCAGTTGTAACGCTCGGTGCTGAGCAGGATGAAGTGGATCAGCAGGGCGAGGACAAAGAGGAACGCGAACAGCGCGATCAGTGACCGGCGTGGGTCGAAGATCATCCAAATGCGGAACATGGTCTATCTCCAGCGTTTGAGTGGGACTGGGTCGCGGCGAGCTACAGCCAGGGACGCCACATCCAGACCAGGATATGAGCGACCACCGCGATCGCCGTGAAGGCCAGGAAGCTGGACACGAAGATGCCGTGAAACTCCTTTGCCTCCTCTTCCGTCAGTCCGGAAAGGCTCGTCTTTTCCGCCATGGGGTTACCCTCCAGTTGTCGAGATGGCCCTTGGGGCCGTTTCCGCGCAAGGCGCGGCGCCGGTGCCCCCGGCCCTAAGGGGTCGGACCGGGCACCATCGGTCCGATCTACGGGACCGAACTGATCCCGCCTCATCGACGGCGCAAGTCCGATCGGCCGACTCGCACCGGGGCGGCACCGCCCGGGCCTCGCCGATGCTCGGCCCGACAGCGACGGCGCGGCCCGACAGGGCCTCTACATGACCGGCTGCTGGGGCGCCGCCTGCTCGCTCACCTTGGCCGCGGCCGTCGGGGCGGCCTCGACCTCGGTGCGGATCATGGCGGCCGGCGGGGCGTCGGTGGCCGCCGGGGCCGGCTCCGCCTTGGCACCCGTGACCGTCGCCAGGGCCGGGTAGTCCTTGAGCATGGGCGCGCCGAGCAGTGGCTTGTTGACACCCTGATGGCAGGTCACGCAGGCGACCCGCTTGGGATCGCCCAAGGGCCCCTTGCGGGAGTCGGGCAGAATGTCGTTCAGCGGCCAGATGTAGTTGCGATTGATATCGCGCACGTGGCGAATCGCGTACCAGGCCGTAAAGCGGGCGGTCGAGCTCTGGTCCCAGGCGTAGAAGCTGCGGCTGTTGTGGCAGTAGGTGCAGTTCACCCCGAGCGAGTCGGAGATGTGCATCATCAGTCCATAGGTCCACTCCGCGTGCTTGATGTCCTGCCCGTAGCCCTCGGGCAGCGCCGTCTCGGACACCACGCTGATCGGGTGGTCGTCGTCCAGGAAGCGGGTGAGCGGATCGAACGGCAGCGAGGCATAGGCCACCGTCGGCGAGGCGATGTTCTGCCCCGTGGCAACGAACCGGCTCGGCTGCGCGGGACCCGGATCGGTGGTCCAGACGTACTGCGGGACTGCATTTCCCCGGTGGCAGGTGTAGCAGGTCACCCCGGTCTCGGCGACGTGGCTCTTCCACGCCTCGTTGGAGTGCTGGGTGAGCTGGAGCATGGAGCGGGCCACGACCTTGGTGTACTTCTCGTCCGAGGCCATGTTCTCCAGGTTGTGGCAGTAGCTGCAGTCGTCGGGCGCGGGCGCCACCCAAGCGGTGATCGCCGCCATCAAGCGGGTGAACTCCGTGAGCGGCAAGTCGCCTAGGATCTGCAGGTTTTGGTAGACCGCGCTGGCGGGTGTCGGGACCGGCGCGGCTGGCGGCAAGGGATCGGGGGCGACGTTCGCCGCCGCGAGCCTCGCCTGGATGCGCGGATTGGTTACCTGCTCGAGCGCCACCCCCCGGAAGCCGGTCTGCTGGGCGTCCATCGGCGGACGCTCACAGCCGGTGACGGCGAGCACGGCGAGCCCGCCGGCCAAGACGGGCAGCAACCGTCGATGCGCGAAACTCTTCGTGCTCATCAGTTCACCCCCGCGGGCAGAAGACCCGCATCCGGGACCGGTGCGCCTTCCATCGGATACACCGGAACCAGCCCGTGCTTGATCCCCCACAGGTACCAGTTGTCCACCACGGTACCCGTCAGCAGGATGCCGATGCCGCCCGTGATCACCGTCAGCACCGCGAACCAAAGGGCCCAGCGGTGGATCGACTCCATGGTCGCGTTGAAGCCCATGGTCCAGCGCCAGAACAGCGCCGCGCGCTCGGCCGCGGTCCCGCGGTCAACGACCTGGTCGATCTCGCGATCCCCGCCGTAGCGGCTCACCGCGAGGATGGTCGCCCCATGCATGGCGAACAGCAGGGTCGAGCCATAGAGGAAGGCGATCGAGAGCATGTGGAACGGGTTGTAGAACAGATTCCCGTACCGGATCGAAAAGGCGGCCGTCCAATCGAGGTGCGGGAAGATCCCGAACGGGACCGCCTCCGACCAGCTTCCCATCAACAGCGGACGAATGAACCCGAGCACGAGATAGAGCCAGATCGCGGCGGCGAAGGCCCAGGCGAGATGCGTCCCCATGCCGAGTGCGATCGCGCGTCGGTAGGTGCGCACCCACCAGAGCAAGATCGACGCGGTGAGGAAGAAGCCGGCGAGGAGCCACCAGCCACCTTCCGCCAGCGGCGGCAGGCTGAGCCCGTACTCCGGGGGCGGCGGCTCCAGGGCGAGCCAGGGGAGCTGACGAATGAATTCAATCGGGTTCCAATTCACCGAAGCCCACATGTTGAGCCCGATGATCTCGATGGCGATGAAACCGCACATCAGCGAGAAGACACCGGTCGCGCCGAGATAGATCGGCCCGATCTGCGCGTCGCCGAGCTTGCCGGCCCAATAGCTGAAGACAGGCTTACCGAGCCGGTCGCGCTGGCCTTCTTCGTGGGGGACGCCCGGGTACGCCGGGGCGTGCACCTGGACCTGTGTGAAGATGTTTTGATACTCAGCCATGTTGGTTCTCCCGCCTCAGGCCCAGATCGGAAGGTTGAGCCACCAGTTCCACCACTCCGGCCAGCCGCGGGTCCAGAAGGGTCCGCTGATCACGATGCAGACCGCGCTCCAGAATCCCGCGGAGAGGGCAAGGAACAGGCCCAGGCGATGAATGCCGAGCGCCCCGATGGAGTAGCCGACGTCGTCGCGGAAGAAGGTGTTTTCGTGCTCGGCGGTCTTCACCGGCTCGCCCTTGCGCGGGTTGGTCACCGACAGGATCAGCGACCCGTGCATCGAGAGGGCAAGGGTGGTGGTGAAGAAGAAGGTGATGGCGAGCATATGCGCCGGGTTGTAATGGAAATGGAGGAACTGGTAGCCGACGTTCGACACCCAGTCGAGGTGGCTCAGGATTCCGTACGGGAAACCATGCCCCCAGGCACCCAACAGGACGGGCCGGATCACCACCAGGGTCACATAGGCGAAGACGGCGACGCTGAAGGCAACCGGTACGTGATAGCCCATGCCGAGCTTGCGCGCGATCTCTGCTTGGCGTAGGGCCCAGGAGACAAAGGCGCCAATGGCGCAGATGGTGATCACCTGCCAGAGGCCGCCCTCCTTGAGCGGCGCCAGCCCGAGCCCGTAGCTCAAGTCCGGCGGCGCGATATTGATCTGCCAGATATTCCAGGTCGGCCCGATGGCCGCACCATAGATGATTAGGAGCGTACCCAGGGTGGCGAAAAAGATCGTGGTGATTCCGAAGAACCCGACGTAGAACGGGCCGACCCAGAAGTCGAAGAGATCTCCCCCGATCAGCGTCCCCCCGCGAACGCGGTACTTCCTCTCAAAGCTCAACATGGCCATGGTTCAACCCTCTGATGGGGAGTCGGCGGCTGGACGACGTCCCTCGGCGAATGACGCTAAGGCGTCGGCCCCGGCGCTGGTGGCGCCACCTGCGAGACCGGGGCGGCCGCTGGCCCGGCGACGGTCTCCAGCCAATTGAAGCGCTCGCTACTGAGCAGAAGCATGTGGATCCCTACGGCCAGCAGGATCAGGAAGACGAAGAGGCCGATCAGGGCCCTGCGCGGATCGAAAATCAACCAAACCTTGTACATCTCGCTCGTCAAGGTATTGATCATCGCGTCAGCTCCTCAAACGCTGTGGATGGGCACGTCCGGCTCACAACCAGGGGCGCCACATCCAGACGAGGATGTGCGCAATCACGGCAATGGCGGTGAAGGCCAGGAAGCTCGACACGAAGATGCCGTGAAACTCCTTCGCCTCCTCTTCGGTCAGCCCGGAGAGACTGGTTTTCTCATTGGCCATGCTGCTTTCCTCCAGCTCTTGATAGTGGCCTTGCGGCCGTTACCGCGTGTGATGACGCGGGAATGCGCCACCGGGAAGGGCGACGCGCCCGATAGGGTGAAAGGGGTGCCCCGGCCCGCTCATCGCGGCACACCCTGGCGGGCCACCGGGGCGTCCCGGCGGGAAAGGACCGAGCGCAGGCGCTCCAGGCTGACGCTGGTCTCGCCTTCGCGGCGCGCCGCGCGCTCGGCCTCGTCGCGCAGGCGCTTCGCCGCCGAGATCCGCACCACGACCGGCTGGCGCTCGACCTCGGCGTCGAGCGCGGCCTTGGCCTCGTCGCTCCAGGCGAGCTCCTCGTGTCGGCGCGCCGGCGTCGGCTCCAGGCGGTCGAGCTCGACCCCGAGCGGCAGGATGTGGAACAGGGCGTCGAATAGTGCGTTGCAGACCTCCTGCACCAGGTAGGTTGCGCCGCTGTAGCCCATGAACGGCGTGCCGGTGTGGCGGCGGATGATGGTGCCTGGGAAGGAGGCCGGGATGTAGGCCGCGCGCGCCCCGCTCTCGGCCAGATACATCCGCTCGTTGTAGCTGCCGAACAGGATCAGCGGGGTCTCCTGCTGGACCTGACGGCGCACCGCCTGGTTGTCGAGCTTGACCCCGGCCTGGCGGGCAACGGCGAAGCGGCAGGGCATGCCGAGCTCATCGGCGAGGTAATGGCGCAGCCCACGCGCGTAGGTCTCGCTCGCGACCACGGCGAAGCTCGCGGTGGCGAAAAAGTCCTGGGTGACCGAGCGCCAGAGGTCCCAGATCGGGGCCAGGGTGGTGCGCTTCTCGGCGGCGATGAAGGGCTGGGGGTCGAGCCCCACAAGCTCCCCCAGGGTCTCCAGGAACCGGGTGGTGCTGTGCACGCCAATCGGTGCCTGGACGTACGGCCGGCCCAGGGCCTCGCAGAGGGTGCGGCCGAACTCCCGGTACAGACAAATATTGACCTCGGCCTCCGCCAGGCGCGGGATCTCGGCGAGCGCGCAGCCGAGCGGGAAGACCAGGTTGACCTCGGCCCCGATCCCCTCCACCAGGCGGCGGACCTCGGCGAGGTCCGACCAGAGGTTGAAGGTCCCGTACATCGGGCCGATCAGGTTTACGCGCGGCTTGGCACCGGCCTTCGGCTTGCGTGCCCTGCCCGCCCCACCGAACTGGGTCCACAGCCAGTAGAGCGCCCGGTCGGCGCACTGCCACTGGTCCTCGTCGATGGTGCGCGGGAGGAAGCGGTAGAGGTTGCCCCCCTCAGGGATGACGCCGCCGCCGATCATCTCGGCGATCGAGCCGGTGACGACCACCGCGGGGCGGTTGGGATCGAGCGCCTGGTGCGCCCGGCGGAGCGCCGCCTCGGTCCCGGTCTGGCCGAGCTCCTCCTCGCCGAGCCCGGTGACCGCGATCGGTCGCCCCTGGGGCGGCAGGCCGTCGGTGTAGTGCAGGACCGCCGTGACCGGCAGATTCTCGCAGCCCACCGGCCCGTCGATGATCACCTGCAGCCCGTCGATCGCGCTGAAGGCGTAGACCGCGCCCCAGTAGCCGCCCGCCCGATCGAGGTCCTGGAGCAGCACGGGCTCAGGCCCCCGCCCCAGCGAAGAAGGCGCGCATGGCGTCAAAGCGCGACCGGCTCGCGAGCGCCGCGTTGATCACCTGGGCCAGCGACCCGGCGCCGGCGGGACCCATGAGCGGGCGCGCCGAGATCAGATTGGTGAAATACAGGGCGGGGATCGCCCGCTCCTTGGCCTGCTGAACCACCGGCGTGGTGCCGATGACGAGGTCCGGCTCGTGCTCCGCCATCGCCGCCAGGTCCTGCTCCAGGGTCGCGCGGTACTGCACGCGCACCCCCGCGGCCTCCAGCCAGTCACGGTCGGCGCTCGACCATGGCGTGCCACCGCAGGCGGTGCCGACGTAGCGGAGATCCGCCCCGCTCTCGACCAGGAGGCGCCCGACCAGGAGCTCTGAGCCCTCGTAGCCCGAAAGCGTGATGCGCCCCTCGATCGGTGCCGCCGCCAGCGCGGCCCGGATCGCCGGGAGCCAGTGGGCCTTGGCCGCATCGACGCGCTCGCGCGGCAGGCCGAGCGCCTCGCCCAGGGACTCCAGCCAGCTCGCCGTGCCCTCGACCCCCACGGGCGCCGAGCCGATCACCGGACGTCCGGCCGCGGCAAGCTCGCCGCTCACGCCGGCATATTGCGGGTGCAGGGCGGCACCCACGGCGCAGTCGAGGGCGGCGTAGAGCTCGCGCCACTCGCGGGTCGGCACCTGGGGCCCGGCGGCGAGCCCGAGGGGCTCCAGCAGCCGGCCGAGCCCGACCGGGTCGGCCGGGAAGAGCTCACCGAGCAGGGTGACCGTGGGCAGCGCCGCTCGACCGCCGCGCGGGGCGGCGACCGGTCCCTGCTCTGCCTCCTGGCGGGCGCGGCGCAGCATGGCCGCGGCCAGCAGGTCCTTGGCCTCGGCGTGGGTCGGGACCCCGAAACCAGGGACGTCGATCCCGACGATGCGCACCCCGTTGATCGACTCGGGCAGGAGCCGCAGCGGCACCCCGGAGGCGCTCGGCACGCACAGGTTGATCACCACCAGGGCGTCGTAACGCTCGGGATCGGCGAGGGTCTCGACCGCCTCGCGGACGTCCTCGAAGAGCTTGCCGGTGACCAGTGAGCCCGAGTCGAAGGGGACATAGCCGACACTGCGGCGCGCCCCATAGAAGTGCCCGGTGAAGCTCAGGCCGTAGACGCAGCAGGCCGACCCGACCAGGACGCTCGCCGTGCGCCGCATGCGCAGCCCCACGCGCAGCGCGCCGAAGGCCGGGCACATGGTCTGCGGCCGGTCGTGGGCACCGCAGGCCCTGCTGGCCGCGGCGTCCGGCAGGCGCACCTCGGCCCTGGCCGCCTGGCGGCAGGGATCGGCGGGGGGCTCCAGGAGGGCGCTCTGGTCGCGTGCGTCCATCTCAGGTGTCGTCGTAGACGACCTCGAGCGAGGGCTTGGGGACATAGGCCGTGCCGCGCATGTCCTCGGCCGTCGCGGGCTCCAGCACCACGTGCCGGCCGACCGCGTCGCCCTGGAACAGGTCGAGCAGACCGTCCTGGCTGAGCGGCTTGGCGCGCAGCGGCGGGGCCGCAGCGACGGCCTGCGCGAGCCCCGCGAAGAGCGGTGCCCAGGGGCCGCCGGGCTCGGCGACGATCTGGTAGCTCGCGCTGCGCCGGCGGATCTCGTCGTTGGCCGGGATACGCCCGAGCACCAGGATGCCGGCAGCCTCCGCGAAGCCCAGGGCCTCGCCGGTGCCGTCGTCTTTGTTGATCACCAGCCCGGCGACGCCGACGTTGCCGCCCAGATTGCGGAAGTAGTCGACCGCGGCGCAGACGTTGTTGGCGACGTAGAGTGACTGCAGGTCATTGGAGGCGACGACGATCACCTTCTGGCACAGGTCGCGGGCGATCGGCAGGCCGAAGCCGCCGCACACCACGTCGCCGAGGAAGTCGAGCAGGACGTAGTCGAAGTCCCACTCGTGGAAACCCATGCCTTCCAGCAGCTCGAAGCCGTGGATGATCCCGCGCCCGCCGCAGCCGCGGCCGACGTCGGGCCCGCCGAGCTCCATCGCGAAGACCCCGTCGCGCTTGAAGCAGACGTCGCCGATCTGCAACGGCTCGCCGGCCGCCTTCTTGGCCGCGGCGGTGGCGATGATGGTCGGGCAGGCACGCCCGCCGAAGAGCAGCGTGGTGGTGTCGCTCTTGGGGTCGCAGCCGAGCAGCAGGACCTTCTTGCCCTGATGCGCCAGCATGTAGGAGAGGTTGGCGAGGGTGAAGCTCTTGCCGATGCCGCCCTTGCCGTAGACCGCGATGATCTGGGTGTGCCGGCCGGCCCCGCCGAAGCCGCCCTGCCCCTCGTCGAGGTCGCGCTCGGCGCGGGCGCCGTCGACCTGTCCGATGCGGATGCTCACGCCGTCCCCCTCCAGTCGAGGATCATCTTCAGGCAGCCCGGATCACCGAAGGCGGTGCGGTAGGCGGTCTCGGCGGCCTCGGCCGGCTGCCGGTGGGTGATCAGGCCGTCGAGCCCGAGCGCCCCCGCCTCGACCAGCCGCTTGACCTCGGCCAGGTCCCCCGGCCGCCACTGGGCGGCGACCCGGATACGCGCCTCGCGCAGGAAGGCGGGCGCGAAGGCGAAACCGAGCGGCTCGCTGTAGAAACCGGCGAGGACGACCTCACCGCCGGGGGCGAGCCGGGCGATCAGGCGGTCGAGGAGACCCGAGTCGCCGCTCACGTCGTAGACGGCCCCGTAGTCCTGGCGCGGGTCGGCGTCGGGGTCCATCACCGGGTAGTCGAGGGCGCCGGCGCGACGCGCCGGGTTGGTCTCCCAGACCACCGGCGGGGGCCCGCCGAGGGTCAGGGTGAGCCGCGCGAGCAGCCGGCCGAGCACGCCGTGACCGACGATGAGCTGCGGCAGCCGCCCTCGTGGGCGGTCGAAGGCGTGGTAGGCGGTCGCGGCGAGCGCCAGCAGGACGCCCTGCTCGGCGACCTCGTCGGCGATCGGCACGACCCGGCTCGCCGGCACCACCAACCGCGAGGCGGCGCCCCCAAAGAGCCCGCGAACCGTGCCGTAGCAGCTCGCGCCGGGCACGAAGACCGAGGTGCCGACGGCGAGCCCGGCACGCTCGCCCGCGGCCACGACCCGGCCGACAGACTCGTAGCCCGGGACCAGCGGATAGCCCATGCCGGGGAAGCTCGGCATGCGCCCGGTCCAGAGCAGGCGCTCGGTGCCGGTGCTGATGCCGCTGTAGCTGATGTCGACCACCAGGTCCTCGGTCCCCGGCGGGGTGAGCGCGAGCCGCTCGAGCCTGAGCTGCCCAGGCTGGGCGAAGACCACGGCGGTGGCGCTGAGGTTCACAGGGGCGCTCGGTCCTGGGTGGGGGATGACCGGCCGCGGGCCTGACCCGCAGCTAGTGTCAGTCTAGACTGACTATCATAAATGTCAACGCTAATTGACATAGGCGACCAGGAGGCGCGTCAACAGCGGACGACGGGTGGGCACCTCGCGCACCCGGTCGAATCCGGCCTCGCGCAGCATGGCCGTCAGCTCCTCCGCCGTGCGCGGACGCCCGCTCCCCATCGCCAGCAGATAGAAGCCGAAATAGGCGTCCCCAATCGGCTCGGCCCCGGGGGTGCCGGACATGGGCTCGCCGAGGAGGAGGACCCCGCCGCTCGGCAGGGCGCGGCGGGCCGCCTTGAGGATCGCGAGCGCCGGGTCGTCGTCGTGGTCGTGGATCACCCGCACCAGGGAGCCGCAGTCAGCGCCCTCGGGGAGGGGGTCATGGAAAAGGTCGCCGCCGAAGGCCTGGGCGCGCGGGGCGATCGCCTCCCGCGCGAAGCGCTGGCGTGCCTGCTCGGCCACCGAGGGCAGATCGAAGAGCTTGAGCTGGAGGTGCGGCCAGCGCGCCGCCACCGCCGCGAGGAAGGCCCCGTTCCCGCCGCCGATGTCGAGCAGACAGCGGCGGTCGCGCAGCGGGTAGGCGTCGAGCAGGTCCCCCGAGAGCAGCCCTTGGGAGGCCGCCATCAGGTCCGTATAGCCGGTGGTGTGTGTCTGGTCCAGATCACCCGGCCGGGCGCTCTCGGCGTAGGCCCAGTAGGCGCCCAGGCCGCCTTGGGGACGCTCGCCCCGCAGCAGGGCCATGGGGTCGTCGAGGTCGCGGTAGAGCATGCGGTGGTGGCGCACCATCTCGCTGATCCCGCCGTTGCCGAGCAGGGCGGCGCCGAGCTCGCCGAGGGCGTAGCGCCCCTGGCCGATCGGCTCGACCAGCCGAAGGCTCGCGGCGGCCTTGAGCAGGCGCGAGGCCGCCGCCTCGGTGAGTCCGAGGTCGGCCGCCAGGTGATCGAGGCGACGCGGCCCGTCGGCCAGGCGCTCGAAGAGCCGGGCATCGATACAGGCATAGAGGATCTGCGAATAGACGAAGCCGGCGCAGAGGTCGAAGAGCTCGCGGGCACGACGGCGGGCGATGGGCCGGGTGAGCGGGAAGGCCGAGGCCCAGCGCTGGAAGCCGGGGCTGGCGAGGAGCCGGTTGCGCAGGGCGAGCCAGCGGGCCCCCAGACCCAGGCGGCGATCGGCGGAGGGCGTCAGCACGGCGACCTCGGCCGGCGCGGGCCGGCCGGCGGGGCTCATGCCGCGAGCCGCGCGAGCTCGGCGGGGAGTATCCGTTGCGACTCGGCGGCGATCAGGGCACGAAGCTGGGGGGCACCGGGACAGGCCGGGACGGCCTCGACGGCGCTCGCCACCAGGTCCTTGAGCCGGTGCACCGCCCCGAGCACACCGAGCTGAATGGCCGCGTTGGGCCGTCCCTTGGCGCCGTCGAGGCCAATCGGCTTGCCGAGATCCTGGCGCAGCCCGGTGGCATCGCCGAGGTCGTCCGCCACCTGGTAGGCCTCGCCCAGGCGTTCGCCCACCAGCCGCCAGGGCCCGCAAGGGGCTCCCACCGACTGGGCCCCGGCCACGGCCGCGGCGATGAACAGGGCACCGGTCTTGGCTCGGTGGTACTCGGCGAGATCGATCTCGGTCTCGCACTCCCAGGCCTGACCCGCGCAGATCCCGGTGGGGGCGCCGACGCTCGCGGCGATGGTCGCCATGACCTCGCCGGTCGCGCGCGGCGAGGCGGAGATGCGCCGGCCAAGGATCTCGAAGGCGAGCACGATCAGTGCGTCGCCGGTCAGCACCGCCAGGCGCTCGCCGAAGGCGGAGTGCACCGAGGGGCGTCCGCGACGGGTCGGCGAGTCGTCGAAGCAGGGCAGGTCGTCATGGACCAGGGAGGCGCAGTGCAGCAGCTCGATGGCCGCCGCCGCGGCATCGCTGCTCGCGGGGTCGCCGTCGCCGCAGGCCCAGGCAACGGCGAGGCAGAGCCGCGGGCGCACCCGTGCCCCGCCGGGGAAGACGGCGTAGTGCATGGCCTGGCGCAGCCCCGGCGGACAACCCGGTCCGCGGGCCGAATCCAGGGCCTCCTCCAGGGCGAGCTCGATGCGCAAGACGGGATCCATGGCACCCCCTGCGAGGCCGGTTGTGTAGTTTTTGATTGACAGCCGTTTGTGTCATGTAAAATAGACATTACAGCCGCCCCCGTCAACCGAAGAAGGCCCCGGCGCGGCCGTGCACCGACTGGCCGCTGGGGTCGCCGGGTCCGGCGGAGAGGCCCTGCCCCATCGCTTTCCTTTGCCGACCCTCGACCTTCCACGAACCCGACCTGCCCATGTCCAGCCACTCAGCCAGATCACGCGCCATCGTCGTCGGGGCCGGGATCGGCGGCCTCGCCTGCGCCATCGAGCTTGCCGCCCGCGGGGTCGCGGTCGAGGTCTTCGAGCGCTCCGGGGCCCCCGGCGGCAAGATGCGCGAGGTCGCCATCGGCGACGCCCGACTCGACGCCGGTCCAACGGTCTTCACCATGCGCTGGGTGCTGGAGGAGCTGTTCGCCTCCGCCGGGACCGAGCTCGCCGCCGAGGTCGGGCTCAAGCCGATCGAGGTCCTCGCCCGTCACGCCTGGGAGGACGGCGGCCGGCTCGATCTCTTCGCCGACCGCGCGCGGACGGCCGACGCCATCTCGGCCTTCTCCGGACCCGGCGAGGGCCAGCGCTATCTCGAGTTCTGTCAGGAGGCGGCGGGGATCTACCGGACCCTCGAGGCGCCTTACATCCGCGCCCACCGCCCCTCCCCGGTCGGGCTGGTGGGGCGGGTCGGACCCGGCGGACTCGGCGACCTCTGGCGCATCAAGCCGTTCGCGACCCTTTGGTCGGTCCTCAGCCGGCGTTTCACCGACCCGCGGCTCCGCCAGCTCATCGGCCGCTATGCGACCTACTGCGGGTCCTCGCCCTTCCTCGCCCCCGCCACGCTCATGCTGATCGCGCACGTCGAGCAGGAGGGGGTCTGGCTGGTGGAGGGCGGGATGCACCGCCTGGCCCAGGCAATGGCGCAGGTCGCCGATGGACTGGGTGCGCGGATCCACTACCGGGCGCCGGTGGCCGAGGTCCTGATCAAGGACCGCCGCGCCCGCGGGGTGCGTCTGGACTCGGGCGAGCGGGTCGAGGCCGGCACGCTGATCTTCAACGGCGACATCGCCGCGCTCGCCGGCGGTCGGCTCGGGGCCGACGCCCGCCGTGCGGTCGCGCCATCGGCGCTCGGCACGCGCTCGCTCTCGGCGCTCACCTGGAACCTGGTCGCTCCGACCGAGGGCTTCCCCCTGGTCCGCCATACGGTGTTCTTCTCCAGCGACTACGCGGCGGAGTTCGAGGCCATCTTCCGAGCCGGGCGCTTGCCGACCATACCGACCGTCTACATCTGCGCCCAGGACCGGGGCGACCGCGGCGACTGGCCGGAGGGGCAGCCCGAGCGGCTGCTCTGCCTGGTCAACGCCCCGGCGACCGGCGACACCCGCCCACCCTCTGCCAGCGAGATCGAGCAATGCGCCGAGCGGACCTTCTCACTCCTCGAGCGCTGCGGCCTCAAGGTCCGGCGCGACCCGCACCAGAGCCTGGTGACGACCCCCGCGCGCTTCGCGGAGCTCTTCCCGGCGACCGGTGGGGCGCTCTATGGCCAGGCCTCCCACGGCTGGCAGGCCTCGTTTACGCGACCGGGATCGCGCAGCCGCATCCCGGGCCTGTATCTGGCGGGCGGCAGCACCCACCCGGGGGCGGGCGTGCCGATGGCGGCGATCTCGGGGCGCTTGGCCGCCTCGTGCGTGATCGAGGACCTGGCTTCGACCTGACGCCCGACCCCGGCGGCTATGTCTGGTGGTACGTCGACGCCCTGAGCGACGACGGCCGCCAGGGGATCACGCTGATCGCCTTCGTCGGCAGCGTCTTCTCGCCCTACTACGCCTGGGCGCGGCGTCGAAGGGCCGCCGACCCGCGCGAGCACTGCGCGCTCAACGTCGCGCTCTACGGCGAGCGCGGCCGCCGCTGGGCCATGACCGAGCGCGGCCGCGCCGCACTCCACCAGTCGCCGGAACGGCTGCAGATCGGCCCGAGCGCGGTCTCCTTCGACGGCGACTGCCTGCGGGTCGAGATCGACGAGATCGCCGCCCCCATCCCGCGCCCGGTGCGCGGCGAGGTGCGGATCTACCCCAAGGCCGTCACCACCCGCGACTTCGCCATCGACCCCAAGGGCCGCCATCGCTGGTGGCCCATCGCCCCCAGCGCGCGGGTCGAGGTGGAGCTTCGCCAACCGGCACTGCGCTGGTCCGGCACCGGCTACCACGACATGAACTCCGGCAACGAGCCGTTGGAGCAGGGGTTCCGCCGCTGGGACTGGTCACGGGCGGCCGTCGACGACGGGACCCTGATCCTCTACGACACCAGCGCGCGCGACGGCCGGAGCGAGGTCCTGGCGCTCCGCGTCGACCGGCGCGGCGAGATCGAGGAGCTCCCCGCCCCGCCCCGGGCGCCGCTGCCGACCACCGGCATCTGGCGCATCCCGCGCGGCATCCGCTGCGAGCCGCAGGCCCAGGCGCAGGTCACCCAGACGCTCGAGGACACCCCGTTCTACGCCCGCTCCCTGGTGCGCACCGGCCTCCTCGGCCGCAGCGTCGAGACCTTCCACGAGAGCGTCGAGCTCGACCGCTTCGCCTCCGCCTGGGTCCAGATCCTCCTGCCGTTTCGCATGCCCCGCGTCCCACGCTAGCGAAGCGCAGGTAGGGCGGGAAAGCAAAGCGCGTCCCGTCATCCCGCGACGACGCGACAGTGCCCGGCATCGTGGAGGTCGCACGGGCCGCCTTCTCGCTACCAACGCCCCCGAGCCGACACCATGCTGGGGCCCGAACCATCGGCACAACAGGCACTTGTGGAACTCCGGGCGAACGTAGCTCGTTCACCTGTGCCCGCCTATACTCGCCAAGTAATCCCTTGGCCTAATCGACCCCGAGGTCCCGACATGGCAGACCTGAGCCGCATCACCCTCGACCACGACATCTGCCACGGCAAGCCTTGCGTACGCCACATGCGCTGGCCGGTGGAAGTCACCATCGACTTGGTCGCCTCTGGTATGGGGATTGACGAGATCGTCGCCGACCACCCGGAGCTCGAGCGGGACGACATATTGGCCTGCCTCCACTACGCCCGGCTGCTGGTTTCTGGCGAGCCGCTGCGGCGCGTGGCCTGATGAAAGTCCTTTGCGACGTCCACCTGCCGTACAGGCTCGTAAACTGGCTACGGCAGCGCGGCGTCGACGCGACTCACGTCAATGGAATCCTCGACGGCTCGGTGACGAAAGATGCCGCAGTTGCCGCATTCGCTGATGCCAACCGAATGATCCTCATCACGAAGGAAACCGACTTCCGCGACAGCCACTTCCTGACCGGGGCTCCTTCCCGCCTGATTCGGGTCACCCCGGGGCAACTTGTCGAACGACGCCTTACTGGAACTGTTCGAAAAGCATTGGGACGGGCTGACCGAGATACTTGCCGTAAGCCGCGGTTATGTCGAATTGGGGAGTGATGGCGTAATCGTCTTTGACCCGCGTCCTTGACTTCAAGTAGGGGGAAAGCGAAGCGCATCCCGCCCTACGTTACTCAACCCCGTTTCATGGGCATGATATGCGGCTCGGCGCTCCAGATCCGGTAGCGCACCTCGACCCCCTCGGGGACGTAGACGACGACGGGCAGCCGGCTGTTGTAGCGGATCAGGAAGGGCTCGCCGCCCAGCGTAATGAAACGCTCGATCTTCGGGGCGTCAGGGTCCACGGCCATCAACGTCCCGGCCATGGGGCCCAGGGTGCTCACTACGAAGCGGGTAAAACCCCAGCCCTCGATGGTCTCCTCCTCGATCCGGCCAGCGAAGAAGTAGCGGTTGTGCGGATCGGTCTCGACGGTCTTGCCCACCAGCAGCTCAACCCTGAAATCCGACTCCTCATCCTTCGCCGGCAGCTCCAGGACATAGCGCACCTGGCCCGCCTCGGCCGGCGGGAATGCCTGCAGATTGTCGCCCGCCCAGGCGCCAGCAACACTCGAGAGCAACAACAGCATCGATATCAGCCAAGGTCTCATCGCATCTCCTCCCCACTCGATGGCGCCGGAGCGACTCGACCCGGCGGGAGCGACATTCTACCGCCAAGCGGTGAACGCGCTGGGGCACAAAGGTTCTCCTCTCAGGGCAAATCCGTTCTACCGAGTTAGGCCTGTGGGGATCGGGCGGGGTCGCGGCGGGCGCTGAGAGTTGGCGGTCATGCGCAGGTAGTCAAAGACCAA
>JALOTB010000058.1 GCA_025458165.1 Chromatiaceae bacterium | reverse complement strand
TCTCGCCGACCATGGCGACGTTTGTAAACCAATCGCGGCGAAATTGTCAGTACTCGCGGGAACTACTTTCAGCTCAGGCGACTGGCGGCGACCTTGACGGAGCCCTGGATGAACACGAGATGGTATTTGCACTCCCATTTCGAGTGACTTAGGCTCTCCGACTCGTCCATCGGGATTCTCCGTAGTTGTGTGCTTGGCGGCTCACAACCCGGAGTTTCCTGGGTGGACTCCCGTAACTGTCAAACTCTTTCAGTCCCCCGGCAGAGCCGGGGGATTTCCCGGTTTTGGTTAAGATGCCACGTCCATCTCGTCGCTAACGGAGTCACACCATGCGCCCAACCCTTGCCGGGCTGTTGCTCGCCCTCGTGGCCAGCGCTACGCCCGCCCTCGCCGACAACCCCCGCGTCCTGCTCGAGACGAGCAAGGGGACCATCACCGTCGAGCTCGATGCCGAGAAGACCCCCAAGAGCGTTGAGGGCTTTCTCGGCTACGTCGATGCCGGCTTCTACGACGGCACCATCTTCCACCGCGTCATCCCGGACTTCATGATCCAGGGCGGCGGCTATGGTGAGCAGATGGACCGCAAGGAGACCCGCGCGCCGATCCAGAACGAGGCCGACAACGGACTCAAGAACGACCGTGGCACCCTCGCCATGGCCCGGACCAGCAACCCGCACTCCGCCACCTCCCAGTTCTTCATCAACCTCAAGGACAACGAGTTCCTCAACCACAAGGGCAAGAGCCCGCAGGGCTGGGGCTACGCGGTCTTTGGGCGGGTGATCTCGGGCATGGAGGTGGTCGACGCCATCGCGGGCGAGCCGACTGGGATGCGCGCGGGGATGCAAGACGTGCCCAACACCCCCATCGTCATCCAACGCGCCAGCCGCGTCACCGACTGACCCCAGCGCCCCGGAGACCTCATGATCAAGCTCAACACCAATCACGGCGACATCCTCATCGAGCTCGATGCCGACAAGGCCCCCATCACCTGCGCCAACTTCGAGCAGTACGTGCGTGACGGCCACTACGACGGGACCCTGTTCCATCGCGTCATCGACGGTTTCATGATCCAGGGCGGCGGAATGACCCCGGACTTCATCCCCAAGCCGACCCGCGCACCGATCCAGAACGAGGCCAACAACGGCCTCAAGAACAGCGCCGGCACCATTGCCATGGCGCGCACCAACGCACCCCATTCGGCCAGCTCGCAGTTCTTCATCAACGTGAAGGACAACGGCTTCCTCGACTACCCCGGGCAGGACGGCTGGGGCTACTGCGTCTTCGGCCGGGTGACCGATGGGATTGACGTGGTGAAGAAGATCAAAGGGGTGCGTACCGGAAGCCGTCACGGGCACCAGGACGTCCCGGTCGAGGACGTGGTGATCGAGAAGGCCGAGATCGTCGACTGACCAGCCCGAGACCGCCGCGCCCAGGCGCGGCCCGGCCCGAGCCCGCAGTGGGCGAGTCGCTCTTCATCGCCGATCTCCACCTCGCCCCCGAGTGCCCGGCGACGATCCGGCTTTTCCTGAACTTTCTTGAAGGCCGCGCGCGCCGGGCCGAGCGCGTCTACATCCTCGGCGACCTCTTCGACGCCTGGATCGGTGACGATGACGATGGCCCGCCCTACCCCGAGCTCCGCGCCGCACTACGCGACCTGACCGCGAGCGGGGCGGCCTGCTTGCTGATGCACGGCAACCGTGACTTCCTGATTGGCCGGCGCTTTGCGCGCGAGACGGGCTGCACCCTGCTCCGCGACCCCCACCTCGCCGAGCTGGCCGGAGTCCCAACCCTGCTCATGCACGGGGACCTGCTCTGCACCGACGATGTCCCCTACCAACGTTTCCGGCACAAGGTGCGCAACCCGCTGGTGCAGCGCCTCTTCCTCTGGAAGTCGCTGGCCCGGCGGCGGGCGATTGCGGCCGACTACCGCCGCCGCAGCGGTGCGGCCACAGCGCTCAAGGCCGAGGCGATCATGGACGTGAATCAGGCGGAGGTGGAGCGACGCATGCGCCGATACGGGGCCCAGCGGCTCATCCACGGACACACCCACCGCCCGGCGGATCACGCCTTCGCGCTCGACGGGCAGCCCGCCAGCCGGCTGGTGCTCGCCGACTGGCACGAGGACCGCGGCGAGGTCCTGGTGGTCTCGGACGCGGGGATTCGCCGCGAGACCCTGACCTAGACCTGGGTCCGCGGCTGGATGAGCTCCGCGAGGCGGTCCAGCTCGGCCTCGTCGAAGCCGGCCCTCAGCCGGTCGGCGCGGTTGATCGGTCCGCGGACCTCGCCCCCGAGGAAGGTCTCGAGCAGCGCGAAATAGGTCGCCTCGGGCGGCAGTCCGCGCTCGGCGCACAGGTGGCGAAACCAGCGGCTCCCGGCCGCGACGTGTCCCACCTCGTCGCGCAAGATGACGCCGAGCCGACCGGCGGTGTTCTCGTCGCCCGCGGCTCGAAAGCGCTCGATCATGCCCGGCGTGACGTCGAGCCCGCGGGCCTCCATCACCCGCGGCACCAGCGCCATGCGCGCCAGGGGGTCATCGGCGGTGCGGCGGGCCATCGCCCAAAGCCCGTCGTGCGCGGCGAAGTCGCCGTAGTCGTAGCCGAGCGCCTGGAGCCGCTCGCACATCAGCCCGAAGTGGTAGGCCTCCTCGGCCGCGACCCGTATCCAGTCGCCGTAATAGTCGAGTGGGAGCCCGCGAAAGCGCCAGACCGCGTCCCAGGCCAGGTTGATGGCGTTGAACTCGATGTGCGCGACGGCGTGGATCAGGGCCGCGCGACCCTCGACCGTCCCCAGCCCGCGCCGCGGCAGGTCGCGCGGGTGCACCAGCACCGGCCGCGCTGGGCGACCGGGCTCCTCGAGCGCGCCCGTGGGCCTGGTCTCGTCGAGGGTCAACGCACCGGCCTCCCAGCACGCCGCGGCCTCGGCCGTGAGCCCTGCCTTCTCCAGCGGGTCCGCCGCACGTAGACAGGTCTCGGCGGCAGCGAAGAGGTCGGTCGGCGAGGGATCGCTCATCGGCGCAGCCCGATCATCAGGTCCATAACGTTGGTCCCAGTCGGTCCGGTGGAGATCAGGTCGCCGGTCGCGGCGAGCAGGGTCCCTGAGTCCGCCCGCCGCAGGGCATCCCGCGCATCCAAGCCGTCCTGCGCGGCGCGCTCGACCGTGGTGCCGTCGACCAAGGCCCCGGCGTCCTCGGTCGCCCCGTCGGTGCCGTCGGTGCCGGCGCTGAGCAGCCAGCACCCGGGCCGTCCGGAGAGCTCCAGCGCCGCGGCCAGGGCGAGATGCTGGTTGCGGCCGCCGCGACCCGGCTCCCGCGGCAGCCGCACGGTGGTCTCACCGCCCCAGACATGCACCCCCGCCGGCCCCGCGCACAACGCCCGCGCCAGGTCTCGGCCACGCTTGGCGGCATCCCCGACGACCAGGGCATCGTGGTCGTGCGCCGCGAGCCCGAGCCCGATTGCCGCGTCCACGGCCGCACGCCTGGCCTGGGCGAGGGTGGCGACCAGCTCGATCTCTGGGCCCTGATCCGTTGGCGGGGGCCGCTCGGCCAGCCCTCGCCGGACCCAGTCTCGCAGCCAAACCGGCAGGTCCAGGCACCGCGCCCGCGCCGCAAGATCCGGATCGGGGACCAACAGCCCCGAGCCGATCACCGCCGGATCATCGCCCGGCACGTCGGAGATCGCCAGCGCCCGCGCCGGGCGGCCCCCCAGGCAGGCGAGCAGGCCGCCGCCCTTGAGCCGCGAGAGTGCCTTGCGCACCCCATTCATCTCGGCGATGGCGAGCCCGCTCCCGAGCAGCCAGCGGTTGGCCTGCGCGAGCTCGGCGAGCCCGAGTCCGGCCGCGGGGACCTCCACCAGGCTCGAGGCCCCGCCGGAGATCAGGAACAGCAGCGACCTGTCGCCCGTCTCGGCGAGGGTCGTGAGCAGCCGCTGTCCCGCGGCGAGGCTCTCCGCCGTGGGCAGGGGATGGCCGCCGGTCAAACCCACCAGGCCATGCCGGGCGAGACGTCCGGGATCGAGGTGCCCGGGCTTGGCGATCACCAGCCCACCGGTGACGGCATCGCCGAGGGCCGCGCACGCCCCCTCTGCCATCGCCCCCGCGGCCTTGCCGATCGCAATCAGATGCACCGGCCCCGCGAAACCACGCTGGCTGAGCGCCCGCTCGACGCAGGTCCTTCCGTCGACCGCTGCGAGGGCGCGCGCAAAGACCTCCAGGAGCAGCCGGCGCGGGTCCTCCGCGCCGACTCGTGGCCGATCGGGGGTCATGGGCCCGCTCCTCGGCCCTAGTAAGGGACCCGCAGGGGGCTCTGCCGCCACAACCGAAAGACCTCTAGGGCCTCGGCTCGCATCATCTGGGCGCGGGGCATCATCCGGTCCTCGGCGCGTCCGGCGAGGATGTCGCGGATCGCCCCGTCGGCGAAACCGAGTGCCGCCGCATCCGCCGCCTCGGCGGCATAGACTACCCTGGCCAACTGCGCCCAATGCGCGGCGGCGAGACACATGGGGCAGGGCTCGCAGCTCGCGTAGAGGGTGGCGCCCGCCAGATGGAAGACCCCGAGCGCGACGCAGGCCTCCCGAATGGCCAGCACCTCGGCGTGCGCCGTCGGGTCGCAGTCGGCCACCACGCGGTTGCGCCCCCGCCCGAGTACGCGTCCGTCCCGTACCAACAGGGCTCCGAACGGACCGCCTGCACCCTCTTCCACGCTGCGCCGTGCGAGCGCGATCGCCTCGATCATGTACCACCGGTCGGCCGTCGAATCGCGGATCATGGCGCGGGGCTCGGGCTGACGATCCTCAATGAGCTTCCCCCCGCCTGACGGTCTAAACTGAGCCTGCGACCCCGGGGCTGCACCGCGGGGCAAGAACAATCCACCATGAGGAGTCTCGCGATGAAACTCTGCCGGGAATGCGGTCGCTCGCCCTGGCCCTTCCTGATGGCCTTCTTCGTCGCGGGCCTCTGCACGTTCATCACCTGGCTGACGCTTACGTATTCCCAGTTCGACACGATCGAGCGGATGGCGGGGAGCCTGCTAGTCTTCGTCCTCGTCGGCGGGACCTTGGTGCATTACGTCCTGAGCTGTATCCGCCGACATTGTCGGCATGAGAAGCCCGGCGGCCATCCCCATCGCTGACTCACCCGCTCTGCCCCGCTCAGCATCCCGCGGCGACCGCATGCCGGGGCTCCGGCGGGTCTTGGTAGAAGGCGATATCGCCACCGCCCGCGGCCTTCACCCGGTACATCGCCTCGTCGGCGCACCGGATCAAGAGGTCGGGGGTGTCGCCATCCTCGGGGAAGATCGCGACCCCAATACTGGCGCTCAGGCTCACGATCCGCCCGGCATCGTCGACCGGGAGGGCGATCGACCCCGCTAGCTTGGCGGCGACCGTCGCCACCGCGTTGCGTCGATAGACCTGCTCCACCACGACCACGAACTCGTCACCGCCGAGGTGCGCGGCGGTGTCACCCTTGCGCAGGCGGCGGCTCAGGCGCTGCGCCGCAGTCTGTAGCACACGGTCGCCGGCCGCGTGACCGTAGGTATCGTTGACCTGCTTGAACCGATCGAGGTCGATGAAGAGCACCGCCACGCCGCCCTGGCTGCGCCGTGCCTGGTCGATGGCATGCTCCAGTCGGGCGGTAAGCAACAGGCGGTTGGGCAGATCGGTGAGGGGGTTGTGGTGGGCCAGGTGGTGCAGCCGAGCCATCGCCTCGTTCATGCGGGTGACGTCGGAGAAGGTCGCGACGTAGTTGACTACCCGCCCCGTGCGGTCCTTGACCGCCGTGATCACCAACCACTCGGGGTAGACCTGACCATCGCGGCGGCGATTCCAGATCTCGCCCCGCCAGACCCCATCCCTGCAGATCGCCCCCCACATCTGGTGGTAGAAGGCGGGCTCGTGGCGGCCCGAGCGCAGCAGGCGGGGCGTGCGCCCGATGACCTCCTCGCGCGAATAGCCGGTGATCTCGCAGAAGGCCTGGTTGACACGCAGGATGCGCTGCTCGGCGTCGGTGATGAAGAGCCCCTCACCGATGCTCTCCAACAGCGCGGAATCCTGCTCCAGGCGGCCGCTCACCTCGCGCATCCGCCGCAGCATCAGGTAGAGGATGGGCGCGATCAGCGCCGCGGCCACCACCCCGGCCGCGACGAGCAGCAGCGCGAGCTGGAGAGGCGAGAGCGTGAGCGGCTCGAAGTGCGCCGCGGCGGGCCCGGGCGATCCCAGTAAGACCGACCCGATGAGCCCCCGCGCGCTCATCGCCCACCCCCAGCCACGGCGGTGACGCGATCGCGCAGATAACGCGGCAGCGCGCGCTCGGCGGGCAGGCCCCCACCAGCGGCCAGCTCCGCCGCCGCCAGTTGGGCGAGGTCGCGGGCGTCGCAGAAGGCATCCGGCTCGACGCGCCCGAGGCGTGCCCCGAGACGATCCATCAAGATGACGCCCTCAGCGCCCCAGCCGCTGCCCGCTCCGGCCCAGCGCCCCTCGTCGGGAAGCCACACCTGCCCAGGGGCCGCGACCTGCTCCTCCCCCTGCAGCCGCATCAGCCCGGTCGCGTCGAGCCGGAAGGCGCCCCAGTACAGCTCGCCCATCCGGGCGTCCAAGGCGGCCAGCACGGCCTCCGAGCCGTGGAGGCGCCGCTGGCCCTGGGCGAGTCCGGCCAGGGTGGAGACACCCAACACCGGCAGGTCGGCGCCGAAGGCGGCGCCCTGGACCACTGCCGCGGCGATGCGCACCCCAGTAAACGAGCCCGGACCACGCCCGAATGCCAGGGCGTCGAGCCCCACGAGTGGCACGCCTGCCTCGGCGAGGAGCTCGTCCATCATGGTAAGGATGAGCGCGCCGTGACGTCGCGGCTCGCGCGTCAGGCGCCCGTTCAGCTCCCCGTCGATCAGTAGCGCGGCCGAGCAGTCGTCCGCGGAAGTATCGATAGCGAGGAGCTTCATGGGAATCGCCGGTCTTGAGCACGGGAGCAGGCCAGGAGGTCAAGGCGAATCCCACGGCATTCTCCCGACCGGCGCTGCGCGGCCAGCATTATTTCCGATGGCATGTCGCTTGTCTCGCCGCCCCCGCCGGGGGGCCGGTCAGCGAGCACGGGCGATCGACGGGCCCCGAGCGTTCCGACCCAGGGCGGGGCCCTCGTCGTCAACGCGGCCCGCTGGGCGCCCGCAAAGGCCAGGGTGATCCTTGGCCCACGCCGAAGGACACCGTCGCCGCCGGGCGCCCGAGCTCGGGCGGGGTGACCAGGACATAGCCGTGAAAGGCCGCGGCGAGCACTCCCGGAACCTGGCGCGGTGGCTCGTCCAACGCGATCTCCACAATGAACGGGCTGATCTCGCCGACATACGCCTCGGGGTCCGCGAGCCGTGACTGGCTCGCCCAGCGCGGCAGGTCGTCCCAGGTCGTCGGGGAGAGCGACGAATCCTCCGCCAGGCGGGCGGCGAGACCGAGCAGCAGCAGGCGCAGATAGGTCTGGTCCGGGTCTTCGGCGCTCGCCCCGAGCAAGGCCGCGGACTCGACCTCGCGCTCGGCGCGCCCGCGCCAGTAGCTGTAAAGATCGTGCAGCTCGCGCCAGGTCCCCTGAGGTAGTGGCCGGGTCGTCTCGGCCGCGTGCTCGATCTGCCGCCCGAGGAGGCGGAAGAGTTGGGTGAGGACCCAGCGGCGGCTCACCTCGGCCTGGACGGAGAAGGCAGCCGCCGAGCGGTCGAGATCGTGCAGGGCCTGCTTGAGATTCTTGACCAGCAGACAGTAGAGACGCTGGCGCAGCGAGAGGGTCGCGACGCGCCCCGGCTCGGGGGCCTCCGGCAGGGCGGCCGCCACGAGCACCACGGGGCGCAGGAGCAGGCGCAGGGCGTCGACCCGCCGTGCCGGCGGCAAGGCGAGGCGGCTCAAGCGCTCAAGCTGGACAACGAACCTTGGTACCGCTTGACGCAGCCCCTGGGCCTTGACCTCGAGGATCCAGTCGGCCAGGCGCTCGGGCGCGAGATCGCCGGATTCGCCGTCGGGGGCGAGCGCGGACTCGACCTCGTAACAGATGCTGTCCTCGGCCATCAGCCCCGCGCCCGCCGCTCGGCCGGCGATATCCCATCGTCGCACCGGACGCCCCTTGGGCGGACCGATCCGATCGTTCGATCCAGCGGGCTGACCGGCGTTGGATACTCACCATCGCCCCGGAGGCACAGACGCTCCAGGAACGACGGCGCCGGCTCCAGGACCCAGCCGCGAAAACCGGGATCGAGCGCGGCCGGGTAGGCCCAGGGCGGGAGATCCCGGGCGATCTCGACCACGTAAATGCCGAAGGCCCCGTCGAAACCGCTCGGGTCGCGCAAACGGCTCTGCTCGGACCACTCCCGCAGCGGGCCGGCCAGGATCAGGGCGCGCGCCTCGGCCGCCACCCGCTCGTGCGCCAGACCCAGCAGCAGCAGCCGTTTGTACTCGGTCAGGGGATCGAGCCTGGGGGCGCCGCGGTCATAGTTCGAGCCCAGCGGCAGATCGGGACGCGAGACGAGATAGAAATACAGGTCGTGGCACTGCCTCCACACCTCGGGCGGCCAGGACCGGTTCCAGCGGAAGCAGTATTCGATCGCCCGGGCCAGGGCGCGGAATAGGTGCTTGACCAGCCACCAGCGCTGGTTCGCCGCCTCCTCGGAGTAGGCGTGCGGCGACTGGTCGAGGGCCTCGATCCCGCGCGAGAGGTTCTTCGCCGCGAGCCGGTCCAGTCTCTGCTCGAGTGTCGGTCCGGCGCCGCACGATCCGTCCGTTTGTCGGGACGGGGCGACGGGCTTCGCGAGGTCCGCGGTCAGGGGCAGAATCTGCGGATCGAGCAGCATCAGGAGCGCGATGCGCTGTTGCGCGGTCATGTCGCTCGCCAGCAGCCGCTCCAGTCGGCTGAGCAAGGCAACGACGGCGCCCGCATAAGCGGCCCCGCGCCCACCCGCGGCGCGACCGGCCGGCGCCTGGGCCGCGCCCCAGGGGCCCCCGGGGGCACCCGCTTCGAAAAGAGAGATCGGCTTGGTCAACATCTTGGCATCTCGCTCAGTTGGTCCTGCTTGGCGTCGCATCGACGCCGAAGCCGCTCGCCCAAGACCAAGCAAAAGAGAGGCCAGACGCACACTACGATGACCGACCCGAGCCGAACCCCTGGCCGCGGCGCCCGCTCCAACCCCGCCAACCGTTACGCCGCCGCGCGGCGCGAGTCGGTCGACGATGGCTGGCCGGCGGACGCGGAGCCGGCGCCGCCCCTGCGCACCCAGCTTGGGATCGACGCCAGCCGCACGATCATCAGCCGCAACCAGTCGCCCGACATCCCCTTCGACCGCTCGGTGAACCCCTACCGCGGCTGCGAGCACGGCTGCATCTACTGCTATGCCCGGCCGACCCACGCCTATCTCGGACTCTCCCCCGGCCTCGACTTCGAGAGCCGGCTCTTCTACAAACCCGACGCCGCGCACCAGCTCGCCGCGGAGCTGGGCGCCCCGGGCTATCGGCCAGCGACCCTGGTGCTCGGTGCCAACACCGACCCCTACCAGCCGGTGGAGCGCCGCCTCGGCGTCACCCGGGCGATCTTGCAGGTCCTTGCCGAGTCGCGCCACCCGGTCGCCATCACCACCAAGGCGGCGCTGGTCCTGCGCGACCTCGACCTGCTGGTCCCAATGGCCGAGCAGCGGCTGGCCGCCGTTCAGGTCTCGCTCACGACGCTGGACGGCCAGCTCGCCCGCCGGCTGGAGCCGCGCGCGGCCTCACCCCAGCGGCGGCTGGAGGTGATCCGTACCCTGTCCGAGGCAGGCGTTCCCGTCGGGGTGCTGGTGTCGCCGGTGATCCCTGGGCTCACCGACGACCACTTGGAGCGGGTCCTAGAGGCGGCGGCGGAGGCCGGTGCGACCCGGGCCGGGAGTCTGCTGATCCGCCTGCCGCTGGAGCTCGCCGAGCTGTTCCAGGACTGGCTCGCCGCCCACTACCCCGGGCGCGCGGCCAAGGTGCTCGGCCTGATCCGGGACTGCCGCGGCGGGCGCTTGAACGACCCGCGTTTCGGCACCCGGTTCACCGGCAGCGGGCCGGTCGCAGCCCTGCTCGAACGGCGCTTCGAGCTGGCGGCCCGGCGGCTCGGCCTCACCCGGCAGGACGCCGGCTGGGACCTCGACGCCGGGCGTTTTCGGCCGCCCCGCCCGCCCGGGAGCCAGCTCGATCTGTTCGAGCGCGATTGACCCGAGGCCGCCGCCTAGGCCAACGCTGACAGACTCAGCGTTTCGCGCGCGGGCCGGGATGCCCCGTGCTGATCCTTGCCAGGGATGGCAAACAATCAGCGTCTTCCTAATAGTGCGGAGGCGGCTCGTCCCCTGAGGGCTCGGCCGGCGGTGAGGCCAGGGTCTCGACCAGCTCGCGCAGGCGGCCGACCTCGCGCTGGAGGCCGTCGATTACCTCCTGCTGGCGGACGACCGCGGCGTTGAGCTGACGGATGTCATCGTCCTGATAGGCGAGACGCATCTGGAGATCCGCGATCGGATCGCTGGACGCCGCTGCTCTGGGTTGGCCGCCGCTCGTCGGATGGGTTGCCATGGGTGCTGCTCTCCTGCCTATTGGTCGTGAAAATAACCGGCGGGCCGCTAGGACGGCCGCACCGCATCGAGGCTGACGACCGGCTGGTCGCCGACCACCTCGACGCTGTGAAAGGCGTGCTTGGGCACCACCACCAGGTCGCCGGGCCCGAGCACTTGGCTGGCACCGTTCATGCTGACGCGCAGGCGCCCGGAGAGCACGCCGTCGATCTTATCGACGCCGTGGTCGTGCTCCGGAAACCAGGTCCCCGGCGGGTAGGTGTAGCGGGTCACCTGGTAGCCGCGCTCGCTGAGCTTGCGGCGCATGCTGACCTCGCTGAGCGGGCCGTCGCGCTGCGCATCCCAATGCTCGATCTGCATGCCCGCCCTCCCCCGTTCTGCTCAAGGTACACCGCTTACCCCGGCGAGGTTTGCGCGTTGGCGAAGGCCGCGACCGCAGCGGTCGCGGCCCGCAGGTTGCCCTCCCAGGTCCGCCCCGAACCCTTGCGCGGGCGGAAGCTGTGCTCGCCGTCCTCGATCCAGGTGATCTCAATCATCCGACTCAAAGCATAGCCTGCCACCTCGTCCGGCGTGCCGAATGGGTCCCGCGTCCCCTGGCAGATCAGGGTGGGCACGGAAAGCTCGCGCAGGTGCGCGATCCGCGCCGGCTCGGGGCGGCCCGGCGGGTGGAAGGGGTAGCCCAGGCAGACCAGACCCGCCACCCCGCGAGGCTGGGCGATCAGGCTCGCCATCCGCCCGCCCAGGGACTTCCCACCGATCAGGAGCCGGGAAGGGTCGGTGCCCGCGGCCAGCAGGTCGTCGATCACCCGGTTCCAGGCCGCGATTAGCACAGGCATGCGGTCGGGCGGCCGGCGCGGACCGCCGGCGGCCATCTGGGCCATGTAGGGAAAGCGGAAGCGGATGACGCGCAGCCCAGCCGCAGCAAGGCCGGTGGCGATGGTGTCGAGAAACTCCGAGCGCATGTCCTGGCCCGCCCCGTGCGCCAGCACCAGGGTCGGCCCGGGGTCCGCTGGGCCGTCGATCTGCCACTGCGCAGGGCTCATGGGGTTGTGGTCTGGTGGCCCGCGGCCCATCCTTGATCTCGTCGAGACGGGGCACGCGACCTTTTTGGGTCAGCGTCGTCCAAACTCACCTAGAGCATAGGCTGGCAACCGAAGGAGACAAGGCGATGAGAGCGATCGAGATCCGCGAGACCGGGGCGCCCCATGTCCTGCAGTTGGTGGAGCGCCCACGGCCGGAGCCGACCCGCCCGACCGAGCTCCTCGTGCGCCTCGTGGCCGCGGGCGTCAACCCGGTGGACACCAAGCTGCGCAGCCGTGGGGTGCTGGTGCCGAATGGCCTGCCGGCGGTCCTCGGCTGCGATGGGGCCGGGGTGGTCGAGGCCGTCGGCGAGGCGGTCACACGCTTCCGCCCTGGCGACGCGGTCTGGTTCTGCCACGGCGGCCTGGGGGGACCCGAGGGCAACTATGCCGAGTACGCGGTGGTCGACGAGCTGATCGCCCAGCCCAAGCCCGAGTCGCTCGACTTCGTGCACGCCGCCGCGGCGCCCCTGGTGCTCATCACGGCCTGGGAGGCGCTCTATGACCGCGCCCGTCTCAGCGCCGGCCAGACGGTGCTGGTCCACGCCGGGGCCGGGGGCGTGGGCCATGTCGCCATCCAGCTCGCGCGCCTCGCCGGGGCCCGGGTCGGCACCACGGTCAGCGGACCGGGGAAGGCCGAGCTCGTCCACGACCTCGGGGCCGAGTTCGCCGTCAACTACCGCGAGGAGGACTTGGTCGAGGCCGTGCTGGCCTGGACCGAGGGTCGCGGGGTGGACGTCGCCCTCGACACCGTCGGTCCCGAGGTCTTCCGCCGGACCCTTCCGGCGATGGCCCACTACGGGGACCTTGTGACCATCCTCGACCCCGGACCCGAGGTCGACTGGAAGGAGGCGCGCAACCGCAACCTGCGCATCGGCTTCGAGCTGATGCTGACCCCGATGCTCCGCGACCTGCCGGAGGCGCGCGCCCACCAGGGTGAGATCCTGCGCCGCTGCGGCGAGTGGATCGACCGCGGCGAGCTGCGCATCCAGGTGTCCCGGACCTTCCCGCTGGAGCAGGCCGCCGACGCGCACCGCCTGATCGAGGAGGGCCACACCCGGGGCAAGCTCGTTCTCACGATGACCTAGCACCAGGCGCCCGCCATGATCCGCGTCGCCCTGCTCTCCGACACCCACGGCCGGATCGACCCGCGGGTGCTGGAGTTGGTGAGCGGTTGCGACATCGCCGTACACGGGGGCGACATCGGCAATGCCGGCGTACTCGCCTGCCTGCAGCCGCGCGGGGGGCGGGTGGTCGCGGTGGTCGGCAACAACGACCTACCGCGCAAGTGGCCGGAGGAGGAGCGCGACCTGCTCGCGGCCATCCCCGAGCAGGCCGAGCTGGAGCTACCGGGCGGGACGCTGGTGGTGATCCACGGTCATCAGACCCCGGCCCGGGAGCGACACGAGCGGCTGCGCCGCCGCTTTCCGCTAGCCCGGGCCGTCCTCTATGGCCACAGCCACCGGTTGGTGACCGATCGCGACGCCGCGCCCTGGATACTCAACCCCGGAGCGGCTGGCCGCGAGCGCACCTACGGCGGCCCCTCGTGCCTGATCCTGAGCGCCGCCGAGCACCGCTGGGATCTTCGGGTGTGGCGCTTCGAGCCAACCGTCGTGCCCCGCCGCAGGTCTCCAACGAATACCCAAAAGAATCAGTTAACCCGATGAAACAAAAGAGATTCGACTAGTCTCCGCCCTTGACGGAGAGGGCCCCATGGTCTAGATTTTTATTAGGATGTGAGACCAATGGAGGACTGCCATGACAAGCAAACGCAAAGAGCTGATGGAGGCGGTCCCGCGGCGTGAGCTGCACCTCTTCGACGAGATGGATCGCCTCTTTGACGCCCTGTTCCATCGCGGCTGGCTGCGCCCGTTCCGGGAGAGCTGGCCGGAATGGGCGGGGCTCGGTGAGACCTTCGAGATGACCGCGCCGCGGGTCGACCTGATCGACCGCGAGGACGAGCTCCTGGTGCGCGCGGAGGTCCCGGGGGTCGAGAAGAAGGACCTTGAGGTCGACTTGAGCGGTCAAATGCTCACCATCCGCGGCGAGCGTCGCCGTGAGGAGAAGAAGGGAGAGGGCGAATACTTCCGCTCCGAGATCGCCCGCGGCAGCTTCAGCCGTACGTTGCGGCTGCCGGAGGAGGTGGACTTCGAGAAGGCCCGCGCCGAGTTCGCGGACGGCATGTTGGAGATCCACCTGCCCAAGACCCACAAGACGGAGCGGCGTCGCATCACCGTCGCGTGACCCCCGCCGCGGCGGTCGACGGTGACTGAGGCGGGCCCAGGGAGCGGGCGAGGAGGCCGGCGGCGACGCCGGCCTCGCGCGTTCTAGGGGCTGGAAGCCCGGGCTCAGGGTGTCCGATCAGGGCTGATCCCGCGCATGAAGGCGATGAACGCCTCACGCTGACCCTTGACGAGCTCTGCCGGCCCATGGAGCTGGGGATGCAGGTTCCCCTCCGGCGTCTCCACCACCCCGGCGAGCAGCATCCGATCGGGAAGGACATCGCCCACCTGGCCCATGCCGACGCTGCGGGCGTAGCTGCCCTCGAGCTCGACTAGCGTCGCCGGCATCGCCGAGCCCTCGAGCGGCGTCACGACGGCCTCCACCTCCGCGCCATCCGGGCGCGAGAACTGGGAGCGCCAGCGCTCGACGTTGGCCTCCACCGAGCCGCCCTGACCTGGCCCGAAGTAGTAGAGCACGAACTGTCCCGCCTCCGACTCGCCCTGCCCGGGGACCTCGAACTGGAGCAGACGCATGCTGCTCGTCACCTCCTGCGGGACCCAACTGGCCGGGACCACCGAGTGGTGTCCGAGGAACTGGACCCGCTGCCCATCGGCGCCGGCCGCGGCGCCGGCGAGCAACAGGGCGACGAAGAGCGCGCGTGCGATACGCGAATGCGACATAGGAGAACCCCGCTGGGTGGCGATGGATGGAAGGCACGGCGCCGCCGCCCCGGGACGGCGGCGCATCAGCATTCTAACCCACCGAGCATTCGCATCCATTTGCGTTCACTTGCGGCTAACGCTCATGGTCCGTCGCAAAGAACCGCGCCACATCCGCGAGCTCCCGCGTTCGCGACATCGGCGGCAGACTGTCGAGGAACGCGCTGCCATAGGAGCGAGCAAGCAGCCGCGGGTCGCATACCGCGAGCACGCCGCGGTCACGCGCATCGCGGATCAGCCGACCAGCCCCCTGCTTGAGCGTCAGCACCGCCTGGGGGAGCTGCAGGTCGCGGAAGGGGTTGCCCCCCTCCTGGCGCAGGGCGTCGATGCGGGCGGCCAGCACGGGGTCGCCCGGCGAGGCGAAGGGGAGCTTGTCGATGATCACGCAGGAGAGGGCCTCGCCGCGCACGTCGACCCCCTCCCAAAAGCTCGCCGTGCCGAGCAGCACCGCGTTGCCGAGTCGGCGGAAGCGCGTGAGCAGCTCGGAGCGCGGCGCGCTGCCCTGCACCAGGAGCGGGTAGTCGATGCGCGGGGCGAGCCGCTCGGCCGCCTCGCGCAGCGCCCGATGGCTGGTGAAGAGTAGAAAGGCGCGCCCGCGGCTGTAACCCAGGAGCGACACGGCGAGCTCGACCACCGCCCCCACGTAGGCCGCTGAGGCCGGGTCCGGCATCCCTTGCGGTACCAGCAGGAGGGCCTGGCGCGGATAGTCGAAAGGGCTCTCCCAGCGCTCGGTGCGGGCGTCCTCGATCCCCAGCGGCTGCGCGAAATGGGCGAAGCTCTCGCCCACCGCGAGGGTCGCGGAGGTGAGCACCCAGGCCGCCGGGTTGCGCGCCCGATGCGACTGGAAGACCTCCGCCACCCGCAGCGGCGTCTGGTGGAGCCGAAAGCCCTTGCCCTGGGTCTCGAACCAGCGGATCTGCTCGGGGTCCGGCTCACCGCCGAGGACCTCGACGCGCTGGGCGAGATCGGCGCAACGCGCGAGGCAGGCGTCGAGCCCCTTGCCCCGCCCCGAGAGCGCCTGCAGCCCCTCCTGGAGGTCGGCGAGCCGCGCGGCGAGGGTCGTGAGTCCGGCGACGGCATCGCGGTCCGCGGCGAGCTCCTGCCAGGGTGCACGCCGCGCCTCCTCGCCGAGGGCAAGGCGCAGGTCCAGGGTGGCCCGGCGCAGCCCCAGCGCGCGTTCGACCAGGGCGGGGGCGTCGCCCGCCTCGCGCCGGTGCTCGGTCTCGACATCTCGCGCCAGGTCGAGGAGCTGGCGGCTGCTCAGCGCCAGGCCGAAGAACCCGCCCGCGATCTCGGCGAGCTGGTGGGCCTCGTCGACGATCAAGCAGTCGGCCCCTGGCAGGATCTCGCCGAAGCCCTGATCGCGCAGGGCGAGATCCGCGCACAACAGGTGGTGATTGATCACCACCAGGTCCGCCTCCTGGGCGCGGCGCCGCGCCTGGACCAGGTGGCAGCGGGTCCAATCCGGGCAGTCCTGGCCGAGGCAGTTGTCGCTGGTGGAGGTCACCACCGGCCAGATTGGGGCGTCCTCGGGCAGGGCGAGCTCGCCGACGTCGCCGCTGCGGGTCGCCGCCGCCCAGTCGCGGACCTTCAGCACCTGGCGGCGCAGGTCGGGCGGCTGGCGGTCGTCGTCGACGGCGAGGTCGAGGCGGTAGCGGCAGAGGTAGTTGGCCCGCCCCTTGAGCAGCGCGATGCGCACCGGCAGGTGCAGCAGGTCGCGGATCAGCGGCAGGTCGCGGTGGAAGAGCTGGTCCTGGAGGTTCTTGGTGCCGGTGGAGACCAGCACCTTGCGCCCGGAGAGCAGGGCCGGGACCAGGTAGGCGAAGGTCTTGCCGGTACCGGTTCCGGCCTCGCAGATCAGCGTCCCGCCATCGGCGAGGACCTCGGCCACGGCGCGGGCCATGGCCTCTTGCTGGGGCCGATGCCGGTAGCCGTCTAGTCGGCGGGCGAGGAGGCCCGAGGGTCCCAGGATCTCGGCGATCGGATCGCTCATCGGCGCCCGCCGCGCCGCTGCCCTCAGCCGCCCCGCGCCCTGCGCTCGGCCTCCTCGGCGCCGGCCAAGTCGCCCGCGGCACGCCGCGCGGCGGCGATCACGGCCCAGTTGTCCTGCTTGAGGTCGGAATCGCTCGCCAACGCGTTGGAGCGCGCGGCGAGGTTACCCGCCTGGCCCGGCAGTCCCTGCTCCAGACGGACCCGCGCGAGACGATTCCACAGGTAGGGCTCCTGGGGAGCGATACGCAGCGCACGCTCCAGGGTCGCCGCCGCCCCCACGTAGTCGCGCGCCTGGCGCTGCTGCTCAGCCTGACGGGCGAGGGTATCGGCGGCCGGCGCGAGGGTCGGGGTGGTGGCGGTCGCGGTCGGCGGGGCATAGGCGACCACGGTCTGCGCCGGAGCGGCGTCGGTGGCGGCCTGTGCCGGCGGTTGAGTCGCGCGCTCCGCGGGCAGCGACCAGGTCGTTGCGGACCCTGCGGACTGCGCCGGCGGCGGCTCGCTCACGCCGCCCGGGTCGGCGGGCGGCTCGGCGGCCGAATCGTCCGGCGCGCTACCTGGCGGCCGATAGGGATAGACCTCAACCTCGGGCGGCGGGGGCGGTTGGGGCTGAGCCACGCCCTGGGCAGCCACGCCGCGGTTGACGACCGGTGCCGGGGGCTCGGTGCGCGGGTTGCCGGCGCAGGCGCCCAGGGAGAGCGCGGCGAACAGGGCGATCAGGACTCGAATCATCACTCCCCCATAAAACCCCGCAGGAACTCGCCGAAACGGCTGCGCTCTTGCGCCTTCGCATCCGGCTCAGACGCCGGCGGCTTGACCGGCACGGCCTCGGCGACGGCACCACAGGACGAGGTCGCGGTCGGCAGGCCGGCGGCGGAGAACGGCACGGTGAGACCGCGCCCACAACCCGCGCCAGCCAGCAGCCCGTTGGTCGGGTCGACCCGCACCAGTTGGACGCCGTCGGGGACGAAGTCGGGCAAGGGCCGGGTCTCGACGTTGGCCATGATATCACCCCAGATCCGCAGCGCCCCGCTCCCCCCGGTCAGCCGGCTCGGCTGGTTGTCGTCGCGACCGACCCAGACGACCGTCACCTTGTCGCCGCTGAACCCCGCGAACCAGCTATCGCGCAGCTCGTTGGTGGTCCCGGTCTTACCGGCCACGGTTAGGCCCTTGGGCAATCGCTGGCGGACCGAGCTGGCGGTGCCCTGAGTGATCACCTCGCGCATCGCCCAGGTCGTAAGGTGGGCCGCGGCGGCATCGACGGCGGGCTCCAAGGCGAGCGGGTAGCGGTTGAGCGGCTGCCCGGAGACATCGAGCACCTCACGAATGGCCCGCAGCGGGGTGCGGAAGCCGCCGCCCGCGATGGTCTGGTAGACCTGGGTCACCTCCAGCGGTGTCAGCGAGACCGAGCCCAGCAGCATCGCCGGAACGGTCTGCACCTGGCGCTGCACGCCGAGGCGCGTGAGGGTATCGGCGACCCGGTCGAGCCCGAGCTCCAGGCCCAGGTTCACCGTCGCCAGGTTGTAGGACTTGGCCAGGGCCCTGTAGAGCGGCACCGATCCGTGGCTCTTGCGGTCGTAGTTCTCCGGCTGCCACAGCTTGCCGCCCCCCGTGCTCAGGCTCACCGGGGTGTCGGACAGGGTCGAGACCAGGCTGTAGCGGCCGGGCTCCGACAGGGCCGCGAGATAGATGACCGGCTTGATCAACGACCCGATCGGCCGAACCGCCTCCAAGGCACGATTGAAGCCGGCGTAGGCGGGGTCGGAGCCACCCACGAGTGCGAGGATCTCACCCTGACCAGCCGAGGCAACCACGGCCGCCCCCTCCAGGGTGCCCGCGGGGAAGCCGCGCGCCTTGTCGAGCGCCGGCAGCCCCTCGCGCACGGCGGTCTCGGCGACGGTCTGCACCAAGGGGTCGAGGGTGGTGAAGATGCGCAGGCCCTCCGAGCGCAGGTCCTCCTCCCGGTAGTCGCGCTGGAGCTGGCGCCGCACCAGGTCGACGAAGGCCGGATAGGCGCCGGCCGGCCGGCCGCCTTTGTCGCTCACGCCGAGCGGGGCGGCCTGGCCGGCTGCGACCTCCTCCGCCGTGATCACCCCGCGCTCGCCGAGCGTTGCGATGATCAGGTTGCGCCGCTGGGTCGCGCGCTCGGGATGGCGCCGCGGATCGAAGTAGGACGGGCCCTTGATCAGGGCGACCAAGAGGGCAGTCTCGGGAACGCCGAGCTCGGCGAGCGGCCGGTTGAAATAGAAGTGGCTGGCGAGGCCGAAGCCGTGGATCGCCCGACTGCCGTCCTGGCCGAGGAAGATCTCGTTCGCGTAGGCCGCGAGGATCTCGTCCTTGGAATAGCGCAGGTCGACCAGCACGGCCATCAGGGCCTCATTGATCTTACGGGTGAGCGTGCGCTCCTGGGTCAGGTAGAAGTTCTTGACCAGCTGCTGGGTCAGGGTACTGCCACCCTCGACGACGGCGCCGGCCTGCAGGTTGCGCCAGCCGGCGCGGGCAATCGCCATGAGGTCGACACCGTGGTGGCGGAAGAAGTCCCGGTCCTCCACCGCGAGCAGGGTGTCGACCAGGAGCTGCGGGAGCTCCGCGCGTTGGACCAGGACGCGGTCCTCGTTGTGGGTGGGGTAGATGCTCGCGACCAGCACCGGGTCCAGTCGCACCAAGGCCAGGTCCGCGCTGTCCCCGGCATCGGCGAGGCGCTCGACGACCCCGTTGCCGAGACGCAGGTCGAGTGTGCGGCTCGGCTCTGAGCCGTCCCAGAAGGCGAAGTCGCGGGTGCGCACCAGGAAGCGGCCCCCCGAGCGGGTGTAGGTGCCCGGACCGCTCGGTTGGGCGACCTTGCGGTACTGCAGCCGCTCGAGCTCCCCTTCAAGGGCCTCGGGGCCGAGCGGCTTGCCGGCGTAGAGCTCCAGCGGCCGGGCGTACACCCGCGCCGGCAACGCCCAGCGCTGGCCCTCGAACTTGGCGCGCACGGTGCCGTCGAGGTGCACGGCGTAGAGCACCCCGGCAAGCCCGGCGGCGACCAGGAGGAGCAGCGTCCAGCGCAGCAGAAAGCGAAGCAAGCCGCCGGACTTGCGGGGTGCGGATTGGGTCTTTCGGGCCAAGGCTCAGCGCCCCCCGGCAGCCCGTGAGGCGCCCTGCCCCACCGGCCACGCCCTGTTTTGAATCAACGACATAGGGGGTTCCAGCGAATCATCAAAGGCTTATATGGTCCCATCTGGCGCCGGCCGGCACAAGCAATCCGAGGTCCACGTGCCCGGGCGAGGGGCCAGCGCCTGAGCTCAGCTCTTGATCCCAACCCCGCGGTTGAGCAGCCGCAGACTGAACGCGGCGAGCCCGACGATGAAGGCCAGGATGATCCCGAAGGCCGTCCCCAACGGGATGTCGCTCACGCCCAAGAGTCCGTATCGGAAGGCGTTGACCATGTAGAGGACCGGGTTCGCCAAGGAGAGCCCCTGCCAGACATCCGGCAGCAGCTCGATCGAGTAGAAGACCCCGCCGAGGTAGGTGAGCGGGGTCAGCACGAAGGTCGGGATGATCGAGATATCGTCGAAGCTGTTCGCATAGACGGCGTTGATGAAGCCGCCCAAGGCGAACAGCACCGCCGTTAGGGCGAAGACCAGGGTCGTGATCCAGTAGCTGTGGATTTCGATGTCGGTGAAGAGGATCGCGACGCCGGTCACCGCTGCCCCCACCACCAGCCCCCGGGCCACCCCCCCGGCAACATAACCGGCGAGGATCACCCAGTTAGGGACGGGTGCAACCAAGAGCTCCTCGATATAGCGAGAAAACTTACTCGAATAGAACGAGGAGACCACGTTCGAGTAGGCGTTGGTGATGACCGCCATCAGGACCAGGCCGGGGACGATGAAGTCGAGATAATCGAACCCCCCCATGGGGCCGATGCGCTCCCCGATCAGCCGCCCGAAGATCACGAAGTAGAGCGCCGTGGTGATCGTCGAGGGCAGCACAGTCTGCACCCAGATCCGCGAGAAGCGCAGGATCTCCTTGACCAGAATGGTCGAGAAGGCGGTCCAGTAGCGCGCGGGCCAGCCCATCGGCGCGCCCGTCGCCGGGGCCCGGGGTGTCCGGGGCTCGCGGGGATCAGGGGCGGCCATGGCGGGCTCAGCGCATACCGCGGCGGCCGCTGTGGACCATGTCGAGGAAGAGCTGCTCCAGACGATTTTGCTTGTTGCGCAGGCTAATCACCTCGATCCCGTTGCGCGATAGGGCCTCGAACAGCCCGTTGATAGTGTGCTCCTTGCTCACCTCCACCTCGAGGGTGCAGTCGTCGATGTGCTCCAGCACGAAGCCGCCAAGCTGCGGCAGCTCCGCCACCCGCCCCTTGAGGTTGAGCACGAAGGTCTCGCTCTGCAGCCGTGCCAGCAGTGCGCTCATCTGCGAGCGCTCGGCGATCCGCCCGCCGTTGATGATGGCGATGTTGCGGCACAGGCTCTCCGCCTCCTCCAGGTAGTGCGTGGTCAGGATGATCGTGGTCCCCTCGCGGTTGATCTGCCGCAGGAAGTCCCACATCGAGCGGCGGATCTCGATGTCCACCCCCGCGGTCGGCTCGTCGAGGATCAGCAGGCGCGGCTCGTGCACCAGGGCGCGGGCGATCATCAACCGGCGCTTGAGCCCACCGGAGAGCTGGCGCATCTCGGTGTCGCGCCGGTCCCAAAGCTCCAGCTTGCGCAAGTAGTGCTCGGCGCGGGCGCGCGCCTGACGGCGGGGGATGCCGTAGTAACCGGCCTGGTTGAGCACCACCTCGATGACGGGCAGAAAGAGGTTGAAGTTGAACTCCTGGGGGACCAGACCGAGACAGGCCTTGACCGCCTCGGGCTCGCGGCCGAGGTCGTGGCCGAAGACCTCCACCGCCCCGGACGTCTTGGTGACCAGCGAGGTGACGATCCCGATTAGGGTCGACTTACCCGCCCCGTTCGGGCCCAGGAGCGCGAAAAAGTCGCCCTCCTCGACCGTGAGATCGACGCCCTTCAACGCCTCCAGCCCGCTGCGATAGACCTTGGTGAGCTGGCGGACGGCGAGGGCAGGCATGGTGAAGCGACGGGCGACTGCGGCGGGACCAA
>JALOTB010000130.1 GCA_025458165.1 Chromatiaceae bacterium | reverse complement strand
CTCGGCTGGGCCCGGGCTTGCCTGGAGCTCGCGCCGCCCCGGGCGGCCTGGCTCGGCTGGTCGCTGGGCGGGCTGATCGCCTTGCAGGCGGCCCTGCTGGCGCCGCAGCGGATCAGCGCCCTGGTGCTGCTGACCGCCACCCCGCGCTTCGTGCGTGCGCCGGACTGGCCGGCGGCCATGGATCCGCAGGTCCTCGCCCAGTTCCACGATGCCCTGGTCGCCGAGCCCAAGCTCGCGCTGGATCGATTCCTGCACCTGCAGGTCCGCGGCAGCGAGGCGGCGCGCGAGACCCTGCGGCTGCTGCGCGCCGAGCTTGATCAGCGACCGGCGCCGCGGCCCGAGGCGCTGGGCCTTGGGCTCGACCTGCTGCGCGATGGGGATCTCCGGGACGCGATCCCGGAGCTCGCCTGCCCGAGCCTCTGGGTCTTCGGCGAGCGCGACACCCTGGTCCCAGCCGCCGCGTCTGCGGGGGTCTCGGTGCTGCGGCCGGATGCCAAGGTTCGCGTGATCGCGGGCGCCGCCCACGCCCCCTTCCTGTCGCACCCCGAGCAAACGGCAGCGGCGATCGGTCCCTTTCTGGCGGAGTCGGCACCTTGAGCCCCGGCGCCATCGACAAGGCGAGCGCCCGCCGCTCGTTCGAGCGCGCCGCAGCGGCCTACGACCAGGCCGCTGTACTACAGCGCGAGATCGCCGACCGCATGCTGGAGCGGCTGGGCTATGTGCGGATCGAGCCGCGCCTGGTCCTCGACCTCGGGGCCGGCACCGGATATGCGATCCCGGCGCTGCGCCGGCGCTTTCGCGGGGCGCGGGTGCTGGCGCTCGACTTCGCCCTCGGCATGCTGCGTCAGGCGCGCCGCCAGGGCACCTGGCTCAACCGGCCCTGGCTGTTGTGCGCCGACGCCGAGTCCCTTCCGCTCGCCGACGGGTCGGTCGACCTGGTCTTCTCCAACGCGACCCTGCAATGGTGCAACGACCTCGACCGGACCTTCGCCGAGCTGCTGCGCGTGCTCCGGCCCGGCGGGCTTCTCATGTTCACCACCTTCGGGCCCGACACCCTGCGCGAGCTGCGCGCGGCCTGGGCGGAGGTCGACGGCTACTCGCACGTGAGCCCCTTCCTCGATATGCACGACATCGGCGACGCCCTGGTGCGCGCCCGGTTCGCCGACCCGGTGATGGACGTCGAGCGCTTGACCCTGACCTACGGCTCGGTGCGCGATCTGATGCGGGATCTCAAGGTCCTCGGTACCCACAACGCCACCGTCGAGCGTCCGCGCGGCCTGACCGGCCCCAAGCGGCTCGCCGCGGTCGACCGGGCCTACGAGGCCCATCGCCGCGACGGGCGCCTGCCGGCGAGCTACGAGGTGGTCTACGGCCACGCCTGGGTCCCGGAGCACAAGCCGATCCCCGGCGGCGTTGCCATCCCGGTCAGCGCCATCCGCCGCCGTGGGTGAGAGGAAGAAAAGAGAAGCCGCAAATGAACGCGAACAAACGCAAATGGGTCGAAACACTGTGTCGCGACCGGAGGTTTGCAGTAATCGAGCGTGCGACGCCTCGCCCCTACAATGATTCGCGTTCATTTGCATTCATTTGGTGCAACATTCTTCGATCATGAGCGGAATCTTCGTAACCGGCACCGACACCAACTGCGGCAAGACCGAGGTCAGCCTTGGGCTGATGCTGGCACTCCAGCGGCGGGGCCTTCAGGTGCTCGGGATGAAGCCGGTCGCCTCGGGGTGCGAGTTGAGCCCCTCGGGCCTGCGCAACGAGGACGCCCGCCGCTTGCTCGCCCAGGGCTCGACGCGCGCGGCCTATGAGCTCGTCAATCCGTATGCCCTGGCGCCGCCCATCGCCCCGCACATTGCCGCCGGTCAGGCGGGGGTGACGATCGGGCTGGAGCGGATCCGCGCCGCCTACCAGCAGCTCGCCGTGCAGGCCGACTGGGTGGTGGTCGAGGGGGTCGGCGGCTGGCGGGTGCCGCTTGGCCCCAGTCTGTCGGTGAGCGATCTCCCGCCGGCGCTGGGGCTGCCGGTGGTGCTGGTCGTGGGCCTGAAGCTCGGCTGCCTCAACCACGCCCTGCTCACCGCCGAGAGCATCCGCGCCCGGGGCTGCCCGTTCGCCGGCTGGGTGGCCAACCAGATCGACCCGCAGATGCTGGTGCGGCAGGAGAACCTGGCGACCCTCGCCGCCCTGATCGACGCGCCCTGCCTGGGGCTGGTGCCCCCGCTGATACCGCTCGATGCCGGGCGGGTGGCGGACTGCCTGAGCGTCGACCCCTTGCTGGGCCGGGCGGCGGACGGCTCCTGATCGCGCCTCTGCCCCGCGCCGGGCATCCGCGCTATGCTCCGCGCGGTTCGGGGCGGGAGCCCCGCTGTTGCAACCGAGCGAGCCAAACCCATGCAGCGACCGAGCCCCCGAGGCGCGAGCCTCGCCGCCTTCGCCCTTGCCCTGCTGATCGCGGGTGCCGCCCCGGCCGGGCCGAGCGATGCGCTGAGCCGCGCGCTCTCCCTGCCTGACGCCAGCCTGATGGTCGACGAGGGCGGGCGCACCCAGATCGCCCGGCAGGTCGACCGGCCGATGATCCCGGCCTCGACCATGAAGATCCTCACGGGGCTCGCGGCGATCGAACGCTGGGGGCTCGATCACCGCTTCCATACCGACTTCCATCTCGCCGCTGATGGCTGGCTCTGGGCGAAGGGCTACGGCGATCCCTACCTGGTCTCCGAGGAGCTGGAGCGCATCGCTGCGGCGCTCAAGAAGGCGGGGGTGCGCAAGGTCGCGGGGATCGGGACCGACGACGGCTATTTCGCGCCGGATCTCCAGATCAGCGGGCGCTCGGGCAGCAGCAACCCGTACGACGCCCCGGTCACCGCGCTGGCGGCAAACTTCAACACCATCAAGGTGGTCAACCGCGGCAGCAAGGTCCTGTCCGGCGAGCCGCAGACGCCGCTCACGCCGCTGGCGCGCCAGCTCGGCGGGAAGCTTGGCGCGGGCGAGCAGCGTATCAACCTGCGCGAGCGCGAGCCGGCCTTGCGCTACTTCGGCGAGCTCCTCGGGGCCAAGCTCAGCGAGGCCGGGATCGAGGTCGGGTCGGGCGTCAAGACGGGCAGCGTCCCCAGCGGGGCCAAGCGGGTCTACCGCCACCAGAGCAGCCGCGATCTCCGGGAGGTCCTGGTCGCGATGCTTGACTACTCCAACAACTTCATCGCCAATGACCTTTTCCTGCTGTTGGGTGACGGTGGTGACGGCCGGCCGCTCAGCATTCCCGGCGCGCAGCGCGCGATGTCGGCCTGGGTCGACGGCAAGTTCGGCTGGCGCGGCTACCGGATCGAGGACGGGGCCGGGCTCTCGCGCGCCAACCGCCTGAGCGCCCGCCAGCTCCAGGAGGCGGTCAAGTCGTTTGCGCCCTACCGGGACCTGCTGCCCGCCCAGAACGGACAGGTGCGCGCCAAGACCGGCACCCTGACCGGGGTGAGCAGCTACGCCGGCTTCGTCCAGCGCAACGGGCGCTGGGAGCCGTTCAGCCTGCTGATCAACCAGGCGGCCCCCTATGACCTGCGGCTGCGCGTCGCCGAGGCCCTGGTTGCCGCGCCGGACCTCGCTCGGCTCTGCCGCAGCGGGGACTGTTAGCCGACCGGGTCTCAGCTCGCGCCGAAGTGGGCGCTCACTGCAAACCCGACTCCCAAGGCGAGGGCGAGGAAGATCGCGATCTGACCGAAGGCCGCCAGGCGCAGCCGGCGGAGCAGGTCGCCCTCGCCGTGGGTGGAGACGACGAAGGGGTGGCGGGGGTCATCGGTCCGGGTCAGACGCGGAAGCGGGGGCTCGGCCTGCAGCCGCTGCTCGGCCTCGGCCGCGAGCCGGTCGGCCTTGGCGCGGGCTGCTTCCCACTCCTCGACGCTCACCCGACCGTCGCCGTCGGTGTCGAAGGTCGCCATGCGCTCCGGGTCGCGCTTCCAGGTTCGCAACAGCTCGCGCGAGAGGCGCTCTTGCTGCCCCGCGCCTCGGCGCGGGGTCTCGAAGTGCCCGAGCGCGTAGAGCGGCTCACCGGGCGTGATGCGCTCTTCGCTGTACCGGTAGCGCCTGCCGAACAGGCTCCAGGAAGGGCGGGCGGCGCCGGTCGGGCGTCGTTGGTTCCCGTACCACAGGTCACGGGTCTGGCAGGTGAGGTCGGCGCCGGTCGGATCGATCAGGCAGATCCCGGTCCCGTCGTCGAGCAGGAAGGGCCCCTCATGCTTGCCCTCGTCGACGAGCACCCAGTCGTTGCGCTTGCCACCGCGGCGCTGCTCCTCGATGCGGAAGCGGTACCAGACGCACGGCAGTCGGGTCAGCGGCGCGGCCAGGGTGTCGGCCTGGGGTAGCGCCCGCCCGGAGAGCTCGATATAGCCCTGGGGTGCCGAGCGGATCCGCGCGGTCGGCGTGTCGGTGATGAGCCGCAGGCGCCAGAAGGCGCTCAGGCCCCGGCGTAGCGAGAAGAGCGCGATCAGCGCGAGGGGCAGGACGATGAGCCAGAGCTGCCAGGGGGTGGCCCCCGCGGCCAGCTCCCGCAGCGTCGCGATCATGCGAAGAGCTGGGCCAGGTCGACGTCGTCGCGGGCCTCGTAGAACTCCAAGAGCTCGAACAGCCGGAAGCTTCCCAGCCGGGCGATCAGCAGATCGGGGAACTGCTGGATACGGATGTTGTGGATGTTGACACTCTCGTTGTAGAGCTCACGCCGGTCGGCGATGGTCTCCTCGAGCCGGGTGATGCGCTCGGCGAGGTGACGGAAGCTCTCGTTGGCCTTGAGCTGGGGGTAGTTCTCGGCTAGGGCGAAGAGCTGCCCGAGGCCGGCGCGGAGCTCCGTCTCCGCGAGCCCCAGCGCGCGCAGATCGGCCCGCCCATGGGCCGCGGCCACAGCGCTGCGCGCCCGCACGATGCGGTCCAGCGTCTCCTGCTCGTAGGCCATGTGCTGGCGGCAGACCTCGACCAGCTTCGGAAGCTCGTCATGGCGCTGCTTGAGCGAGACATCGATGTTCGACCAGTTGCGGGTCACGTTGTGCTTGAGCCGCACCAGGTTGTTGTACGAGAGGATGGTGAAGACCGCCGCCAGCGTGATGGCCAGCAGGATGACGATGGTCGTGAGCTCCATGGGTCCCCCAAGGGTCGAACGCCCCGCGCCGGGGCAGGATCTGGGCGCCCCTATTGTATGGGGAGGGGCCCCCAGCGAAGCTGAGACCCCGGTCCTGTTTCAGACGTCGACGACGCAGCGGGCGGTCCAGGTCCCTTCGGCGTCTTGGCCGACGCGCAGGGCGGTGTAGGTCGCGCCCTTGACCTCGACCGCTGGGTGGTGGCGGGCGGCGTCGACCGGCTGGCCCCAGGCGGTGCCGGTCAGCCGGCCGTCCTCCAGCGTCACCGCAAAGCGGCCGAACAGGACGCGGCGGGTGGCCATCTCGTAGATCAAGGCGTTGAGCCAATCGACCAATAGGAGCTCGGGGTCCGGCCCCTCGCAGGCGACGGTCACGGGATGACGGGGCTCGACGGCCGCGGGGTCGGTGATCACGGCGGTGAGCGCGAGCGCGGCCTGCTCGAAGGCGGCCGCCAGGTCGCGGCCGCGGCCCTCGATGCCGATGTCGGCGCCGTGCACGAAATGGCTCCACCCTATCCCGGCGGCGCGGCAGAGCGCGGCGACGACGGCCTCGTCGTCGGCCCGCTCGGCCAGCTCGACGCGCCGGAAGCCCTGTTCGCGGGCGGCGGCGGCGGTGCGCTCGCTGACCACCACCAGCGGGGTGGCCACCAGGGCAGGCCGGCCGGCCTCGCCGACGAGGGCGAGCAGGTTGTCCAGCACCTCGCCGCTGGTCGCGATCACGAGCTGGACCGCCTGCGACCAGCTCGCCACCAGCGCCGCGGCGTCGGCCTCGGGCAGCGCACGCCGGTAGACCTCGGCGTAGGCGACCTCGGCACCCCTTGCGCTCAGGGTGTCGGCGAGCAGCGTCCGGCCGCCCTCGCCGCGCACGATGAGCACCCGCCAGCCGGCGACGTCGGCGAGGGCGGGTTGCGCAAGCAGGGACTCGCTGTCGTAACGGCCAGCGGGGACCAGGTCGGGGGCGCGGCCGGCCTCGGACAAGGCCCTGGCGGTGGCTGCGCCAACGGCCGCGAGTCGACCCAAGGCGGGCAAGCGGCCGTTCGGGCAGAGTGGCAGGGCCTGCTCGACGGCGTTGCGGCTGACGAAGATCAGCAGGTCCCAGTCCTCCGCCAGCCGCGCATGGGCCGGCTCGGGATCGGCGACCGGGACGATGGCTATGGTTGGAAAAGGGATCGCGCGCCCGCCGGCTGCCTCGATCAACCGGCAGAGCCCCTCGGCCTGTGCGGCCGGACGGGTGACCAGCACGCCGCGCCCGCCGAGGTCGCAGGGCGCGGTCAACTCAGTGGCCCTGCAGGTCCGCCAAGATGTCGCCGGCGCCCTGGTCGAGCAGGTCCTGGGCGACCGACTCGCCAAGGGCGACCGGCTCGTCGACCGAGCCATGCGCCTCGGCGCGCAGGATGCGCGAGCCGTCCGGCAGCCCGACCAGCCCGCGCAGATACAGCCGATCACCCTCGAGCAGGGCATGACCGGCGATCGGCAC
>JALOTB010000057.1 GCA_025458165.1 Chromatiaceae bacterium | reverse complement strand
AACCAGCCGTAGAACATCACGGCGAGCAGCGCGAGGCCGGCGGCGAGCATCCAGCCCCCGACCGTGACGCCGTTGATCGCGAGCGCCGTGCCCGCCAGTATCAGCAGGACGGACAGCATGGCCGTGATCGGCCAGGGACTGGGGTCGGGGATGTAGTAGGCCTTGGGCCCGTGCTCTGTCGCGCTCATCCGGTCTGTTTCCTCACTCGCTCGTCTTGGTTGAGTCGTGCCTGGGCGGGCGGCGCTAACGCGCCGCGGTGACGCGCTCGGCGCCCGGGATGCGCAGCACGTTGTAGGACAGGGTCAGGGAGTCGATCCCCGCCGGGAGATCCGGTGAGACCGAGAACACCAGCGGCATCTCACGCGTCTCGCCGCCGGCGAGGGTCTGCTGGGTGAAGCAGAAACACTCCATCTTCGAGAAGAACCCGGTCGCCTGCCAGGGCGCGACGGTCGGGATCGCTTGTCCGGTGATCTCACGCCCCGAGAGGTTCTCCGCCACGAAACGCACCTGGCGGCTCTCACCCGGGCGCACCCGCAGCCTCCGCTCCATGGGCACCAGCGTCCAGGGCAGGTCGGGGTGGACGGTGGCGTCGAGCTTCACCGTCACCCATCGTCCCTGGTCGATCGCCGTCGCCGAGGCGACGTCCGCGGCGGTCTGATTCGCCCGCCGCTCCACCGACTGGATGCCGGTCACCTCGCAGAGCAGCCCGTAGAGCGGAACCAGGGCGAAGCCGAACCCGAACATGCCCAAGGCGAGTGCGGCGAGCAGGATCAGGGTGCGGCGCTTGCCCCTGGCGGTGGTGGCACCACTCATGGCCCGCTCACCGCCATCTGGTAGAGCCCCTTCCAGAACGGGAAGGAGGTCACGAACATGAAGAGCACCAGCGCGGCGAGCAGCCAGGCCGTGCGCACGACGCGCCGGCGCTGCTCCGGGGGGATGTCCGTCCTCGTCATCGCGACCTCGGCTCAGCGCGCGAGCTGGGGCGCGGTGGTCCAGCTATGGAAGGGCGGCGGCGAGGGCAGCTCCCATTCGAGCCCCTTGGCCCCCTCCCAGACACGGGCCTCGGCCTTCTTCCCGCCGCGCACGGTCTTGATGATGATGTAGAGGAGCAGCAGGTGGCTCAGCCCGAACACGAACGCCGCAAGGCTCGAGATGACGTTGAACTCGGTGAACATCACGTTGTAGTCGACGATGCGCCGCGGCATGCCCGCGAGCCCGATGAAGTGCTGCGGGAAGAAGGTGATGTTGAAGCTGATGACGTTGGTCCAGAAGAAGATCTTGGCGAGGCGCTCGTCATACATGTTGCCGGTCCACTTGGGCAGCCAGTAGAAGACGCCGGCGAAGAGCCCGAAGACGGCGCCCGGCAGCAGCACGTAATGGAAGTGGGCGACCACGAACATGGAGTCGTGGTACTGCATGTCCGCCGGGACCACGGCGAGCATGATCCCGGTGAGCCCGCCGAAGGAGAACATCAGCAGGATCGCCACCGCGAAGAGCATCGGCGTCTCGAAGGTCATCGAGCCGCGCCACATGGTCGCCATGTAGTTGAAGACCATGAGCCCCACCGGGATGGAGATGATGATGGTACCGATCATGAAATAGCTCACCGCCCCCAGCGACATGCCCACCGTGTACTGGTGGTGGGCCCAGACCACCATGCCGATGGCCATGATGGCGATCATCGCGCCGACCAACGACTTGTAGCCGAACAGGGGCTTGCGGGCGAAGGTCGGGATGATGGAGGCGAGCACGCCGAACGAGGGCAGGATCAGGATGTAAACCTCGGGGTGGCCGAAGAACCAGAACAGATGCTGGAAGAGCACCGGGTCACCGCCGCCGGCGGCGGTGAAGAAGCTGGTGCCGAAGTGGCGGTCGAAGAGCAGCATGGTCACGCCGCCCGCCAGCACCGGGACTACCAGGATCAGCAGGAACGCGGTGACCAGCCAGGTCCAGACGAAGATCGGCATCTCCATCATGCGCATCCCGGGGGCGCGCATGTTGAAGATGGTGACGATGATGTTGATCGACGCCAGCACCGATGAGATGCCGAGCAGGTGGATGGCGAAGATCAGGAAGTCCATTGACATCCCGACCTGCAGCGAGAGCGGCGGATAGAGGGTCCAGCCGGTGTTGATCTGGGTGCCGCCGCCTGGGAAGAAGGGGACCACGAAGGAGAGCAGCAGCATCAGCGCCGCCGCCGGCAGGATCCAGACGCTCAGGTTGTTCATGCGCGGCAGGGCCATGTCCGGCGCACCGATCATCAGCGGGATCATCCAGTTCGCGAGCCCCGCGGCGGCGGGCATGACCGCGCCGAAGATCATGATCAGGGCGTGATTGGTGACCAGATTGTTATAGAGATCGGGATCGAGGAGCTGCAGCCCCGGCATGAACAGCTCGGCGCGGATCAGCATCGCGCTCGCCCCGCCCGCGAAGAGCATGGTCAGGGCGAAGACCAAGTACATGGTCCCGATGTCTTTGTGGTTGGTCGAGAACAGCCACCGCTTGAGCCCGCGCGGCGGGCCGTGATCCTCGTGCTCGTGTCCGTGGCCGTAATCGAGAGTGGTCGTCGTCATTGCGATCTACCTCGGCGAAGAGATGGTCTGCGACTGGGCGGAGCCGCGCTCAAGACGTGCCCGGGGGGGCTGGTCGGCAGCGCGGCTCACCGCAGCACCAGGCTGCGCGCGGCCTTGATGTCCGAGGGCTGCACCAGGTCGCCGGTGTCGTTGCCCCAGGCGTTGCGCTCGTAGGTGATGATGGCCGCGAGCTCCAGGTCGGTGAGCGTGCTCCAGGCCACCATCGCCGTCCCGGGCTTGCCGTTGAGGACGATGTCGAGGTGCGCCTGGATGGGCCCGACCGCGATCGGGCTGCCGGCGAGCGCGGGGAATGCGGGCGGCAGACCTTGGCCGGTGACCTGATGGCAGGAGCCGCACTTGACGTTGTAGAGCCCCTGCCCGCGCTCCATCAGCTCCTCCATGGTCCAGTCGCGGCCCGAGGCGGCCTCCGCGGCCGAGGCGAGCATCAGCTCCTTCTGCTCGGCGATCCACTGCTCGAAGCGGTCCCCGGAGACCGACTCGACCACGATGGGCATGCGCGAGTGCCAGGTGCCGCAGAGCTCGGCGCACTGGCCGCGGAAGGTCCCTTCGCGGTTGAGGTCGACCCAGGTCTCGGTGACATAGCCGGGGATGGCGTCCTTCTTGACCGCGAGCTCGGGGACCCAGAAGGCGTGGAGCACGTCGGCGGAGGTGTGCAGGAAGCGGATCTTCTGCCCCACCGGGAGGACCAGTGGGTTGTCGACATCGCGCAGGTAGTTGCGGCCGGCCTCCTCGGGGGTGGTGGCCCGGCTCTCGACGCGCACGGTCCGCGGGGCCCCGTCGATCTCGATGGTGTGATCGAGGTACTGGTACTCCCACCACCACTGATGGCCGATCACCTTCACGTCGAGCAGGTCCTCGCCCTTGGGGACCTCCCAGACCTTCTCCAGGGTCCTCTGGGCGGAGCTCGCGATGGTGAGGTCGACCCCGAGCACCAGGACCGGGACGATCACCCAGGACCAGTTGCCAAACCAGCTCTCGTGGAAGTGCTGGTCGGCCTGGTAGCCGCGACTCTTGCGGTGGTGGTAGAGCGAGTAGCCCACCACCGCGAAGATGATCACCAGGAGCACCGTGGCGATGCTCATGGTCAGCATGTGGATGTCGTAGATCTCTTGTGCGACGCCGGCGGCTGGTGGCGGGAAGTTCACGCCCAGCTCCGCCTGTGCCGATCTCGCCCCGAGGGCGAACGATGGGATGCCAAGGGCAGCGCCCAGGCGCTTCCTGGTCGATTGCATGGTTCTCCTCTCTTGTCGTCAGCCGCGCGCTCGGGGCGCGCTTGTTATCGGTAAGGCGGTTATCCGCCAGAGGCACTCAGCACAGCGGGCGCGGGCGCATCGAGGCCGGGCCAGGTCACCCCCGCGTCCGGCGCGGGTGTCGGGGTCATCAGCCAGCAGCCGGCGGCGCCCATGGGCCCGGGCCCTCCGTCGAGCAGCTCGTCCAGCTCGGTGTGCAGCCGCTCGCGCTCGGACTCCGTTAGAACGCGGGCAACCTCCACCCGTCGCCCGGGCGCGATGAGCTCCAGCCGGCTCGGGTACCACCCGCGCGGATCGCGCTGGAGCCTCACCCTGACCCATTCGCGCGGGAGCCGGACGATCTCGTCGATCCGTCGGCCGCCGCGCAGGATGCGCAGCTCGGTCGGTGAGGCCTCGATCAGCTCGCGGCGCTGGCCTGCGACCGCGCTCGCATAGAACCCCGCCGCGAGGACCAGGAGCTCGACCCCGGCGAAGGGCACCACCAACCAGGCCCCGATGGCCGCGAAGTAACCCGCCACCGCAAGGAGGCAGAGTGCCAGGCCCGCGACCACACACTTGGTCGCCCGCCACCCGAGGGCGCAGTTCGCAACCACCCACAGGCGCGGGCCATGCTGACTGGGATCGCTGAAAACCGGCATCAGGCGACGTCTCAAGGGCTCGGTCGGACCTTGGCGACCCGAGCGATCCTGCCGCGGAGGGTGCAGTTCGGACCTCCGGATGGCGGAAGAGTCCGACTGACGCCCTGGGTCTTTGGAACCGGACCTTGGAATAAATCAATCAGGAATGCAAGAATTTTTGTTCGAAATCAATAGATCAGCACATTCGTGTATTGTGGAGTGCTGATCTAACGAGCGTCCCCAGCCCCCTCCCGCTGGACCGGCCGCGCGTCGCTCGGCACACTCGCGGAACCCCGGCACTCCTGGAGGCGTCCATGCCGACCCTGGACAGCTACGACCAGGTCCCCTACGAGAGCTTCGCACTTCCGGAGACCCACCCGGATGCCCTGGCCGCGCTCGGGCGGCTGCTCGGGGTCCCGGCCGCGGGGCCCGAGCGCTGCCGAGTCCTGGAGCTGGGCGCCGCGGCGGGCGGCAATCTGATCCCCATGGCCTGGGCCCTGCCGGGGAGCGAATTCGTCGGGGTGGAGCTCGGCGAGCGCCAGGCGCGCCAAGGGCAGGCGATGATCGAGCGGCTGGGGCTCAGAAACATCCGGCTGCTCCACCAGGACATTCGGGAGGTCGACGACGGTCAGGCGCCCTTCGATTACATCCTGGTGCATGGGGTGTACTCCTGGGTCCCCGAGGCGGTGCGCGAGCGCATCCTCCAACTCTGCGGCCGGCTGCTCGCCCCGCAGGGCATCGCCTACCTCAGCTACAACGTCCTGCCCGGCTGGCACCAACGGGCGATGCTGCGCGAGATGCTCCTGCACCACTCGCGGGCCGCGCGCTCGCCGACGGAGCGGCTCGCCCAGGCCCGTGAGCTGCTGGAGCTCCTCGGGAGCGGTCTCGCCGACGACCCCCGCCCGGCCGCCGAGGCGCTGCGCGCGGAGGTCCGCTACCTGCGCACGGCCCGCCCGAGCTATCTGTTCCACGAGTACCTGGAGGAGACCAACGCCCCGGAGTCTTTCGGCGAGGTCATGGCGCGCGCCAGCCGCCACGGGCTGCGCTATCTGGCGGACAGCGAGCTGCATAGCATGTTCGCCTCCACCCTCGGCCCCGCCGCGCAGGCCGTGCTCGCCCGCTTCGAGACCCAGGTGGAGCAGGAGCAGTACATGGACTTTCTGACCCTGCGCCCGTTCCGGCGGAGCCTCCTGGTGCGCCAGGCGGTCGAGCCCGACCTGGAGATCGACCTCGACCGCATCGCCGACTTTGGGCTCTCTGCCGACCTGCACCCCCTGGAGCCGCCGGACCTCGCCGCGCCGCGTGCGCAGACCTATGCCTCGCCTGCGGGCGGACGGTTCGAGGTCGAGCAGCCCTCGACCAAGGCACTGCTCGCGCGCCTGGCGGAGGTCTACCCCAATGCACTCGCGCTCGACCCTCTGCTCGCCGAGGCGTGCGCCGGACTGCCCGGCGCCGAGCGCGAGGCCGGTCTCGCGGAGGTCTTCAACCTCTACGCCAGCGGCGCGCTTGGGCTGACCCTACGCACCGCGGTCTGGCCCAATCGCCCGAGCGAGCGTCCGCGGGCGAGCGCCCTCGCCCGGGTGCAGGCCGAGGGCGGCGAGGGGCACGCGGCGAGCGCCCGCCACCGCGCGATCGAGCTGGACCCACTTGCTGCTGCGCTGCTCGCCCGCCTCGACGGTCAACGCGACCGTGCCGCGCTCACCGCCGAGCTGGCCGCCCTGGTCGCGTCCGACCCCGGCCTCGCCGCCGCGCTCGGGCGCCAGGCGGGCGAGGCTCAGACCCTCGCCGAGGTGCTCGGCGCCAACCTGGAGCGGTTGCTGCGCCTCTTCGCCCGCAATGGGCTACTGGAGCGCTGACCAGCCCGTGGGGCGGGCTGTCCACTGATGCCGATCCGAGAAAGGGTGAACTGATCGGCAGTCGCGCCGCCCGCGCACCGGCTAAGTTAGCGCGTACAGCGTCGCGGGAGGCGGCGAGCGAGATCGCTCGGCCGGCCGATCGTTAATGTGGCATTGTGCCGCAGGCGCTCGCGTAATCCCTCTCCCTCCGGGGGGGGAGGGCCGGGTTAGGCGGTGCCGGAGGGGGAGGGCGGAATGGGTTGGGGCGATTGGGGCTCGGGAGGTGGTCTCGGTCAGTGTCCCGCGCCGTCCGCGTTGAGTGCTGATGAACATTCGAGCGCCGATCTGGCGAGGCTAGGGCACTCCATGGTCCGAGAACGTTTCGCACCGCTGATAAATGACTGCCACCTCATGGTGGACAGTCATCTGATGCCCCTGGTGACGCAGCTCTTCGACAACGCCGCTCCGGTCCTCCTGGAGTTCGCCGAGAAGGCGCAGAGCAACACCGCCCAGCACCGCTTCTTCGAGGCCATGCGGGCGGTGCGCGATCACCGTCCGGCGATGGAGAACGCCTTCTTCGCGGACCTGCAGCGGCAGTTTCGCCAGATCGCCCCCACCGGGGCCGCCCCCGGCCCCGGGCAGCGGCGTCAAGGCGACGACTCGCTGTCGCTCGCGCTGGTCGATCAGGACGCCTACGAAGAGACGCTGGCGCTACAGAACACGGTCGCCAAGGCGCAGGTGGCCTACGCCTACGAGCTCTACGGGCTGCGCCAGCGCCTCGCGCTGGTGATCGGTGGGCGCAAGCTCGAGGAGGAGGAGATCCCCGGTGGCCCGCAACAGGTTGCCGCATCCTTTGGCGTTGCCGCACGGGTGCTCCCCCTGGAGCCCAGGACGAAGCTGATCGTCTTCCTGCTGTTCGACCGGTTCGTCATGAGCCAGCTCGGGGAGATGTACAAGGAGTACAACGACCGGCTCATCCTCGCGGGGCTGCTCCCGCACCTCAAATACGATATCGCCACCCTGCCCCATGCGGCGTCGTCGGCCAGCGCGGGCAGCAAGCAGCCGGCCACAACCGCGCCGAAGCCGCCGGCGCCGGCCGCCCAATCCCAGAGCCAGACCCTGGGCGAGGAGACGTTCGCCGCCATCTGCCAGCTCCTCTCCGGGCGGCGGCAGGCGTCTGCCCCCCGCGGCGGGCCCTCGGGTCCGCCGCTGGCCCAGCCGGCGCTGGTCTCGGCGCTTCATCAGGTCCAGCGCTCGGACCCGGATACCTTCGAGCTCGAGGAGCTGGAGCCCGACGAGCTGATCCCCGAGGTCCCGCTCGATGCGCAGCTCATCGACCGGGTCAAGGCCCTCCTGAGCCGCCAGCGCGAGCGGGTCTTCTCCAGCATCGACCGCGACCGCCTGGCGAGCACCGATGCCGACGTCATCGACCTGGTCGGCATGATCTTCGAGTACATGCTCAACGACGAAGGGCTGCCCAACGCGGTCAAGGCCCTGCTGAGCCGCTTGCACACCCCGTTCCTCAAGGTCGCCATCCTCGACACCCAGTTCTTCACCAAGGAGAGCCACCCCGCGCGGCAGCTCCTCGACGCCATGATCGACGCCGGCTCGCGCTACGTGGTGGAGACTGATCTCAACCGCGGCATCTTCCCGTACCTACAAACGGTGGTGAACCGCGTCCGCGAGGAGTTCGAGGACCACCTGGGGCTGTTCGGCGTCCTCTTGGTCGAGCTGCAGACCCGCGTCGAGCAGATGCGCAACATCGCCGAGGTGACCGAGCGGCGCACCCGCGAGACCGCGACGGGTCAGGAGAAACTGGACCAGGCCCGCTCGCGGGCCGCCGCCGTCATCAACGCACGCATCCAGGGCCGTGCCCTACCGCCGAGCATCGTGCGGCTGCTGCAGCAGTCGCTCGCCGACAAGCTCACCTTCATCCTGTTGCGCGACCGCGAGGGCGAGCAGGGTGCGATCTGGCAGACGGCCGTGCGCGTAATCGGGGACATCGTCTGGAGCACGGCACTGCGTGCCACTGAGGCCGGGCAGCACGACCTGCGCACCCAGCTCCCCGGTCTTCAGGCGAGTCTGCGCGCCGGGCTCGATCTCCTCGGCAAGTTCGGGTCCAACGACGGTGAGCGTCTCTACCAACAGATCGCGGCCGCTCAGCAGGCCGCGCTGGCCCCCGCCGCGCAGCGTCCGCCCGAGGATCGGCCGCAGGTGGCGGCGAGGCCGCAGCCAGTCGAGCCCGCGGTCAAGACGCCGGCCGCAGCGCCCGTGCCGCCCACGGCGGACGAGCAGCGCATCCTGCGCGAGCTCGGGCAGATCGAGTTCGGCACCTGGTTCGATTTCATCCCCGGCGGGGCCGAGCCGCGGCGGCGCCTCAAGCTCGCCTGGTACACGCCGGTGACCGACCGCTACATGTTCGTCGACAGCATGGGTGTGAAGGCCGCGGTGCTTTCGCGCCGTGATCTCGCGCGCGAGATGGCCGCCGGCAAGTTCCGCGTCAGCGCCGCCGAGAAGCGGCCTTTCCTGGACCGCGCCCTGGAGGCCGTGCGCAGCTTGCTCGGCGGCGGCGAGAGCGCCTCGGCCCGCACCCCAGCGGCCTGAGCGCCCGGGGCGGTGGGGCGATCGAACCGAATCCAATCATGCAGGACGCCGGTCTCGCCAGGCCGAGCGCCCGAACAGCCAGGAGTTGACGATGCGCGATGCGAGTAGGCCGATGACGCGGGAGCAACGCCAGCTCCAACGCTACCAGGTCACCGACGTCATCGAGGTCTTCGATGTCTTCGCCGAGTGCCCCCTCGGGCGGTTGGTCGACATCTCGCTCGGCGGGCTGATGCTGAGCAGCCAAGGCGCAATCCCGCTCAATCAGATTTTTCAGACCTCGATCGACCTCCCCGGGGGTGCGACCTTGCAGGTCGGGGTGGAGAGCCTGTGGAGCCGCCCGAGCGCCGACGGCGCTCAGGTCTGGACCGGGTTTCAGCTCATCTCCGTTTCCGACCAGGATCGCGCGGTCCTGAAGCGCCTGATCGCGGCGCTCTGAGGAGACGCCGAACGATTTTGCGTCTCCCGCGCGGGGTAGGTGCCCCCATGGTGATGGTTGGGCCAGGATGGCCCATCAGACAGCGTTTCCCTGGGGATGCCACCGCGCATCGAATGGGCAGCACCTCCCTGTGCCGCGGCGGCGCTCAGTAGCTCAGGATTGCCGGCAGCGCCTTGGCCTGAGTGACCCAGTCCTCGACCATCACGGCGGTCGGCGGGCGCTCGGTGAGCTTGGCGGTCTCGTTGGTCTCCAGGATCTTGGCGTGCAGATTGTCCGGTCGGCGGGTGGCCAGCTCCTTGACGGTGTCGACCCCGGCGCGCTCCAGCAGATCTGAGTAGACCCCGGCAACACCCTTGACCCGCGCCAGATCGGCGCGGTTGGTGAGCTCGAGGATCTCTCTGGGGGTGCAGCCGCAGGCGGCGGCAAGCTCCTTGCGCTGGGCGGGCGCAGCGGCCGCGGCGAGCAGCTTGTCGCTGTCGGTGATGCCCTGCCCCTTGAGGCTGGCGATCAATGCCTCGGTTGCGCCCTTGAGATCCTTGACGGCTGTGACCATGCGAATTCTCCTCTTGGCTCCGATGGGGGTGGTGAATGGGCCGCCCGGTGTGCGCGTTGGGCCCGCCGTCTAGCATAGGCCAAACCGGTCTTGTGTCGACCGCCCCGCGCCCTTGCGCAGGCGGCTTTGACAGCCCGCCGGCCGGCGCCTAGCATCCGGGCGCCCGAGCCCAGCCCGCGACTACGCCCATGCCCAGACTCTCGCCGCTGCACTGGATCATCCTCATCGTCTTTCTCGGCTTTTACGGCTTTGCGGTGTTCGCCCTCACGCGCGACTACTACCAACGCAACGCATCCCAACGCCCAGCGGTCCAGGCGCAGTCTGGCCAGCCGGCACCTCGCACATGGATTCAGGACGAGATGCAGGGCGCCCCGGGATCACTGACCCCGCTCACGGAGACCGACATCGCCGCCCTGGGCCGACAGGCGGACACCCTGTTCGGCATGCGGCGCTACGGCGAGGCGATCCCTTACTACCGTCGCATCCTCGAGCTGGATGCGGCCAACGCGGATGCCAAGAACGACCTCGGTCTCGCGCTGCATTACATCGGGCAGGGTGCTACCGCCATGCAGGTCTTGGCCCAGGGTGCCGAGGGCGCGCCCGACTTTCAGCGCATCTGGCTGACCCTGGGGTTCGTGCGGGCGCAGAACGGCGACTTCGCGGGCGCGCGGGCCGCGCTGGAGCGGGCCCAGGCCCTGGGAGCCGACAGCGAGATCGGCACGGAGGCGACGCGCCTGCTCGGGGCCTTGAAGGACAAATAACGCAGGCGGCTCGTTCAGCGGGCGCCGCGGCCCGGCTCGCGCCGCGCGAGCGCGACCGTGTAGTGCGCGCCCTGCTTGAGCTTGTCGTAGTTGCCGAAGACCTCGCTTAGGTTGCGCTTCATGAACTCGCGCAGCCCGTTGACCGTGACCACATAGAGCCGTCCGCCGGGGCGCAGCCGCGCCCGGGCGTCGTGCAGGTAGAGCGCGAGCAGCTCCTTGCCGACCTTGGCTGGGATGTTGCTCGCGATCAGATCGAAGCGCCGCTCTGGGTCGATCTGGTCGAAGCCGTTGCTTAAGATCGCCCGGGCGTTGGCGAGACCGTTGCGCGCGGCATTGCGGTTGGCGTAGTCCACCGCGACGAAATCCTTATCCACCATCAGAGTCTGACCCTGCAGGGCCAGGGCCGCCAGGGCGAGGCCGATGGGGCCATAGCCGCAGCCGAGGTCCAGGCAGTCGTCCCCCGGGCCAACCTCGATGTGCTGGATCAGCAGGCGTGTCCCCTCGTCGATCTCCCGCGGCGAGAAGAGCCCCCAGGTGCTGTGGAGGGTCAAGAGACGCCCGCCGAGCTCGGCGGTGAAGACGATGTCGGCGCGTAGTTGGTCGATCTGTCGGCGGTCGAGCATGGGTCGGGTGAGGCTTGGGCGCCGCGTCGACGGCCAACACCCCTGGGCGTCAGGTCAAGCCCCGCGGCGGCATCGGCTAGACTGGGTCGGCGATCGGAGGTGCGAGCATGGCGGATTTGGCGGGCGGGCTCAACATCGCCCTGGGTGTGCGCGAGGGGCGGGTTTGGGCGGACATCCGCTCGTCGCGGCCGCTCGCCGCGAGCGCGATCTTCGCCGGTCGCTCACCGGCGGAGACGGCGGCTCGCCTCCCGGCGCTTTATAGCATCTGCGCCACCGCCCAGGCCGCCGCCTGCTCGGGTGCGTTGGAGGCCGCGCTCGGGCAGTCCGCGCCTTCGCCCGTCGCTCAGCTCCGTGCCCTGCTGGTCGACGCCGAGACGGTCAAGGAGCACCTCTGGCGCGTACTGCTCGACTGGCCCAGGCTGCTCGACGAGCCCCCGGACGCCGCGGGCATGGGGGCGGTAATGCGCGCCTACATGGCGCTGCGTGCGGCGCTGATTGGGGACTCCGACCCCCTCCGGTTGAGTGCCGAGCACGCCGCACCCGATCCGTCCGCGGCAAGTGCGGCGCTTGCCGGGCTCGCCGAGATCACGGCGGGGCGCGTGCTTGGCCTGCCGCCCGGTGACTGGCTGGCCGCGGTCGGATCCTTGGCCGGTTGGTCCGCCTGGTCCGGTCGGATCGAGACCGCGGCGGGGCGTCTGATCCGGATGATCGCCGACCACGGCTGGGAAGGGCTCGGCCGCTGCCCGGTCGGCGCGTTGGCCGAGCTCACCGCGGCGGAGCTGGAGCCCTGGCTCGGCGGCACCGAGTCGGAGCGCTTCATCGCCGCGCCGACCTGGAAGGGGGTACCCCGAGAGACCTCCGCCTTCACCCGGCAGCGCTTGCGGGAGCCGGTCGCCGAGCTGGCTGCGCGCCACGGCAACGGCCTGCTACCGCGCCTCGCCGCCACCCTGGTCGAGGTCGCGGAGCGGTTGGATGGGTTCAGGCGCGCACTGGAGGGCGCGGAGCCGTTACCTGGGCTGCTCGGGGCCTCGCCGGTCCCCGGCGCCGGCATCGCCCTGGTCCCCGCCGCCCGCGGGCTCCTGGTCCACCGGGCCACGGTCGACGGCGATCGGGTAACGGGCTACCGCATCCTCGCCCCCACCGAGTGGAATTTTCATCGCCAGGGGGTCCTCGGCGAGGGGCTCGCGGGGCTACCACCGAGCGATCCAGAGACCCTTCGCGTGCAAGCGGGGCTCTTGGTGACGGTCGTCGACCCCTGTGTCGATTATCATATCGCCCTTAGCTGACTGTCCCGATCGGACATATCGAGGGCCAATGCCATGTGCCTCGCCATCCCCGCCCGTATCCTCTCGGTCGACCCTGCGACCGACACCGCCACCGTCGCACTCGGGGCGGTGAGCAAGCAGGTCTCGCTCGCCCTGGTCGACGACGCCGTACCCGGCGACTACGTCCTGGTCCATGTCGGCTATGCGCTCAACCGCATCAGCGAGGAGGAGGCCGAGCAGACCCTGGCCCTGATCCGCGAGGCAGGGGCGCTCCATGAGACCAGCGCGGCCGAGGTGCGCCCGTGAAGTACATCGACGAGTTCCGCGACCAGGTCCTGGCCCGCGGGCTGGCCTCAGCCATTGCCGCCGAGGCCGACCCGGCGCGCGAGTACCGCCTGATGGAGTTTTGCGGCGGCCACACCCACGCCATTTTCCGCTACGGGGTGCAGGACCTGATGCCACCCAACCTGCATTTCGTCCACGGTCCCGGCTGCCCGGTGTGCGTGCTGCCGACCGCCCGGATCGATCAGGCGATCGCGCTCGCCGAGCGCCACGGGGTGATGCTCTGTACCTACGGCGACCTGATGCGCGTCCCCGGCGGGGACCGCCGCAGCCTGCTCAAGGCCAAGGCCGCCGGGGCCGATGTGCGCATGGTCTACTCGACCCAGGACGCCCTGGCGCTGGCGCGCGCCAACCCGGAGCGGCAGATGGTCTTCTTCGCCATCGGCTTCGAGACCACCACCCCGCCCACCGCGGTGGCGATGCGCCAGGCCCGCGCCGAGGGGCTCGCCAACTTCTCGGTCTTCTGCAACCACGTGCTCACCCCGCCGGCGCTGCGCGCGATCCTCGCGAGCGCCGAGCCGGACGCCGTCTCCATCGACGGCATCCTCGGCCCCTCGCACGTGAGCACCGTGATCGGCAGCGACCCCTACCGCTTCGTCCCCGAGACCTTCGGCAAGCCGGTCGTCATCGCGGGCTTCGAGCCGCTCGACGTCATGCAGTCCGCGCTGATGCTGGTGCGCCAGATCAACCAGGGCCGCTGCGCCGTCGAGAACCAGTACACCCGCGCCGTCACCTTGGGCCGAGCTCGACGCCGAGCTTCGCTTCCCGGTCCCGGCGGGGGTGAGCCGCGAGGTCAAGGGGTGCGAGTGCCCGGCGATCCTGCGCGGGGTCAAGCGCCCGACCGACTGCAAGCTGTTCGCCACCGTCTGCACCCCGGAGAACCCCATGGGCTCGTGCATGGTTTCGTCCGAGGGGGCCTGCGCCGCGCACTACACTTACGGGCGCTTCCGCGACGCCGCGGGCGCCGAGCGGGCGGCCTGAGGTGGCGGGCCCCAACCGGTGCTTCCCAGTGCGCCTCGAGACATGACCCACGGCAGCGGCGGGCGCGCCATGGCCCAGTTGATCGAGGAGCTGTTCCGCCGTCACCTCGACAACGCCTTGCTCCGCCAGGGCAACGACCAGGCCTTGTTCCAGCCCCCGCCAGGGCGGCTGGTGATGAGCACCGACGGGCACGTGATCGCGCCGCTCTTCTTCCCCGGCGGGGACATCGGCTGCCTCTCGGTGCACGGCACCATCAACGACGTCGCCATGGCCGGGGCCCGGCCGCTCTACCTTGCAGCCGGCTTTATCCTGGAGGAGGGCTTCCCTCTCGCCGATCTCGCCCGGGTGGTCGAGAGCATGGCACGGGCCGCCAACGAGGCCGGGGTGCCGGTGGTGACGGGGGACACCAAGGTGGTCGAGCGGGGCAAGGCGGACGGGGTCTTCATCACCACCACCGGGGTCGGCGTGGTGCCGGAGGGGGTCGAGATCTCCGGCGACCGCGCCCGCCCGGGCGACGCTATCCTGGTGAGCGGCACCCTCGGCGACCATGGGGTCGCGGTCATGTCCAAGCGCGAGGGCCTCGGCTTCGAGACCAGCATCGCCTCCGACACCGCCGCCCTTCATGGCCTGGTCGCCGCCATGGTCGCGGCGGTCCCCGGCATCCACTGCCTGCGCGACCCCACCCGCGGCGGGCTCGCGACCACCTTGAACGAGCTCGCCCAGCAGTCCGGGGTGGGCATGCGTATCCGCGAGGAGGCGATCCCGGTCCGCCCCGATGTCTCGGCCGCCTGCGAGCTCCTCGGGCTCGACCCCCTCTATGTCGCCAACGAGGGCAAGCTGGTTGCCATCTGCCCGGGCGAGGGGGCCGAGGACCTGCTGGCCGCCATGCGGGCCCACCCGCTCGGCCGCGAGGCCGCTATCATCGGCGAGGTGGTCGACGACCCGCTCGGCTTCGTCCAGATGCAGACGGTCTTCGGCGGCGGGCGCATCGTCGACTGGCTGACCGGGGAGCAGCTTCCGAGAGGGCGGCGAGCTTGAGGCGCGCGACCTCCTCGTCGATCGCCCGCGGGACGGGGTGCACGGTCCCTGTGAGCCCCCGCGCATGGGTGGCGAGCCAGACGACCGATAGGGCCTGGTTGGCGAAGCTCATGTCCATCACCGCGGCGGGGTGGCCCTCGGCCGCGGCCAGGTTGACCAGCCGGCCTTCAGCGAGCAGCCGGATGCGGCGGCCGTCGCCGAGCCGGTACTCCTCGACGCTCGGGCGCGGCCTGGTCTTGGCCACCGCCATCGCCTCCAAGACCGGGATGTTGATCTCGACGTTGAAGTGCCCGGCGTTGGCGATCACGCAGCCGTCCTTCATCACCTCGAAGTGGGGCCGGTCGAGGATGTGCTTGTCGCCGGTTACGGTGACGATGAAGTCCGAGCGGGCGGCGGCCGCCTCGAGCGGCATGACCTCGAGCCCGTCCATCGCGGCCTCCAGCGCGCGCAGTGGGTCGACTTCGGTGACGATCACCCGCGCCCCGTGGCCCTTGGCCCGCAGCGCCAGCCCGCGCCCGCACCAGCCGTACCCGGCAACGGTGAAGACCCGCCCCGCAATCAAAATGTTGGTGGCGCGGATGACGCCGTCGAGGGCGCTCTGGCCGGTCCCGTAGCGGTTGTCGAAGAGGTGCTTGGTGAGCGCGTCGTTGACCGCGACGATGGGGTAGCGCAGCGCACCGGCGGCGGCCATGGCGCGCAGCCGGATCACGCCGGTCGTGGTCTCTTCGGTGCCCCCCATGACCTGCCCCAGGAGGTCCTGGCGGTGCTTGTGCAGCTCGCTCACCAGGTCGGCCCCGTCGTCGAGCGTGATCTGAGGTCGGTGGTCGAGGGCGGCGCGGATATGTTCGTAGTAGACGTCGGTTGGCTCGCCGCGCCGGGCGAAGACGGGGATGTCGTCCTTCTGTACCAGGGCGGCGGCCACGTCGTCCTGGGTCGAGAGTGGATTGCTCGCGCAGAGCACCACCTCGGCCCCGCCGGCCTTGAGCGTCCGCGCCAGGTTGGCCGTCTCGGTCGTGATGTGCAGACAGCCGCTCACCCGCAAGCCGGCCAGGGGGCGCTCGCGCTCGAAGCGTTCGCGGATCGCGGCGAGGACCGGCATCTCGCTCAAGGCCCAGGCGATGCGGCCCTCGCCCTGGGTCGACAAGGTCAGATCGGCAATGTCCCGTGCTACTGCGGTCATGGTGCTGTCCCTCCGGAGCTACCGGGTGGCGGGGCGGCGTCTTCGACAACGCAGGGCTGAGGCGCGCTGGCGTGGCGGATGCGGCGGACATAGAAACGATGTCCGCCGTGCTCGGTGCGCACCAGGCGGCCTTCCGACACCAGTCGCTCAACCACTTCCCAGTCCGCTCCGGCCCCTGTCACCAGGGTCTGGACGGCGCTCTCACGCAGCGGGTGGACCGCCGAGATGGCGAGCAGGTCCTGGGCGAGGTTACCCGTCGAGCCGAAGGCATCGCCCTCGTAGCCGCCGAGGATCTCGACCTCGGCGCTGTAGGTCCGCAGGGTCTGGAAGTAGCAATTGAGCGCGACCTCGTCGGGGGGCTCGATGCCGCCGGCGGCGGTCGGGCGGATCGGCAGGGCCAGATAGGACTTGGCCGGCGCGAGCTCGGCAATGAAGCGGCCGACGCGCTCGGCCTCGGCGACCGAGTCGTTGATTCCCCGTACCAGCATGGTCTCGGTGACCAGGGTGCCGCGGAAGTCGGCGGCGAAGGCGCGGATGCCGACGAGGACCAACGAGTGGTCGAGCCCGACATGGGGTCGATTGACGGCGCGCCAGGTCGCGTCGTCGACCGCGTCGATCTTCACCGAGACCCAGTCGGCCAGCCTCAGGCGTTCGCGAACCTCCGGGCGGAACAGCAGCGAGCCGTTCGAGATCACGGCGACCGGTAGCCCGAAGCGCCGCAGGCCGGCGATCGCCTCGCCGAGCGCCAGGTCCAGGGTCGGTTCGCCGTCCGGAACGAAGCTGAGGTAGTCCGCGTGCTCCCCTTTCGATTCCAGCTTCGCGAGGTGCTCCCCCACGGCGGCGATGATCCGTTCGGGAAGGTAGAAGCGTCGCGGCTCGATCTCGGTGGCTGGGGTCGGTCCAACCTGGCAGTAGACGCAGGAGTAGGAGCAGGCCTTCGGCGCGATGTTGTTGATTCCGAGGCTGCGGCCGAGTCGCCGAGAGGGCACGGGTCCAAACGTCAGCATCGGCGGGTCCTCGGGTGCTCTTCTCCTCGCCCCTCCGCGGGGCTTGAGCAAAGTCTAGACGGCCGCGTGGAAGCCGCCGGATGAGATCCGCCGCGGCTGACTCGAACTGTCCCAGCTTCCCCGCGCCGGTGCAGGCGGCGCCCCACCCACCGGCCGATCGGCCAGACTGCGCCGATGGAGTTCTTCGCCCTCGCCGCCGTCCCCGCGTCTGTCGACGACCTGCGGCGGCGTCTGACCATCACCGACCTCACACTCTGGTCCGCCTCGATCTCGGCGGTCTTCCGCGATGGCGGCACCGAGGGGGAGATCTACTGCGTCTGGGGCCAGTTTCGGGTGCGCCGCGAGGAGATCCGCGACGGGGTGCGCTTCACCCTCCCGGGGTGCCCCAACGCCCTGCAATGGACGGTCACCACGGGTCAGCCGCCCGAGCCCGATAAGGTCGTCATCCACCTCACCATTAACCGCGCCGAGCACGATCCCGACTTCGTCGAATCCAACGCCCAGTTCGTCGCCGACTGGCGCTCGGGCCTCGAGGCCCATTGGTAGTGCCGGCCTGGGCTGCGGGGGAGACAACCAAGGGAACATGTACGATAATCTCACTCCGCCGGGATCGGTTCTCGCAGGTCCGCGTGAGGGTGAACGCACCGCTCGCGGCAGGCCCCGCGCGCCCGGCTACGCGATCCCAAATCCTCCGTAACGCGCGGACCGACGGCACCACATGCGCCCTTAGCTCAGTCGGTAGAGCATCTGACTTTTAATCAGGTGGTCGTTGGTTCGAATCCAACAGGGCGCACCAAGAAATCCACATAGAAACAGCGGGTTGCGTCCAGCCGGGTCAGCCCGCTTTCTCGTTTCCAGCCTCTGGGGTAACGCCGGGGGTAACATCCTGACGGCTCTAGGGCCTTCACCGGTCCTCATGTAGCGGAGGCCGCGGTGCCCCTTGGCGTCGACGCTGTCCGTTTCAGCGCGCCCCACCACCGGAGCGCGATCGCTATCGGGCCGCTGCCGTCGAGGACGGAACCAGCGACGGCGGTTGCAGAGTGGCGCGTAGTCGTGCCACGACGCGGCCTACTCACGCGCAAACAGGCCCCTGTCCCAGTCGTCGACCATCTCGAGCGCTTTCCCGCTACCGCGGGCAACGCAGGTGATCGGTTCGCGGGCTACTTGCACCGGCAGACCCGTCTCCTCTGCAAGCCAGCGGTCGGTGCCACGCAACAATGCACCGCCGCCGCTCAGCACGATGCCCCGGGCCGCTATGTCGGCCCCCAGCTCCGGTGGAATCTGGTCTAAAGCCGTCCTTACCGCGCCGCTGAGGTGCGAGAGCGGCTCCTGCAAGACTTGCAGAATCTCGCGGCTGTTCAGGGCAACACGGCGGGGCATCCCGTCGGCCAACCGCTGCCCCGTGACGTCGATTTCGTGGATCTCTTTGCTGGGAAACGCGGAGCCGATCTCATGCCTGACCCGCTCGGCCGTCGATTCGCCGATCAAAGTGCCGTAGGCGCGGCGCACATAACCGACGATGGCGTCGTCGAAACGATCTCCGCCGACACGGACCGAGCGGGAGTAGACGATGCCGTTCAGGGACATCACTGCCACCTGTGAAGTGCCCCCACCGATGTCCACCACCATAGAGCCACGAGGCTCATCCACTGGCAGACCGGCCCCGATGGCTGCGGCCAGTGGTTCTTCCAATAGGTAAACCTCCCGGACACCGACGCCGACTACGGATTCCTTGACCGCCCGGCGCTCCACCGGGCCCAAGCAACAGGGAACGCAGACCAGCACCCGCGGCCTCCGCCGCAGGATCGCCCCTTTCTGCACCTTGGCGATGAAGTACTGGAGCATCTTCTGGGTGACCGGGAGGTCCGAGATGACACCGTGCTTCAGGGGCCGGATCGCCTTGATGTTCTGCGGGGTGCGGCCGAGCATCTGCCTGGTCCCGTCGCCGATCGCCGCAACCGCGTTCCCTCCGGAAGGGAACTGCCGAATCGCCACGACCGAGGGCTCGTTGAGGACGATGCCCCGGCCGCGGGCATAGATCAGCGTGCTTGTGCTACCAAGATCGACGGAAAGGTCGCTGGAGAACATTCCTTGACCCGCATCGCAGAAACACCAGGCGTTGGTAAGGATGCTCTGCGGCACGGCGACGTTCTGAGACGTTTGACTCATCTGCGACAATTGTGAGGGGACCGGAGCGATCGTCCGCGACGCAGCAGGGTGACCTATACGGGTGTCGCTGCGCCGTGTGCCAGAGTGCACGTCTGCGCTCGCCGGCAGCGTCCCATCTGATCGACGGGCTGCGTACTCTAGAAACGCCGCCTTCGCCTCCGCCGCGTTGGTGCCGGCGGTGACTGGAGACCGAGCGGTTCCTCGCCCGGCTCCTGGGCTCGCGGGCGGCGCCGAGCTAGAGCGTCGTGCACGAGATCCCCGCCGGTGCCTGAGGCTGCGACCAACTGACGCAGGCGGCGGGCCGGCCCGCCCCGCCCGTCTGAGATGGGAATGGCGGCGGCGCATCGATCGGCGGCTCCCGACGACAGACCTGCGTCTCGGCTGCTTATCGCAAACGGAAATTGGAATCGACCGGCGCCGGGTCCTTAGGCGGAATCCGTGGAGCGGATCTTCCGATAGCCTCTCCCCCGTTTACGGATCCTGTTCAGGTGGACCTGCGCCTCAATGCCCCGCGTCAGCCGCAGGGCCACCGGGCCCGCCGGAGGCGCGGCCGGTGGTCTCCTCACGCCCCATTGCGGACAGACCCAGCCTATACGGAGAGATCTTAGGTTTCCGCAACAAGCCGCTCCGTCGATTGGCCTATTGATCCAGGCACTTTTGATCCTCGGATGATGTTTAGCTCGCAGCGATGGCTGACCTCTGGGTTCCAAGTGGGGCCACTCACCCCCGATGCTCTCAAGGGGCTGTGTGAGCCCCTACAACTTCTTCACACCCGTCACCGGCCGGGGCCGGTTGGGCTCGGATAGCGGACGCCGTTCAAGCGCAACGGGCCTCCCGCGCCCGGCGTGCTTGCTTGTGTTACTCCCCGACGAAGAGACCCACGTCCTCGGCGACGGGGGCCGTCTCGTCGTCGGCAGAGGTCTCCTTGAGCTTGAGCCGGGGACTCAGCTCGTGCGCCCACCCCACCCGTCGCAGCCGGGTCATGGGGCCAACCATCAAAGATTTTTGTGCATGCCCAAGAAGTAGAGGCTCGAAGACCAAATAAGCATCGTTTAATATTATCCGGCGCTTAGTTTACTACACAGAGGAAGCCCGTAGAGATGGTTACGAGTAATCCCTTCGCCGAACTCTCGTCGTTCATTCCGGCTACCGTCATGCAGGGGTGGGTGGTCCTGATGGTCGTCTTCGTCATCGGTGGCACCGTGCTCGACATGATCCACAAAGGCAGCGCCAAGTACTTCTTTGAGAACGCAAAGAGGGCGAAGAAGAGCGCCAAGCGCACGGTGGGCGGCGGCGAGAAAGTGTCACTGGCCGTGCAAACAGTGGCCAACGAGGTACTGACCTCGTCGGAGTTCGCGAACCCGCGTCGTCGTGTGTCTCACCTGTTCACCATGTACGGGTTCATCATTTTCGTCGTCACAAGCGTCATCCTTATCTATTCAGAGCAGACCTCGTCGCTCGTGCCGTTGCTGTGGCATGTTGGCGCCTTGATGGTGTGTATCGGTGGCTACTGGTTCTGGTTCTTTATCCGCGTCGATGTTTTTGCCGAGGGCAATCCTTGGTATCGCCTGGTGCGCGCCGACATGTTCATCGTCTCGCTGCTTGCCACGGCCACCTTCGGGTTGATCTGGTCATTCGTGCAGTCCGCCGGCGCCGGTGGCTTGAGCAGGCTTTTCTTCGCACTCTTCGCCATCGCCGCAACATTCCTGTTCAGTACCGTGCTGTGGTCGAAGTTCGCGCACATGTTCTTCAAGCCTGCTGCGGCCTTCCAGAAGCGTGTGATCAAGGCCGACGAGTCGCGCGAGAATCTGCCCGCCGATTACGACCTGACGGATCCCCAGGTTCAGGCAAAGTATCCCGACATTCCCGAGTATATGGGCAAGAACCCACCCAACATGGGGCTTGGCATCAAGCGTGAAGCTCCGAACCACTACTGATGTCGATGCATTGAATCGAGTCACGAAGAGGAACTGAATATGCCAACTTTCGTATACATGACCCGCTGCGATGGCTGCGGGCAGTGCGTTGATATCTGCCCGTCGGACATCATGCACATCGACACCACTGTGCGGCGCGCCTACAACATCGAGCCGAGCATGTGCTGGGAGTGCTACTCCTGCGTGAAGGCGTGCCCGCACCAGGCGATCGACGTTCGCGGCTACGCGGATTTCGCCCCGCTCGGCCACTCGGTGCGAGTGAAGCGCGACGAGGAAAAAGGCGTCATCGCGTGGAGGATCAAGTTCCGGAATGGCGAAAAGGACATGGATCTGCTTGCGCCTATCACGACCAAGCCCTGGGGTAAGCATATCCCGCAGCTTCGTGATGTGCCGGCGCCGACCAAGGAACAGCGTGACAGCCAGTTGCTGTACAACGAGCCTAAATATATCCGCTTCGACGAAGGTGGTCTCCACACTCTCGAGTCGAATGGTTTGAAGATGGTAGCTGGCGTGGAGGGCTACTAAAAATGGCTTACAAGACAATCGTTGAAGACAACATCGACATCCTGGTTGCAGGTGCAGGTCTCGGTGGCACCGGGGCGGCCTTCGAGGCCAGATACTGGGGTCAGGACAAGAAGATCGTCATCGCTGAAAAGGCAAACATCGACCGCTCCGGCGCCGTGGCGCAGGGTCTTTACGCGATCAACTGCTACATGGGCACCCGCTTCGGCGAAAATAATCCCGAAGACCACGTCCGCTACGCACGTATCGATCTGATGGGCATGGTCCGCGAGGACCTGCTGTTCGACATGGCCCGTCACGTCGACTCCGCGGTGCACCAGTTCGAGGAGTGGGGTCTGCCGCTGATGCGCAACCCCAAGACCGGCGCCTACCAGCGTGAAGGCCGCTGGCAGATCATGATTCACGGTGAGTCCTACAAGCCGATCGTGGCCGAGGCCGCGAAGAAATCGGCAGACAAGGTCTTCAACCGTATCTGCGTCACCCATCTTCTGATGGACGAGAGCAAGCCGAACCGTGTCGCTGGTGCCGTCGGCTTCAACGTGCGTACCGGCAACTATCACGTCTTCAAGTCCAAGACCGTGATCGTCGGCGCCGGCGGCGCATCCAACATCTACAAGCCGCGCTCCGTCGGTGAGGGTGCCGGCCGTGTCTGGTACGCCCCCTGGTCATCTGGTTCCGCCTATGGTCTGTTGATCGGCGCCGGGGCCAAGATGACCCAGATGGAGAACCGCATCGTACTCGCCCGCTTCAAGGACGGTTACGGTCCGGTGGGTGCCTACTTCCTGCACCTCAAGACCTACACTCAAAATGGCCTGGGCGAAGAGTACGAGTCCAAGTGGTTCCCCGCACTGGAGGAAATGGTCGGTAAGCGATACCTGGATGTCGAAGCTTCCCACCGTACCCATCGTCCCATCCCGACCTGTCTGCGAAACCACGCCTTCATCTCCGAGGTGAACGCCGGCCGCGGCCCGATCCACATGGTGACCATGCACGCCTTCCAGGACCCGCATCTGGAAGAGATCGGCTGGCACAACTTCCTGGGCATGACCGTTGGCCAAGCGGTGCTGTGGGCGGCGACCGACGTCAACCCGAAGGAGGAAAATCCTGAGCTGACCACCTCCGAGCCGTACGTCATGGGCTCACACGCCACCGGTTGCGGCGCCTGGTGTTCCGGCCCGGAAGATCTTTCCCCGCCGGAGTACTTCTGGGGCTACAACCGCATGACCACGGTCGAGGGCCTGTTTGGCGCCGGTGACGCGGTCGGCGGCACGCCGCACGCGTTTTCTTCCGGTTCCTTCACCGAAGGGCGGCTCGCGGCCAAGGCGGCCTGCAAGTACATCGATGATGGCAAGGGCGAAGGCATCCGTGTCTCTAATGAGCAGATCAACCGCCGCAAGGAAGAGGTCTACAAGCCGATGGAGCATTACAAGACCTATCGTAACGAGATCACGGCGGGCAGCGTCAACCCCAACTACATCAATCCGCGCCAGGGCCTGGATCGCCTGCAGAAGCTGATGGACGAGTACGCAGGTGGCGTGACCGTCAGCTACATGACCAACGAGAAGCTCTTGCACATTGGTCTGAAGAAGATGAAGGCCCTGGAGGAAGATCTCGAGAAGATCGGTGCGGAGAATATCCACGAGCTGCTGCGGGCCTGGGAGTTGAAGCACCGTCATCTGACCTCTGAGGCGGTCTTCCATCACACGCTGTTCCGCAAGGAAACCCGCTGGCCGGGCTATTACTATCGCGGTGACCACATGCTGGTGGATGACGAGAACTGGCATGTGCTGACCGTTTCCCGCCGTGACCCGCAAACCGGTGAGTACACGATGGAAAAGGCGCCGTGTTACCACCTGGTGGACGACAAGGCGGAGTAATATTGAAACAAGGGTGCCTCGATCGGCTCGAGGCACCCGCGGAAAGATCAACACGTCGTATGTTGATCTTTTCCAATGGTTCGACGGGAATCGGGCCGTGAAGGCGTAGAGAAGTTCAGATGAACATCATCAACAACACCGACCAGGAGATCCGGGCGATAGCCGATCCCTGGTGGGATGAGCTGGTCGAATACTCGAATAAGGGCCAGTACGGTAAATTCATCAGGAATTTTGCTTACTCCCTGATGCAAGGCCTCAACGAGGTTGAAGTGGGAAGGCAGTTTTCCCACAGTGACTTGGCTCGGAACCTGTCGAAGGACCGGGATTTCCTCGGCATCATCCGCCGGGGCGAGCACGTCACTGTCCTGTATCGGGTGCGCAACACCAAGAAGCCGGGCGAATGGCTGGGGAGACTGGTTTTGGGCTATGAGAAAGGCCAGGTCAAGATATTTGGCGCGTCAATTTTCTAGATGATCATGAAAGAGACTGTCCAAGCCAACAAATTCGTCGAGCTCACCTACAAGGTGATCGATGAACATACCGGGAGCGTTCTCACCTCGGTGGAGTTTCCCCTGGGCTATGTCCACGGTGCCAATGAAGTCCTGGCACCCCAGGTCATGGCAGAACTGGAAGGCAAGTCGGTTGGCGATGTCATCGAGGTTCCCATCGACTGCAACAAGATCTACGGTCCCCGTGACGAATCCCTGGTGATCACCGATTACATCGAAAATGTTCCAGAGGAATATCGTCAGGTCGGCACGGCCATCTTGATGGAAAACGACAAAGGCCAGACCAAGAGCTTTCTGGTCACAAGGGTAGACGAAAAGACCCTAACAATCGACGGCAACAATCCCCTCTGTGGCAGGGAGGTCGTTTTCAAGCTTGAAATACTAACCGTCCGTGATGCCACCAGCGAAGAAATCGAGGCGGGTGGGAAGGTTGATCCTGGTCCCAAGGTCGGCGGCCTGAAGGTGCCGATCTGAATTTCATCGAACTGGCGCTATCTTTCCGTCTTGAAAGATGGCAACACAACCGTGTCGGGATAGCTTTCAAATGCAAATTCCCGCAGCGGCAAGCCCGCGATTTGAGCGAGAGGTGAATGATGAGCGAGCAAAAGCAAGACAAGCCAAAGATCCCAGACGGCCACACGCGTTATCTGACGACCCGTCAAAAAGCGCCCACCGACAAGGGCTTCGTCGGCTACGACACCATTTGGGAGCCGTGGCAGAAGGAAGCCGAATACACCATCCCAAAGAAGCCCTAAGGCATCCGGCCGCGCGAACCCAGACGAAAACGCGGGTATATAGCGCTTCGAGGTAAACGAGCATTTGTCAGCGTTTTCTGAGACGTCGCGCGGCTGTCAGATCGAGGATGTGGTACTGATTCGGGCAGGATGCCTCAGATCGCTCCCTAGCTTGTGCCCGGCGGCCTGGCGCGGTTGTTCCCGCGTCAAAACTTCTCCTGATTAGAAAGGAACTTCAGCTAGCGCCGCCGAGCGTCATAAACACGTCCCGAAATGCCATTATTCCGGGGTCGATCTGCGACGAGTCCGGCAGATTCTGCATCTTGGGCGCACCTGGTTGGCCGCTTACCAACCGAAAAAGACGGCTAGCTGAAACATCTTTCTAATCAAGAAACTTCTTGAACAGGGCTGACGATGGAGCTCCAACTGAATCTGGCGAAATTCGAAGAGCGTCAAGCTATTTTTGCAACGGAGCTTACCAAGACCATTCAGGTGAAGTTGGCCGAAGCGGGTTTGGAAAGCGATACAGTTAAAGAGCTCACCGGTGCGCTCGCATTCAGCATCACTTGCATGATTGACGGCATCTCCGGGATAGAGTCGGACGGCATCGAAGTTCAACCCTATCTCACCTTCCAGATCGATGATGAACTTGTCCACTGCGGCGAGAATTCCTTCATGCATGAACTGATCTATGACGTGCTGGGCAGGCTGATGGGCGACTGAACAGAGGATCGTGTTCTGCTTGGCGTGTCGAGACAAGCCAATTGGTGATTAAACCCGTGACTCGGCTAGGCGCAACCACTTTTCCGGCCGGGACGTGGTCACCGTGCAGCGAGCATGGGGTCATGCGCGGCCGGTCGAAGCGGCGGTTGAAGCGGTACTGCACCTCAGCGAGGTCGTGAGCAGCGTACTTGTCGAGTTTGAAGCCACGATACGAGCCTTGGATTGAACTCTTGAGGGGTTGGCGAGGTGGGTGGTCACCCAATGTGAAGGCAGCCCCAATTCGAACTTTTTCTCGTGCCGACGACCACGCGCTCGTGGCCGGCGGCCCGCTCCGCGGCGGCTGCGAAGCAGGCCGGGTCGTCGGAGACGAAGACGATCAGCGCCTCGGGCGCCAAGACACGATTTGCCCACTCCACCAGCGCCTTCTTGGTGAAGCCGGGTACCGGGTCGGGGCGCACGTACCACGGCCGCGTCTCCTCGGTGGTCGTCTGAACGGCGATCACGAAGAGTACCGCGCCGTGCTCCCCGCACCGGACCTTGCCCGGAAGCACTCCGCCAAGCTAGGCGTCGTCGACCTCTACGCACTCGTCAATCGCCTACGTGAGTTTGCGCCTTATGCGCCAGGCGGCCTTGTAACTCGCCCCCCGAGCAGGCGCTTAAGTTCCAGAACTGAGACGTTGTTCTTCGGCAGCGTGAAGTCGTAGATCCCAAGAAATCAAAGGCGCAGCGCCAAGCGCGTGGACTCGAGGATCGTGCCCGCCGTCAGCGAGGTCTGCTTGCAGCACGCCCGGCACTGCCACAGGCGCCCGCCCGAGCCCGGCCTCGCACTGCCCCTGGGTGTCAGACTGTGCGAAAAACTCCGGCAACGACAGCCCCGGCTGGAACTGGATCTTGTTGATCGGCGTCTCGGATCTCCTCGTTCATTCGGTCACGAGGAATGTGCTCCCGCGGGTGGCTCACCTCGTGCGCCCGCCCCACCCGACGCAGTAGAGTCATGGGGCTCGTCACCAAGAGAGAAGCAATGGGTATGGTCTAACCGTCTGCTGGCCTCGCCATACCGGTCGCTCGGTTACGTAACGCCGCGTGACAGGTAACGGTCGTTTCGATTTTGCCCGCCTCATCGCGGGCGGGGGCCGGTATCATGGTGAAGCGGCAGTTGGTAAACAATGGGGCGGGAGTTGGATCGGCGGGCTATTGGGGTCTCCCTATCGAGTCGTACGCTGTAACGTTTTCGCAACACCCAGCGATTCAAGAACGCTCCGCTTGTGTCTGCTAAGGGCCGGCTCCCGCCGTTGGCGTTGTCCGCCATGAGTGGGGACCCTCTGGTCCGAAAGTATCGTCTGGGACCATGCTGGAGAGGGACGGAGGCCGCGGGGCCATTCGGAGGAAGTGCCACCAGACGAGGGGAGGGGCAACACCCGTGTGGGCGGGTGGCGCCTTATTGGGGCGCCGAGGTGGGGTGCAGGAACCAGCTTGGGGCCAGGGCCTGGGCGTGGCGCGGGCCCTGGGGCTCGGTGCCGATCGCGGCGGCCTCGCGGTAGACCCAGCCGACCAAGGCATCCTCCGCCGCCTTGCCGGCCCAGGTGGGCAGCCGCGGGTTGTTCATCATCGAGACGACGACCCAGCGTCGCCCGTCACGATCGAGGACATAGCCGGCGAGCGCGGTGACGCCCTTGAGCGTCCCGGTCTTCATCTGCGCCCGACCCGCCATCGGGGTGCCGCGCAGCCGTTTGCGCAAGGTGCCGTCGCTCCCGGCGATCGAGAGCGACGACAGGTACTCGGGCATCACCGGGCTCGCGTAGGCGTGTCCGAGTAGGCGGCCTAGGCTCTCCGCCGAGATGCGGGCCTCCCGGGAGAGGCCGGCGCCGTTCTCGACAAAGAGCTCGGGGAAGTCGAGCCCCTCACCCTTGAGCCAGCCGGCGACCGCCTCCCGCGCCTTGGGGAGGGTCCCGGGCGCCCCCGCGCGCACTGCGCCCAGGGTCAGGAACAGAGTGCGGCTAACCAGGTTGTTACTGTCCTTGTTGACGCTGCGGATCGCCTGCACCAGTGGGACGGAGGTCACCGTGTGCACCCGGCGCGCATCGGACGGGCGCTCGCCGGTGCGGATCACGCCCTCGATCCGCCCGCCCATGGCGCGCCAGAGGGCGGCGACGGCCCCGGCGGTGTGGACCGCGGGGTCCATCATCAGGCGCGGGTAGCGCGCCTCGCCGCAGGCGGCGGCGAAGGTGCCGCTGAGCGAGAGCGTCGCGAGCGGGCCGTCCTCGGCCACCCGCATGGTCGGGCGGTGGTACTTGCCCTGGCAGGGTGCGTCGACCACCTTCAGGGCGTTCTCCACGAGAAGGTTGGCGAGTGGCGGGTCGGTGAAGACGTGCACGCCGTCGCTGCCCCCCTGACGCACCAGGTGGATGTCGGTCGCCTGGGCGTTGACGCTGAGCGCCGCCGGCAGGGCATTGTAGGTGCTCTCGGCGGCCCCGTCGAAGTCCCCACGGCCGCCTTCGATGGGGGCAAAGTAGGACTGATCGAGGACGATGTCCCCGCTGATCGTCGCCACGCCCCGTTCGCGCACGCCCCAGAGCAGACGCCAGAGGTCACCTGGGCTAAGGTTGGGGTCGCCGTAGCCCTTGATGATCATGTCCCCATCGAGTCGCCCGTCGGCGATGCTGCCGCGGAGATAGGCCTCGGTCTTCCAGGTGAACGAGGGGCCGAGGATGTCCAGCCCGGCGCGGCTGGTCAGGAGCTTGATGGTGGAGGCGGGATTACGCGGGACCTGGGCGTTGATCGCGAGGACGGGCTGGGGCGCCGTCACCTCGTGGACGTACAGGCTGACGTCATCGAGCGAGATGCCGTTGGCGCGCAGGATCTTTGCGACCGGCGCCGGGACGTCGGTCATGCTGACCGCCTCCGCGGCCGTCGGGCCCGCGAGGAGGGACAGCGCAAGCGCGGCCAGCATCGCCCGAGCCCATTGGAGGCGCGTGGCGATGGTACCGACCCTTGTTGAGCGCATGGAACCCGCTAACATGCCGCGGGAGTATTGCCGGGGCGCCGCGAGACTGCAAGGCGAGGTGCCCGAATCCTGTGCCGCCAACGGCCATCCGGGAGGCCCCGATCCATGTCAAGCCCGCTCCCCGCCCGAGACCCCGATTCCCGACCCTGGTTGTGGGTGGTGGGCGGCCTGATCGCGGCGGGGGTCATGGCCGCCGCCCTCTATCAGGCGTGGCCGTTGCTGCATCCGCAGGTGGTTTCGAAAGCGCCGCTGGACCCCGAATGCGACCTGCGGGCCGGCCCCTGCCGCGTCGCCTTCGCCGAGGGCGGCGAGGTGGGTCTCGCCGTCGAGCCACGCGCGATCCCGGTGATGCGGCCGCTGCGCCTGACGGTGGATGTCGATGGGCTCGATCCACTGTGGGTGGAGGTCGACTTTGCGGGCGTGGACATGAACATGGGCTACAACCGCGTCAAGCTCCTTCCCGCGGGATCGGGGCGCTATGAGGGCGAGGCGATGCTCCCGGTGTGCGTGCGCGAGCGCATGACCTGGGAGGCCCAGGTGCTGCTGCAGACCCCGCGAGGGACCCTGTCCGCCCCGTTTCGGTTCGATACCTGGCGCTCGGGTGTCCCTGCGGGCTAGCGCCGCCGACAGCGGACCGGTGCGCCGCTCTCGGGGAACAGCTTCAACGCGGCAGCGGACTCTGCATCGGCGGGCGCTTGATCTGCCAGCCTGCGAAGGCGAAGGCGGGCAGGAAGACCAGGATCAGAAACACCGCCGCGCCCCAGGGCCGGGCGAGCGCATCCCCAAGCCCCGCCAGGGCAACCACCCAGCCGGCCACAAAGTAGGCCACCGCGGCGATGAGCACGAACGACCCGACATACAGTAGATAGGCCGCCAGCAGCCGCGTCTCGGGGTGTTTCGCGCGCTGCACATAGGGGAAGGACGCAGCGAGCAGGAAGAGTGTGGCGAGCAATGGGGTCAAGGGGTTCATGATGCGCTCCTGAGGTTGGCCCCGGTCCCGCCGGGGTCCGCGCCTCACTCGTGGGCGATCGGCTTGTCGGTGAACAGGAAGTCGCGCAGCTCGTGATCGAACTTGGGGTCCTTGCGGCGGATCCACTCCAGCACCATCGCCGCGTGCTCCTTCTCCTCGTCGCGGTTGTGGGCGAGGATGGCGCGCAGCTCCTTGTCTTTGCAGGCATCGACCCGCTGGTTGTACCAGTCGACCGCCTCCAGCTCCTCCATGAGCGAGATGATCGCCCGATGCATATCACGGGTCTCGTCGCTCAGCTCGCCGACCGGCTCGTGGTAACCCTCGTTGGCCATGGGACCCCCTCGGTTCAGGTTGATCGGTGGAAGCCGGCGGGCCGCCGCCCGCCGCTCGGAGAGATGATAACTTGGCCGGGTGCCCCGCGCAGCGAGGCGCGACGACGGTCCGCTGCAAGCAACATCGATCTATTCGAGAAATACCGTCACCCGGTTCGACTGGCCACGGGCGTCGACCACGGCGATGGTCGCGAATCCGCGGCCGTCCGGCTGCCAGCGGGTGCTGCGCGCCTGGGGCTCACGGCCGATGGGGGCACCGTTGGCGTACCAGGCGAAGGGCGGGGTGCCGTTGCGAACCTTGAGGGTCAGGCTGGCATCCGCGGCGCCGCTGAGCCCGAGCTCGACCCGCGCCCCGTCCGGGGGGAAGGCGATCTGCGGCCCGCCGGCCTCGGTCCCTGTGGTCTTGCCTTGGACCCGTCGCAGTGGCGGCGGGAGTCGCGATGATGAGGTGACCAGCACGCCGGGCGGCGAAGGGGGCAGGGGTGCCCGGGTCCCGAGTCGTGCGAAGGCGTCGATCAGGATCGGCGCGGCGCCGTCGATGCCGGCCAGCCCCGGGACCGATGCCCCGTCCGGACGCCCGACCCAGACCCCAACGACATGCCGCCCATCGAAGCCGAGGGCCCAGGCGTCCCGATAGCCGTAGGAGGTCCCGGTCTTGAAGGCGAGCTCGCCGGGCGAGCTGTTGGCCGGTGCCGGCGCCCCGGCGAGGATCGAGGTTAGGTACCAGGCGGCCGGCTCGTCCAGCACGCGCGAGGCGAGCCGTGGAGTGGACGCTTCCAAGTCCTCGGTCAGCGCGACCGGTCGCCCGCCGCGTGCGATGGCCGCATAGATGGCGACCAAATCGGCCAGCCGCACCCCGATCCCGCCGAGCCCGATCGCCAGCCCCGGCGGTGAGAGATCTGGCAGCACCGGCGCCGCCCCGGCGCGGCGCATTCGCGAGACCAGGCGCGCCGGGCCCACCGCCTCGAGGACCTGGACCGCCGGGACGTTGAGCGAGAGCTCCAGCGCGCGCCGCACCGTCACGGTGCCGTGGAAGACCCGGTCGAAGTTGGCCGGGGCGTAGCCCGAGAAGCCGCTCGGGCGGTCCTCGATCAGGCTCTCGGGGTGGGCGATCCCGGCCTCGAAGGCGAGCCCGTAGATCAGCGGCTTCAGGGTCGACCCTGGCGAGCGCAGCGCGCGAGTCATGTCGATGAACCCCTCGCGCGGCTCGTCGAGCAGCCCCGCCGAGCCGACCGAGGCGCGTACCTGGCCGTCGCGATGATCGGCGACCAGGATGGCGACCGAGACCTTCGGACCCAGCGCCGCGGCGCGCTCCGCCGCGAGCGCCTCCAGGCGCCCCTGCAGGTCGGCATCGAAGGTCAGACGATGCACACCGCGGTCCGGCCGGGCGCGGACCGCACGCTCGGCCGCGTGGGCGGCGAGCATCGGGAAGAGGCGGCGCGCGCCTGGCACAAGCTCCCGCCGCGCGGCGGCCTCTTCGGTGGCATCGATGATGCCCCGGTGGCGCGCGACGGCGAGCACCCGGTCGCGCGCCCGGCGGGCGGCCTCGGGGCTGAGATCCGGGCGGCGGGCGTTCGGCGCCTGGGGCAGGGCGACCAGGAGCGCCGCCTCGGCTGGGGTCAGGCGACTCGGCTCCTTGCCGAGCCAGGCGAGCGATGCCGCCCGCACCCCTTCGATGTTGCCGCCGTAGGGGGCCAGATTGAGGTAGGCGGTGAGGATCGCCCGTTTGTCTAGCCGCCGCTCCAGAGCCAGGGCCGCTAGGCCCTGGCGCAGCTTGCCCGGGAGCGAGCGGGTCGGGCCGCCGCCCAGCAGGCGGACGAGCTGCATCGTCAGGGTTGATCCGCCGGAGACGATCCGACCGTTGGCGACGAGCTGAGTCCCGGCGCGGAGCAGGGCAACCGGGTCGACGCCCGGGTGCCCGAAGAACCGCCGGTCCTCGAAGGCGAGCAACATGGCGACCAGCTTGGGATCGACCTCGGCGGGCGTGACCGGCAGCCGCCAGCGCCCGTCGGCCACGGTGAAGGGCCGCAGCAGCCGCCCGTTGCGGTCGAGGACCAGGGTGGATGTGGCGATCTGCGCATCCGGCGGATCGGTCGCCCGCACCAGGGCCTCCATGCCGAGCAGCCCGGCCCCGAAGAGCAGACCTGCGGCGAAAGGGATAGCGAGCGCCGGGTTAATCACGGCCGTCGCGCGACGCCGATCCCTGTGGGAGCGGCTTGCAGCCGCGATGTGGCGCTGACGCTCGCGCCGAGATCACGGAAGACCAAGACGTCCGCGGTCGCGACTGCGAATCGCTCCTACCATGTCGAGCCGCGCGCATGCTCAGGGCTCCGGTGTCATCACCTCGACCCGTCCCTCGTCCGTCCAGGCCCGCCGCTCAGGGCGGTACATGTCCTCGACGGTCGCGGCCGGATGGGCGAAGACCCCCGGCGAGACCGCCCGCACGACGTAGGCGAGCTGCATCTGGGCGTCGTCGTCCTCGCCGCGGTCGACGGCCGCGACGAAGCGGTCGGCGAGGAAGGCCTGATGCGCCGTCCCTTCGATCAGCCCGAGCCAGGGGATGCCCGCGACGTCCCCGGCCCGGACCAGGTTCGGATTGTCGATCTCGAAGCCGGCGGGCAACGGATCGCTCAGGATCAGCCGTGCCGCGCGGCGGCTGTCGGCGCTGATCGTCAGGACAGCAACGAGGCGCTCGCCCTGGGCGACCCGAGAGGGATCGATCCGGCGCCCTTCGAGGTCATAGTAGGCCCGCTCGATCCAGTAGCCGTTGCCGCCGGCGGGGGGCGGCGTGAGCGGCACGCCGGTCGCGGTGACCACCAGGTCGACGGGTCGGTCGCCGCGATTGACGAGCCTCATCCCACCCTCGGCGAGGCTGGCCTCATCGACCCGGCGGTAGAGCGCCCCGTCCTGGTCGACGCCGTCGACGCTGAGCCGCGGCCGGACCGCGCCCTGGTTCAGCGCATGCGCGGCGAGGAGGAGCCAGGCGTTCTCCTGCGTGCTGGTGTGGGTCTGGACCTCGCGCCACTCGGCGATCCGGCCGGCGAGAGTCTGGAGGTCGACGGCGCCGCTGCCGGCCTCCGCGGCCAGTGCCAGCAGGGCGGCGGCGTCGCGCAGGCCCGAGCCGAAGTCCGAGCGCCAGCCGCCGGCGTCCGGGACCGCGCTCAACTGGGCGAGCGCGGCCCGGAAGGCCGTATCGGCCCTTGGGCGGTCGCCGTAGAGGGCGAGTGCCGCGCCGATCTGGGCCTTGGCGAGCGGGGTGGCGAAGGCCTCGAGCTTGGTCTCGGCGTAGTAGCGCAGGTCGCCGATCAGGGCGCGGCCGTTGCGGGCGAGGACATAGAGGGCATAGGCCAGGTCCTCGCCCCCCGATTCGAAGTCCGCCGCATAGCCGCTGCGGTTCTTGAGGTTGTCGAGCGCCAGCTCGAGGGGCACCTGCGCGATCTCGTAGCCCTGCTCGCGGGCACGGGTGAGGAAGTCGGTCACATAGGCGTCGAGCCAGAGGTCGCCGCCGCCGTCCGGTCCCCAGAGCCCGAAGCCGCCGCCGGAGGACTGGCTCGCCAGCACCCCATGGATGGCCTCGCGGACCCGCTCACCGACGCCACGGTCGCCGGACAGCCCGGCGGCGAGCGCGATCTCGTCGAGATAGAGGAGCGGGAGCGCTCGGCTGGTGAGCTGCTCGGCGCAGCCGTAGGGGTTGAGGTCCAGCGCCTGAACCAGGCCGGGGACGTCGATCCGTCCGGCGCCGCTCACCGAGACCAGGAGCGACCCGGTCCCCGGTACCAGACCCGCGAGCCGATCCGCGGTCAGGTGCTGCTCGGCCGCCGGGGCCAGGGTCGTCACCGAGGTCTGTGCGGTCGGCGGACGGCGCTCGCGCACGGCGAGGGTCAGATCCTTGGTGAGCTCGCGCCCGTCCGGCGTTCGCAGGCGAATCGCGAGCCGCTGATCGCCGATCGCCCGCGCCTCGATGGGGACGGACACCTGCGCCCGCTCGCCCTCGGCGAGCCTCAGGGTGCTTGGAACCCCGGTTGGATCGAGCAACAGCCCCTCGCCCTCGGCCGCGACCTCCAGGGTAATCGCTCCCGCCGGCCCCTCGACATGGGCGAGATCGATCAGCAGCCGCGACCGGTCTCCGGGCGCCAACAGGCGGGGGAGGCTGGCCGAGATCACCACGGGGTCGCGCACCACCAGGTCCTGGACCGCGTGTCCGACCCCCTCGGCCGACCAGGCCATGGCCATCACCCGCACCGTGCCGTTGAAGTCGGGGAGCTCGAAAGACGCCGACGCCCCGCCTTGCTGGTCGAGCCGAAGGATTCCCGAGTAGAAGGCGACCAGGGCCTCGGTCGGCGGCGGGCCCTCGAAGCGCATAAGGCCCGCGTCACCGCCCGAGCGCACCACCCCCGGCACGCCCTGCATGCGGTCGATGAGCGCCCCATAGAGGTCGCGCAGCTCCATGCCGAGCCGCCGCTGGCCGAAATACCAGGCGTCCGGGGCCGGGGGCTGGTAACGGGTGAGGTTGAGGATGCCCAGATCCACCGCGGCCAGGGTGACATAGGCCTCCTCGCCGGCCGCCAAGTTGCCCAGGGCGACGGCGATGTCGAGCGGGCGGCGCGGCTCGGCCTTCTCGGGCAGCGCAAGCCGCAGGTCCAGCTTGCGCGCTCCGGGGTCGACCCCGGCCCAGGCGAGCCCGATGGCGCGCCCCGGCATGCGCTTGGCGGTGAGGTCCATCGGGCGGTAGAGGACCGCCGTCACGTAGGCCCCGGCGCCCCAGTCGGCGGTGACCGGAAGCTCGACCGTGGCGCCCTCGGCGGAGACCTCCGCCGGGGTCATGGTGATCAGCCGGTCGTCGATCACCAGCACCAAAGCTTGGCCGGCGAAGCGCGGCTCGATGCGCACCCGGGCCGTCTCGCCGACGCGGTAGCTCGGTTTGTCGAGCGAGACCTTGAGGAGATCCGGGGTGTCGACGGCCCCGGGCGTCACGTACCAACCGGCCTCGAAGGCGAGGCTCACCGGCAGCATCCCGCCGTCCGGCGCGCTCACCTCTAACTCGTAACCGCCCCAGTCGACCCGCGCCTCGATCCGGCCGGGGTCGTCCGCCCCGGCGTTGAGGGTGCCGCTCGCGACCCGCTGGCGGGTGACCACGGGCTCGTAGTCCCAGGCCCCGTCCATCTGATACCACTGGAAGGTCTTGGTGACGCGCGACAGGGTCCAGGTGAGGCCCTGGCGTGCGACGCGCCGGCCGTCCGGCCCGAGGGCGATGACCTCGAAGCCCGCGCTGCCGCCCTCGTCGACCGAGCCCTCGAAGAGGGGCCTCAAGCCGATGCGGGCCTCCCGCGAGGCGACCGGCAGGGTCAGGGAGCGCTCGACCGGCCGGCCGGCGTCGACCAACCGGACATTGACCTCCGCCGTGAGCGGCCGGCTGGTCGGTGCGATCGCCGGGAGCTGGGGGCGGAGCTCCGCTTGGCCCTGGGCGTCGGTGGTCGCCGGGGGGAGTGGCTCGCGAAGCGGGTCGACCTGCTCGTCGGCGAGCCCGAAGCGGTAGCCGGGGAATTCGGCGAGGGTGTCCGCGGCCTTGAGCAGGGTCTCGCCCTCCAGGGCCAGGTTGGCGGCCGGTGCGCCGTAGAGGAAGCGGGCGTCGACCGCGATCCGGGGCGGGTCGTCCGGGTCGAGTGCCGTCGCCGAGGTCTGCAGGTCGAAGGCGAGGCGCTCGGGGAGGAAGTCCTCAACCGCGAAGCTGAGCTCCGCCAGCGCCGGACCCTTGGGGTCGGCATGGACCGCCGCGCGCCAGGTCCCGCGGAGCGCCGCCAGTGGGAGCGACACCGCCAGGTCCCGCCCGCCGAGGCCCTGGTCGCCGACCAGCGCGCGCAGGTGCTCGACCCCGTCCGGACGCTTGACGATCAGCGTGAGCGGCAGGCCGGTGATGGCCGTCGCCGCCGGGTCGCGCGCGAGTGCGGTCAGGTGCACGGTCTCGCCGGGGCGATAGATTCCGCGCTCGGAGACCAGGTAGACGTCCATCGGCTTGGGCGCGGGCCGACCTTCGACGCCGCGGTCGCTGAGGTCGAAGGGAGTCTTGGTGAGATCCAGAAACGCGTAGTCCCCGTCGGGCCCATCGGCCACCAGCAGGGCCGGGGCGTTGCCGCCGCGCCCGCGCAGCAGCCCCGCCTCGAGGCGGGCATAGCCGGCGGCGTCGGTCGCAGCGCGGCCGAGGACCTCGTCGTTTTTCGCCACCAGCCGCAGGCCGACCTCGCCGATCGGCGCGGCCGTCGAGAGCGAACGCACCAGGGCGTGCAGCCCGTCGCTCCCCGAGAAGCCCGAGAGCCCCAGGTCCGAGACCAGGAACCACTGGGTCGCAACGGCCTCGTACTCCTCTTCCGGGGTCTCGCTCGGGCGGGCGGTCATCACGTAGGCGCCCGGCTTGAAGTCGTCGATCAGGGCGCCGACCGGGACGGCGGTCGTCACCTCGCGGTTCAGCGTCGGACTGACCTCGACCGTCCCGCTCCACACCGCCTCGCCCGTGCGCTCGCCGATGGTGCGCGACTCGTCGGGGGTGAGCGGCTTCAAGAACGACCCGCCGCTCACCGTCGCCGCCAGGCTGCGGTCGCCGACCCGGTAGACCTGGGCTGTGATGCGGTCGGTGTTGACCGAGACGAGCGGGATGGCCGCCTCGCCGCCCTTGGGCAAGACGTAGGCGCGACCGAGGAAGCGCACCGAAGGCGAGCGGTCGCGGACGTAGACCTCGATCTCGACCGGCTTAGCCAGCGTCTCACCGTCGGCCGAGGGCAGGCCGGCGCGCAGGCCGATGCGGTAGCGGCCGCCGTGCTCGACCCCGTCGACGCAGATCTGCTGCGGCTCGACCTCGACCGCCAGGTTGGTCCCGCCCTCGACGGTCACGAAGTCCGCGAGGCCCGCGCGCTCGCGTGGCAGGGGGTCACTGAGCTGACCCGATGCTGGCGCACCCGGAAGCCGTGCTCGGCGACGAGCCGGTCGTAGCTCGCACGCACCGTCGGGTCGTCGACCAGGGCGAGCGAGGCGCGCTGTGCCCGGATCGCCGGCCGCCAGGCCGAGCGCTCCGCCAGTGCCCGGCCGATGAGCGCGAGCGCACGCGCCCGCTCGGCCGGCGTCTCGGCGTGGAGCTGGGCGCGCACCGCCGCGGCGAGCGCCTCCTGGCGCCGGCGCTGCTGAGTGCGCCAGTCCTCGGGGCGCGATGCGAGGCTCGCCTCGGCGAGCTGCGTCCAGAGCGCCGTGCTCTCGGGTGCGAGCCGCAGCGCCGCGGCCAGGAGCTCCGCCGCGCGCTCGGGGTTGCCGGCGGCGAGCGCCGCATTGGCGTCGGCGAGCAGGGCGTCGTAGGCGCCGCTCACCGTGCTCGGGCGCTTCAGGATCTGCTCGCCGACCTTGCGCGCCTCGTCGAAGGTGCCGCGCGGCAGGAAGGCGAGCTCGGAGCGGCGCGCCGCCTCCTGCCCCGCCTTGGACGCCGCGCCCGTGGCGAGGTAGCCCGAGACCGCGCCCGGAAAGGCGCGCAGCTCGCCGAAGTCGCTCTTCAGAAAGCACCAGCGCGCCTTGGTGTTGTAGGTGAACGCCTTGCAGCGCGCATCGTCGAGACAGGCGGCCTTGCAGGCGTCGAGCTCGACCTCCTTCAGCGTTTCGTAGTCGAGCCCGAAGTAGTCCGCCCCCTCCACCACCACCAGGTCGCGACCGGCGCCAGGCGGCTCACCCGACTGGGCGACGACTGGCGCGAGGGACAGGGCGAGGAGCGACAATAGGATCGAGAAGAGGCGAGCAGATGGGAGCATGGCAGGGTCTCAGGGCGTCCGATCGACCGAGGGCGGTGAGTGGGGAGAGCGTAGGCGGGCCGGGGAGGGAGGGCAACCGGTGGGCAGCGCACGGCAAGGACCCGAGAAGGGGCGGGTCGCCTCCTGATCCTCGGCCCGTCTTGCCCCAATCGGAGCGTTTTGACGCGCATCACGTGACGAATTACGCTCGGGTGCGTCGTCAATAGTTTCGCCGACCCGCATACCCGCGAGCTGTACGCCACTGGCAGGTCGAAGCGAATCGCACCGGAGATCGCCAAATGAGCCGCCCGGAAACCGGAGTAGGTGGATCTCGCGACGCGGCTCGACGTTTTGCGGGCCCCGCCCGGCGACCGGTTGCATAATCTCGCGGGCGAGCGGAAAGGCCGGTACGCCATCTCGATCCACGATCAGTGGCGTATCTGCTTCCGCTTCGTGAGCGGCGACGCCTACGACTTCATCGGCGCAAAGGCTGCCGCGCATCCAATCCTCGGGGCCACGGACAACATCGCATCATTCCAGGCACCCGAAGAAGTCACAAGAACGAGGTAACCCTATGAGAGTGCGATTTGGACTTGTCGTCGTCCTATTGGCGGCTCCGGCCCTCTTTTCCGCAACCGCCCAGGCCGAGAAGGCCGACCTGGCCGGCTCCTCGGACCATCCGCTGGTCGGACGTTATGAGGGATCGGTCATCACCTCCTACGAAACCAAGGCTTACCAAGAGCTGAAGCTGCCGTTCAAACCCCTGGAGCGTGGTGAGAAGGATAAACCCGACGCCTGGCAAACGGACCTCTCCGGGAAGCTCACCTCGATCCGATACGAAGGGCCCGGGAGTCGTTCGATCCTCGAGGTCATGCGCAATTACGAGGCGGCATTGAGCGCGAACGGCTTCAGTGTCCGTTTCTTCTGTAACGGCGCCAAGCAATGCGCGCCGGGCGGGTCGACCTCAACCTTCTGGCAAGCCGGCACGGGATCCCTCGGGATGCCGTCCACCTGGGACACCACTGTCTATCTGCTGGCGGAGCGGGACGCGCCGGAAGGGCGGGTGAGCGTCGGGCTGCTCGGCGTCGAGACCAAGGCCACGCAGTCGCGGCCGTTGACCCCGCACGTCGCCGTGACGGTCGTCGAAGCCAAGCCCATGGAGACCGACAAGGTGGCTCTGGTGAAGGCCAGCGAGATGCAGCAGGCGCTGGAGCGCGACGGCCGCATTGCGATCTACGGGATCTACTTCGACTTCGACAAGGCCGGCATTCAGCCTGACTCCGAGCCGCAAATCGCGCAATTGGCGGCACTCATGAAAGAGAATCCACAGTTGCAGGTCCTGATCGTCGGACACACGGACGGCAAGGGCGCGTTCGACTACAACCTGTCGCTCTCTCAGCGACGGGCGCAGGCCGTGGCCGACGCGCTCGTGTCGGCCCATGGCATCGCTCGCGACCGCCTGACACCCGCGGGCGCCGGCATGATCGCCCCCGTCGCCACCAACCGGACCGACCAAGGGCGTGCGAAGAACCGCCGGGTCGAGATCGTCGAGCGCTACTCCGGGGGTTGATGGTGGACAAGGGCCGCCTTTCCTGCGTCCTGGGTATGTCGTGGTTCGTCTCACGCAGATGAGGGGCGAAGGGTTGCCGTGGGTTGGGGCTGTAGACCCGCTTGCGGGTCCTGGCTCGAGCGGGAGCACCCATGTGCCTTCGCGACGGAGTGTCCTGGCGTCCTAGCGCGACGCTGGGCGGATTTGGGGTCCGCGCGGCAAGCGGTCGGGCAAAGTGGACCGGCAAGGGACCGGGGTCAGGGACCGGGGTCACCATTTAGCTGACCCCGATCAATGGCACGAGAAAATTTGTCGTGCCGCAACACGCTTGGTTCCGTCTGGAAGCGCCGCCTGGTGACCCCGGACACGCCCGCGGTTCTCGTTGAAGGGGTGCAGATGTCCTCCGATCCGCACCCACCGAGATCGGGGTCACGAGATCGGGGTCAGGTCTTTCATCTTGTATACGGGACCGCACGGGGTCGGGACCCAGGACCGGGGTCAGGTCTTTCATCTTGCATGGCGGCGGGTTTGTGCTAGGTAGTGTTGACATTTGGCATGATATAGTTCGCCCAATGCACTGACAGGACGAACTATGGCTCGCAAGAACCTACGTGACGACCAATGGGAGCGGA
>JALOTB010000056.1 GCA_025458165.1 Chromatiaceae bacterium | reverse complement strand
GGCGACGATCGCCTGGTAGCGGCTCTTGCGCTCCACCAGGTAGTCGCGGATGGCGTGGAAGTACTGGATCGCGCGCTCGATGCCGCTCGTCACCACCATGGCGCGCGCCTCGCCGCCGATCTTGTTCAGCGCCAGCACCTGCTCGTGAAAGTGGTCCGCCATGATCTCGGCCTTGAGCCGGATCGCGTGGTCGTGGCTTTCGACGTAGCGGCGCAGCTTCTTCTTCGCGCGCTTGGTGTCGAACTCCGGGTCGCCCTCGACCTTCTTGACGAGCTTGTAGTAGCTGTCGACCGGCGTGTAGTACTTGAGCACGTCCAGGATGAAACCCTCCTGGATCGCCTGCTTCATGGTGTAGCTGTGGAACGGCCGGTGCTTCACCGTGCCGTCGGGCTGCGGGTCCGGCTGACCGAAGATCTCCAGCGTCTTGTTCTTGGGCGTGGCGGTGAAGGCGAAGTAGCTCGCGTTGGGCAGCAGCTTCTTGGCTTCCATCAGTCGGTTGATCCGGTCCTCCAGCGTGTCGTCATCGTCCTCGGTCCCCGCCGCCGAGAGCGCCATCGAGACCGCCGCCGATGTCCGCCCGCCCTGGCTCGAATGCGCCTCGTCGATGACGATGGCGAACCTGCGCCCGCGGTGCTCGGCGCCGATTTCCTCGAGGATGAACGGGAATTTCTGCACCGTGGAGATGATGATCTTCTTCCCCTCGGCGATGAACCTGCGCAGGTCGCCCGAGTGCTCGGCATGCCCCACCGTCGCGCCCACCTGCGCAAACTGTTTGATCGTGTCGCGGATCTGCTTATCGAGGATGCGCCGGTCTGTGACGACGATGATCGAGTCGAACACCAGCGCGCCGTCCCTGGCGAGTCCGATCAACTGGTGCGCGAGCCACGCGATCGAGTTCGACTTGCCGCTGCCCGCCGAGTGCTGGATCAGATACCGCCGGCCCGCGCCGTTCCCCTGCGCATCGGCGAGCAGGCGGCGCACCAGGTCGAGCTGGTGATAGCGCGGCCAGATCTGCAGCGCCTTCTTCCGGCCTGTCTTCTCGTCCTTCGTTTCGACGATCTGCGCGTAGTTTTCCAGGATGTCGGTCAGCCCGGCTCGGGTGAGGATGCGCTTCCACAGGTAGTCGGTCTTGAGTCCGTTCGGGTTAGGCGGATTGCCCGCACCGTCGTTCCAGCCCAGGTTGAACGGCAGGAACCACGACCCCTTGCCTTTCAGGTGCGTGCAGAAGCGCACCTCGTGGTCGTCGACGGCGAAGTGCACCACGCAGCGGCCGAGCTCGAAGAGCCGCTCGCGTGGGTCGCGGTCGCGCTGGTACTGCTGGATCGCGTCCTCGACCGTCTGCTTGGTCAGGCTGTTCTTCAGCTCGAACGTCGCGACCGGCAGGCCGTTGATGAAGAGCGCCGTGTCCAGCGCACGCTGGGTCTCGTCGCGGCTGTAGCGCAATTGGCGCGTGACGCTGAAGCGGTTGGCGGCATAGCGCTCGGCCGCCTTGGCGTTGCCCGGCGACGGCGTTCCGTAGAAGAGGTCGATGTGATATGGCCCGTGCTTGAGCCCGTGGCGCAGCACGTCGATGGTGCCGCGCTTGCTCACCTCGCCCTGCAGCCTTGCCAGGAACCTGCGCCGCGTTGGCCCGTCCTGGCCGAGGTCCAGCGCGTCGGCCACCTTTGGCTGCGTCTCGCGCAGGAAGGCCAGGAGCTGCGCGAGGTCCACGCAGTATTCACGGTCGTAGTCCTCGGGGTTGCCGCCGATCCAGCCGACACCGCCATAGACCGTGGCGGGCTTGCCCACCCAGTCCCGCTTCGCCGGGTCGCACGGGTGGCCGGTCAGGGCCGTGCAGATCAGGCGTTCGAGGCCGCGCTCGGAGGTGTCGGTGGTCATGCCTCCTCCCCGCCGGCCAGCAGGTGCATCACGATGCGCACCAGCACCTCCTTCTCCTGCGATCGGCTCTCCGCGATCATCAAAGTCAGTGCCACGAGGGCGCCGTCGGAAACGCGGGGCGTGCCGTCGGCGTGGTGCAGCGCGCCGTTGCGCTCCAGGAACCACAGGAACAGCGCCGCCGCGATGGGCTTGTTGCCGTCGACGAAGGCGTGGTTCTTCACCAGCAGGTACAGGAGCTGCGCCGCCTTCTCCTCCAGGCCGGGGTACAGGTCTTCGCCGCCGAAGGTCTGCATCACCGCGCCCAGCGCGCTGGCCAGGCCCTGGTCCTTTTCCACGCCGAACAGCGCCGAGCCGCCGAAGCGCTCGCGCAACCGATCGACGACGCGCAGGGCCGCGTCGTGGTCGAGCAGGTAGGGTGCCGGAGCGCGGGCCTTCGGCTTGGCGACGCGCTGATGGTCGTAGTCGTCGAGCAGCTCCAGTGCGCGGTTGTATTCGCCGACGACGGCCAGCAGCGCCTGTGCCTCGTCGCCGGAAAGCTCCCGCCGCCGGGCCGTGTCGGCCACCAGCCGGACGGCCTGGTTCAGGTCGCGCAGCCGGGCCGCGTTGGCGGTGTAGCCCTTGACGAGATGGTCGTGCAGCACCCGCGTCGCCCAGATGCGGAACTCGGTGCCGCGCTGGGACTTGACGCGGTAGCCGACGGAGATGATCACGTCGAGATTGTAGAAGGCGACTGGCTTGTCCGAACCGGCAATGTGCAAATTTTGCACATTGCTCTGCTCGTCCAGCTCGCCGTCGCGGAAGACGTTGCGCAGGTGCTTGGTGATGACCGAGCGCTCGCGGCCGAACAGCTCGGCCATCTGCGCTTGGGTCAGCCAGACGGTATCGCGCTCCAGTCGCACCTCCACGCGCACGGCCCCGTCGGGGGCCTGAAACAGGGCGATCTCGCCGCCGGGTGTGAACGGGGTGGTAGTCACGCGGCGGTCTCCTCGGCTTCGGCGTCGAGGTCGTCGGCCGATTCGTCGGCATCGGGCTCGCCGTCGGTAGCGTCGGGCGGCTCGATGTCTTCGGCTTCCTGCGGCAGCCGCGCCGCTGCCTCGCGCACGTCGAGCTTGCCGGTGACCACGTCGGCGATCAGGCGGGTGCGGTATTCGCGGAGGAGGGCGATCTCGCGTTCCGCATCAGCCGCGGCCCGTACGAGCGCCTCTGTTTCGGTTGCAATCCAAGAAAGGACATGCTCCTGCTCGGCGACATCTGGAAGAACCAGCGGAAACGCTCGGAGTGTGGTGCTGTTCGTCGCCGCGAGGTTTGTCGTCTGCTTGGCAGTCGTTTGGAAGTAGGCTCGACCGTGGTTCGAAGCCATGAGCCCGGCCAGAAAGGCGGGCAGCAGACGCAGCCCGCACCTGACGGCGAAGACGTGATTTTGATGCAGACACTCGGCAATCTCGCCAGACCATACGCAGCCGCGCCCCAGCTTGTCGATGTCGCCGCCTTCCGTCATCAGCACATCGCCAGCCCTGAGCATGGATCGGCGCGCCTCCGCCTCAGGCACTTCTACTTCCTTGACGGTACGGAGATCAACCCGCCCCGTTTGCACGTTAGCCACCCGAAGATACGGGTATCGCTTGGTCTTCGCGGATCGGTAGTCCTTGCCCAAAGTGAGACCCGTCTGAACGGCCGCCACATTCTTGAGGCGAGTGACCTCCCAATGTTCCGGCACATGCCCCAGCCACTCCACGCCGGAGGGCTTGAGGCGGATGTTGGGGTCGAGGCCGCGGGTGACGGCGCGGTGGATGATGGCTGCTTTAAGCTCCTCCAGCAGCTTGATCAGCTTCTGCTTGGCCCGGATGTACCGCCGGATCCGCCGGTCCACATGGTCGAGGAAGCGGACGATGGCGGCTTGCTCGGAGATGGGCGGTGCCGGCAGCCACACAGACTTTATCGCGGCATGTGAGAGCCCGTATCGGGTGACGCCGTTCGCCTCGACGTGGAACTGGTACTGGAGGCCAATGCTCTGGAGGGAACGAAAAAGGAACTCGCCCGCGATCCGTTCCCGGAACGGCCGAAGTAGAGCCAAGTGGTAGCCGCTGACCAGGTCATCGGCAGACTCGCGTACCAGCGCCGGCACACCAATGTCGTTCCAGGCTTCGGAGTCCTTGGTGATGAGCACGTCGCCTTCAGATAGCCGAAAGCGCTCAATCTCTTCTCTTGTCGCTGTGGCCCGCATGAGGTTCATGCTTGGCCTGATGTAGTCGTTCTTGTAAACGTCTACGTAGTTGCAGAGACGAATAGGCCGTTCGTCTTCCTTCGTATGCTTGTCAACGTTGCTGACGCGCATGTCGGCCAAGTTCCGAAGTCGCCGCACATCCCAATGCTCCGGAACCTCGCCCAACCACGGCACGCCGGAGTCCTTCATCTGCGGATAGGGCTTCAGGTCGTCGATCATGGCGTCGGCTCGGCCAGGAGTCGGGCCAGGGTCGGCAAGGGCACGGCCTGGATGCCCTCACCAACGGGGTAGGCCTGGTCGCCTGGGTAGACGACGAAGCGGCGCTCGGGGGCGAGATCGGCGCAGGCGCTGTGGAAGCCCCGCTCCGGGCGGGGCGTCAGGCTACGCTTGATCTCGATCGCCCACAGCCGACCGTCCGGGTGGACGAGCAGCAGGTCGATCTCGGCGCCGCCGCTGGTTCGGTAGAAATGGCCTTGGACGCCCTGCGTGGCGGCCACCACCAGCAGTTGCTCGATGACGAATCCTTCCCAGCTTGCGCCCAGCACGGGGTGGGAGAGCAGGGTCTCCCGGTCGCCGATGCCGAGCAGCGCATGAACCAGGCCGCTGTCGCGGATGTAGACCTTGGGCGAGCGCACCAGCCGCTTGCCCAGGTTGGCGTGCCAGGACGGCAGCCGGCGCACCAGGAGCAGGTCGACCAACAGGTCCAGATAGCCGCCGGCGGTCTTGACGTCCACCCCGAGGTTGCGGGCGAACTGCGCCACGTTCAGGAGGCCGCCCTGCTGGTGGGCGAGCATGGTCCAGAGACGGCGCAGGCGATCCGCGGCGATGCGCGGACCGAACTGCGGGATGTCACGCTCCAGGTAGGTCTGGATGAAGTCCTGCCGCCAGCGCAGGCTACGGGGGTCGTCGGGGGCGAGAAAGCTCTCGGGAAAGCCGCCCCGGAGCCAGAGCCGATCTCGCGCGGCCGGCGTGTCGTCGACCTCGAGGACGTCGAAGGGATCGAGCGTCAGATAGCTGACCCGCCCAGCCAGGGTCTCGCCGGACTGGCGCAGCAGCTCAAGCGCCGCCGAGCCGAGCAGCAGGTACAGCCCGCTGCGCCGCCCCGCCCGGCGCCCCCGGTCGATGAGGCCGCGCAGCACCGGAAAGAGCCCCGGCGCCCGGTGCACTTCGTCCAGCACCACCAGCCGCTCCAGGTGATCGGCCAGGTACAGTTCTGGCTCGGCCAGCTTGGCGCGATCCTGCTCCGACTCCAGGTCGAGATAGAGCGCATCGCGAGCCTCCGACACGGCGTGAGCCAGCGTGGTCTTTCCCGCCTGGCGGGGGCCGAGCAGCACCACCGCCGGCGCCTCGTCGAGGCGCCGTTCGAGCTCGGGCACGATTCGGCGCGGTTTCACGCTTGCAATCATGGAGCGCCACTCCATGATTTGCAATGCTTAGCCTCCGATGATCTCGCCCAGCAGACCCTCGGTCTCCTTCTCCAACGCCAGGATGTCCGCGCGGATCTCTTCCAGGGTGCGCAATGGCTTGGGCTTGTAGAAGTAGCGGGTGAAGCTGATCTCGTAGCCGGTCTTGACGCTGTCGGGCACGTACCAGGCATCGGGGGCGTGCGGTAGCACCTCGCGCTTGAGAAACGCCTCGATACCGCCTTCCTCCAGCAACGGCACCTGTTCGGCGTCGCGCAGGTCGGGATCGGGCTCGTACTCGACCACGGCGAGCTTGCCGCCGATGGTGGCCTCGAACAGTCCGCGCAGCGGGTCGGCGGCCGTGCCCTTCTTGTGGATCTTGCGGATCACCGGCGGCGCGTCGTCGGCGCGCTCCGCGGACTCTTTCAGCGCCTTGATCTCCTTGGGCGCGTAGGCGCGCTCGGGGTCGATGCCCTTGAGGCGCAGCGGCCGCTCGACGGTCACCTTCCAGTAACCAAAGGCGGCGTTCGGGAAGATCTTCGATTGCTCGGTGTCCTCGAACTTCAGGAACGCGTTGCAGATGCGCGCGATGTCGTCGTCCGAGAGCTCGCAGTTCTTTGTTCCTAAGTTCTTGCGCAGCGGCTTGTACCACTGAGTGGCGTCGATGAGCTGGACCTTGCCTTGGCGGTGCGTCGGCTTGCGGTTGGTGAGCACCCAGACATAGGTCGCGATGCCGATGTTGTAGAACATGTTGAGCGGCAGCGCGACGATGGCCTCCAGCCAGTCGTTCTCGATGATCCAGCGTCGGATGTTGCTTTCGCCCTGGCCCGCATCGCCGGTGAACAGCGACGAGCCGTTGTGCACCTCGGCGATGCGGCTGCCGAGTTTGGTTCCCCGCTTCATCTTGCTGAGCATGTTGGCGAGGAACAGCATCTGGCCGTCGCTGGAGCGGGTGATGAGCGAGTACTCCGGGTCGCCGGCGTGCTCGATGACGAAGCGCGGGTCCTTGATGCCGTCCTTGCCGCGGCCTGATCCCCCGAGGCGCTCCAGGTCGCTCTTCCAGCTCTTGCCGTAAGGCGGGTTGGAAAGCATGAAGTCGAACTCGCGCGACGGGAACGCGTCGTTCGCAAGCGTCGAGTGCTCCGGCCCGCCGACGATGTTGTCCGCGGCGTCGCCTTCGCCCTTGAGCAGCAGGTCGGCCTTGCAGATCGCGTAGGTCTCGGCGTTGATCTCCTGGCCGTAGAGGTGCGTGGCGACCTGCTTGCCGTGCTGCTCGGCAAGCTCTCTGAGGGTCTCTTCGGCCACGGTGAGCATGCCGCCGGTGCCGCAGGCGGCGTCGTAGAGCAGGTAGGTGCCGGACTCGATCTGGTTGGCGATTGGCAGGAAGATCAGCTTCGCCATGAGCTTCACGGCGTCGCGCGGCGTCCAGTGCTCGCCGGCCTCCTCGTTGTTCTCCTCGTTGAAGCGTCGGACCAGCTCCTCGAACACCGTGCCCATGCCGTGGTTGTCGAGGCCGGGGTGCCTGACGGAGCCGTCGCCGCTGAGCACCGGATTCGGGCTCAGGTTGATGTCGGGCGAGAGGAGCTTCTCGATCAGCGTGCCCAGCGCATCGGCCTTCGAGAGCCGCGGGATCTGGTTGCGAAACTCGAAGTTTTCGAGGATGTCCTGCACGTTCGGGGAGAAGCCGTCGAGGTAGGCATCGAAGTCGGCCTTGAGCTGCTGCTGGCTGGCGCGGGCCTTGAGGTCGCGCAGCGTGAACTTCGACGTGTTGTAGAAGGCCTGACCGGCGGCCTGGCGCAGCGCCTGGTCCTGATTGGTGATCCCGGCCTTGTCGAGCGCGGCCTTCATGTCGAGCACGGCCAGCTTGGTGGGCTCCAGTACCGCATCGAGGCGGCGGAGCACCGTCATCGGAAGGATCACATCGCGGTACTTGCCGCGGACGTAGAGGTCCCGGAGGACGTCGTCGGCGATGCCCCAGATGAAGTTGGCGATCCAGTTGAGTTGTGTTGGTCCCATGGCGTCTCTTCACGCGCGCTCGTGGCGCGGCGGCCATACACCAACGACCGAATGTAACAAACGGGCTGGAAAAGGGCGAAGAGTGCCGGCGATCACTCGCCGCTACGCCGTTCTTTGGTCGAATTAGCCCTCCCCAGGGCGCTGTCGATTGGCGTCCCTTTTGCGCTTCGCTGACTGGAGGCAGAGGCGGGCTCGCGGGCACGAGCAAGCAGCCCGTGACTCGGGACCGGGGTCGATGGTCAGGCAGAGGCGCCCAATGCCTCCGGGTCCCCTTCACTCAAGCGCTGGGCAGACGCCGACGCGAATCGCGGCTCCTCAGCGAGGGCGGCGACCCGCCGTTACTGGCGCAGCAGGCCCCTGATACCTGACTTCGGTCCCGATCGCTGGGGCCGATGGCACCAAGCCCAGCCAGCCGTCAGTCGCGCTCGGCGGGCTCGACGGTGCCGGGGACGATGGAGACCGGGACCCAGGGGAAGGCGGCGCGGATCTCCGCCGCGGTCTCCAGTGCCGCATCGCGGCTTTCGTGGTGGGTGACCACTGTGCCCCCGTCGGATTTACGAAACACCACGCTGTGGATCCCGTTGAATCGACAGGCGTCCGAGCAAGCGCCGTAGGCGGCTGCTTCAGCGCTCTTCAGACATTCCTCAACCGTTTCGTTCATTACGCTTTTCCATTGAACAGCAGGCAAGATAGCTCTCCGCCAAGACCCGGGACCCGCCCCTCACGGGCGCTTCGACCCGCTTGACATTCGGATCTCTGATATCTGGTGGCGCGTGAAAAGGAATCTTTGCCGGGGGTCGACGCGTGCTCACCCAATCCCAGTACGGCTCGATTTCACTATAGCACTTTGGGCAGTTCCGGCGAGGGGTTATATTCGATCCTGCAAGCGACTTCACGATTTGTCGACGGCTGGAGACGGGCTGATCGATTGTGTGAACGGGTTCACGATTGAACCGGTCAAGTCTGCGTAATCTGGAATCGTCGCTAGGGACGGGTGACGGCGGTCGCAACCAGGGACGTCGACGGGGACCGCATCCTCCTCAGTGGTGTGCCCTTGCCCCGGCAGGATGCTGGGGCCCCTCTTCTCGCCGCCGTATCGCTCCCTGGTCTTGCGGGTCCGTCGCGGGTACGCGAGGCTGTCGTCCATCCTCCGCGCGATCCGCTCGATTGAGATAGCCCGCATGCCCAGCTTCCCGAGGTCCGCCTGCGCCTGGCCTTCGCCTGCCTTCGACGCCTGTGTGCGTGAGGAGCTCTCCGGTCTTGACCCCGACGAGCTGCCGCTGCTCGGCGCGCTGACACCTGGCGGCCGCGTCGCGCCGGAAGGCCTGGCGTTTCGGGTCCTCGCGGCGGCCGACGAGGCGGAGACGGTTCGAGTCAAGGTCGGGGTGCTCTTCACTGAGACCCTGATCGGCTGCGTGTGCGGCGACGACCCGACGTCGACCCAGGTGGGCTACTGCGAGATCGAGGTGCGGATCGACAAGGGCAGCGCAGCCGGTGAGATCCGGTTGCTTGGGGACTGAGCCCTGTCGGTCTTGCCTCCCACCGCGGCAAGGGATTGAATCGCGCCCAGATCCCAGCCGAAGGAGCACCCCAGCGCATGTCCGACTCCGACCCCAACGCCCATCCCGCCGCCCGTCTGGTCCTCGACTACCTCCGCGTGCTGCTTTGGCCGTTACTCATCGTCTGGGCCTTCTTGGCCTTCAAAGGAGACATGCTGGAGATCCTCAAGACCCGTGAGGTCGAGGTCGCCGGGGCTTTCAAGATTGGCAAGCACATCGAGGATCTCAACCGCAAGACGCAGGCAGAGCTCGAGGACCTGCGACGTCTGGTGGCGGAGCTCCAGGCCGCGCCGCAGGACGCCGAGCGGGTGCGGGAGGTGAGTGACGCCGTCGCCGCCAGCCTGGAGGCCCTGGAACGGGACTTCGGTCGCGAGGTAGCCCAGCTCCGGCTGGAGACCGCCGCCCCAGGCGCGCTCGCATCGCCCGAACAGACGGCGCCGGCGGCGGATCCCCGCGAGCAGGCCCGTGAGCTGGAGCGGCTCGGCTTCGAGCAGCTCCTGGCGCGCGATCTCCTCGGGGCGCGCAAGTCCTTTGCCGGTGCTGCCCGCGCCTGGCCCGAGTACCACAACGTCGCCGAGATTGAGCGGCTGCTGCGGGGCGATCGGCAGGGGTTGTCGGAGGGCAGCGACGCCGCCTGGCTGGATCTCTACCGCACCATCCTGACCCGCTACTCCTGGGGGATGCCGGCAACGGCGCGGGAGGAGATGCAGCAGGCGGTACGCAGCCCGCCCTGAGCGGGGTGTCCGCCGCTGGCGCGCGGCCCGCGCCCGGCTCGGCTGGACTAGACTCCTCCTCGGATCGGGACGTCCTGGGGACTGACGCTGATGAGCTTCCACCCGCCGGTGCGGCCCCTGTGGCAGCCGGTCCGGCTCGCCGTGATCGCACATCACTTCGGCCAGCTTGCCCTGGTCCTGGCGGCCCTGCTGCTGGTGCCGACCGTTTTCGCCGCGGCGAGTGGGGACTGGCCGCTGGCGCAGCGCCTACTGCTGGCTGCTGTCCTCCCCGCCCTGGTGCTCGCGGGTGGTGTCCGCCTGAGATCGGGCGACCGTCCGCTGCAGGCCAACGAGGCGTTGGTGGTGACGGCGCTGGCCTTCGTGGTGGCGGCCCTTTTGATGACTCTGCCCCTCGCCTCGGCGGGCATGGACCCGTTAGACGCCTGGTTCGAGGCGGTCTCCGGCGTCACCACCACTGGCCTGAGCGTAGTGGCCGACCCTGAGCAGCAGTCGCGCGGCTTTCTGTTTACTCGTGCCTGGGCGCAGTGGTTCGGTGGGCTCGGGATCGTGGTTCTGTCCCTTTCGCTCGCCTTCGCGAGCCCGGCGGATCGCCACCGGCTGGCCGACCCCCTGGGGGAGGAAGACAACCTCGCGGAGGGCATACGCCGCCACGCCCGCCACGTCCTCACGGTCTACGCCCTGCTGACGCTACTGGGGCTCGCTCTGGTATGGGCGACCGGGCTTCAGCTCTTCGACGCCCTGATCCACACGCTGGCGGCCGTCTCGACCGGCGGCTTCTCAGGCTTTGCCGACAGCCTGGCGCGGCTCGATCGTGCGACCCAGTTGGCGCTGTTGCTGGTCGCCTTTCTCGGCGCCCTGCCGCTCCCGCTGTTCTACCGCGCTTACGGGCGCGGTGTCGGCCAACTGTGGCGTGACGTCGAGCTGCAGGCGCTCGCCGCCGCGGTGGCGATCGTCACGTTCGGACTTTGGCTGCTTTCGGCGCTGAGCCCGGCCGATGCCCTGGTCCAGGCCCTGTCGGCGCAGACGACGGCAGGCTTCGCCAGCGTCGATCTGAGCGGACTCGAGCCTCAGGCCAAGCTGCTCCTCATCGGCTCGATGATCACCGGCGCCGGGGTCGGCTCCACCGGCGGCGGGATGAAGCTCCTGCGGCTGCTGATCCTGATCCGCGTCATCCAGCTCACGATCCTGCGGGTGCAGGTCCCGCGCCATGCCGTCGTCCACTCGACGCTCGGCGGGCGCAGCCTGGAGCCCGCCCAGATCGAGCACGCGCTCCTCCTTTTGTTGCTCTTCCCGCTGGTGGTGTTGGTCTGCTGGCTTCCGTTCGTGGTCGCCGGCTATCCGCCGATCGACGCCCTGTTCGAGGTGGTCTCGGCGGTGGGCACGGTCGGGCTCTCGGTGGGAATCACCGGGGCGGACCTGGAGCCGATGCTCAAGCAGGTGCTGGCGCTGGGGATGCTGCTCGGCCGGCTCGAGATCCTGGCGCTTGTGGTGCTGGTGTATCCTGGGACCTGGACCAAGAAGGGCTAGCGCCGGCTCGGGGGGCGACCCATGCGCTTCGTGTTCGTCGGCAGCGGGACTCTCGCCGTGCTCACCGGGCGCATGCTCGCCACGCGCGGGCACGAGGTGGTCGTGATCGAGCGCGACGCGGCCGTCATCGACGAGGTCGAGGAGGAGCTCGACGTCGGCTTCATCCACGGCGACGGCACCCGACCGGCAATCCTGCGCGAGGCCGATCCGCAGGCCACCGATCTGCTCTTTTGCCTCACACACGACGATCAGTCCAACATCATCGCCAGCCTGGTCGCCCGCTCGCTCGGCTATCGCCGCGTGGTCACCAAGATCGAGGACCCCGAGTTGGAGCACATCTGCGTGGAGCTGGGCCTGGCGGAATCCCTGGTGCCGATGCATGCGGTCGGGCGCTATCTGGCCGACATGGCCGAGGGTCAGAACATCTTTGAGGTCTCTGGGATGCTGCGCGGGGCGGCGCGCCTGTTCGCCTTTCGCGTCGGCGAGGCGAATGCGATGCACCTGCGCGAGCTCGCGCTGCCCCAGGGTGCGCGCGCGATCTGCGTCTACCGCGCCGACTCGGAGTTCCTGTTCGCCGAGCCCGACCTTCGGCTCAAGCCGGGCGACGAGGTAGTGGTCCTTACCCGCGCAGACGGCCTGAAGGCCCTGCACGAGCGATTCGCGGAAGCGCTCGCGGATTAGGGGCGTTTGCCACCCAGTTGCGGTGCCGCTGGCCGCCGGCCGCGGCCTCTCCCCGGGGACCTCGTCGCAGGCCTTCCCCGACGCGCCCGGCAGGCGGGGTGCACGGCGCGGGCGCCCGGTCGTTCCCTCATCAAGCGCCTACGCGCTCCACCAGGGCCGGAGCTCTCTGCCGGCACGGGCACCGCGACCGCTGCGAGGCGCCCTCCCCAGGCCCCGAAAATGCGAGCCAGGACGCATTCTGCCTTGCCCGTTTCGGGGCAGGATGCCGGTTACTGGCAGTCCGTCCATCCGCTGGCGTATCGCAGCGTTAGACGGGTCCCAGGGCGGCCCCTCTGCCGCCAGGTTGGTATCGTCATCATCATCTCGGAGAGGCGGTGGTCGTGCTGTGTAGTCCGCCCCGGGGTCGCAGCAATCTGGGATGCGTATGTTTGGTCTCTCCAATTTGATCACCGCCCGCCCGCGGGGCGGGTCCGTCGTCGAGCCGCCCGCGAAGGTGTCTGAGCGCGACACCGCCGAGGCCCCCGGTGACGAGCGCCGCCGTTACCCCCGCTACGAGGTCAACCTACTCACTGAGGTCCGCGATGCCGCCGGGGTGGTACGCCGCGGGCGCGTCCGCGACCTGTGTCTCGGTGGTGCGCTGCTCGCCGGACTGGACGAGGGCTGGATGGCGGAGCTACGCGCCGGGGCGCCCCTCGAGCTGCGTTTTGATCTCTCGGCGTCGTTCGGCATCGCGACCGTGCCGGTGCGGGCGACGGTCGCGCGGGTGATCGAGCGCGGGCTCGGTGTACAGTTCGAGGCCTCCGAGGGTCCGGCGCTCGAGAGCCTGCGTCGCTTCATCGACCGCGTCCTGACGCGCGCGCGGGAGACCTCGGTTGGGGCGAAGGGGGCACAGGGTCTTTCCAAGGCCGACCGCGCCCGCGCTGCGGTCATCCTCAAGCGCGTCAGCACCCAGCGCGGCGAGGAGCTCCTGAGTGCCTGGATCGAGGCGGCCGCCGATGCGCTCTGGCGTGCCATCGACCACACCTCCGACGGGCGGCAAAAGCAGCAACTGATCGACGATTCGGCGCGCCTGGGTCAGGCCCGCGCGACAGGCGGTGTCGCGGGGCTGCGCGCCCGTCTCCAGGACGACGGCGACCAGACGCCGCTGCGACATTCCGAGCCCACTGCGTCATCCTCCGAGCTGGAGCTGGTCGACAACGAGGGCTTCGAGACCTGGCTAGAGGCCTCCGCCCTGGTCAGTCGGTTGGAGGACGAGCTGGCCGAGCCGCTGGCGATCTTGGAGGCCCAGCTCGACAGCGCCCTCGGCTCTGGGGCGCGGATGCAGCTCGTGCCCAAACGTCTCGCCGGGGCCTTCGATGGTTGGGGCGAGGCGCAGGGTCTCAGCCCCCCGGGTCGTCGGGTGGCGTTGCGCAGCGGCCGCAAGGTCTTGCCGCGCCTGTTGGCGGCCTATTACCGCGATCTCAGCAGGGCGCTGGAAGAGGCCGGATTCCCGCGGGTGAAGCGGCGCCGCCAACGGGTGCCGGTGGCGCCGGGGGCAATGGCCAGTGGCGGTCAAGGCGCTGCACCCCAGGTGAGTGCGAGCACCACCGCGCCCGAGACGGGCAAGGCACGTTTGGACCCTGCGCGGACGGCGGAGCTGTTCGCCGCGATTCCGACCGAGGCCCTGCGGCGTAACGGGAGCGGGCCAGCCGGCTCGCTCAAGGAGCAGGCGCTGCGGCTTCTCAGCGAGCTCGACCCCGCGCTGGGCGAGCAGCCGCTGCCTCCCGCGGTCCAAGAGCGCATCGATGTGGCGGACCGGATGATCGGCCAGATGGCCGATCATCAGGCACTCACCCCGCGCAGCGCGCAGTGGGCGAGTCAGCTCGGGCCACGCATCCTCACCGCGGCGGTGGCCGATCCCGAGTTCTTCCGGCCACCGGGGCACCCGCTGCTCCAGCTCCTGGAGCGTCTCGACCACCTCGCGCTGTTCCTCCCCGCCGATCCCGACGCCAAGCCCGATGAGCTGGTGGAGGAGATCGACCGGTTGGTGCAGCGGGCGCTCGGGCATGACGCCCGGGATCGGGAGGGGTTCCGGCCGCTGATCGACTCGGTCCTCGCCCTGGAGCGGCGCCGCGGTGAGCGCCACCGGCGGGACGCCACACGCGCCATCTGCCAGCTCGAGGGGCGCGATCGGCGGCGCGCGGCGCACAGCTTCGTGCGAGCCGGCTTGGAGCGGCGGTTCGCGGGCCGACCTTTGCACCGGGTCGTGGCGGAGGTCATCGAGGCCGCATGGGGCACGCTGCTGCAGTTGCGCTATCTGCGCGAGGGTGAGGGTGGCGCGCAGCTCGCGCGCGACTGGGGGGTGCTTGAGGCATTGGCCGACGTCTGCGGCAGAGAGCCGGAGGCGGGCGGCGCGGACATCGAGACCCTGGCGCCGGAGCTGGCCGCTGGGCTCGCCTACGTGGGCTTCGACCCCTATTTTTCCGACGACTTGGTGCAGCGGGTGCGGGAGGCGGCGCGGCTGGCGCGGGCCGGGCTGGTCGGGGACGACGACTGCCCGATCTATCAGCCGCCGCCGGAGCCCAAGTCCCCCGACGAGGTGGCCTTGGGGGCGCTCGCTGCGGGGGTGATCGCCGAGCTGAGCAGCCAGGTCGACGCCCTCGGGCCGGGCGGGGTGCTGCACCTGCGCGATGCCGCCGGCGAGCGGTTGCTGCGCCTGATTTGGGCGAGCCCGGACCGGGTGGAGTACGCCTTCCTCGACGGCCACGACGGCGAGCTTCGGTCATTTACCCGCGAGGCCCTTCTCCTGGGCCTGAGCTCCGGCGACATGACGATCCAGGCCCCGACCGGCGGGGGGCTCGGCGAACGGGCATTGGATGCGACGCTGCGCGAGATGCAGCAGCGCGTGCGCTACCACGAGACGCGTGACGGGCCGACGGGACTCTACAATCGGCATCACTTGACCGGCCGCTTGGCCGAGCTGCTCGCCGGTCCGGGTGGAGAGCGCCATCTGCTTGGCTTCCTCGACATCGATCATTTCCATGCCATCAGCACCACTTGCGGCTACGGGGCCGGGGAGCAGTTGCTCAAGACCGTTGGTCGCTTGATGTCGCGGCGCCTCGGTGATTCCGCGATTCTGGCCTTTTTGGGTGGCTACCGTTTCGGCTTGCTCCTTCCCTGCGTCGACCCCGAGGCTGGGCTGAGGCTGTGCGAGCAGCTCTGCCGCGATGTCTACGGGCTGCGCTTCGAATGGCAGGGCAAGGCCTATCCGGTGACCGGCAGCATCGGCGCGGTCGTCGCGCGACCGGGAGAGGGCGACCCGGACAGTCTCTTTTCGGCCGCGGGCGTCGCCGTCACCACCGCCCAGGAGAACGGCGGCAATCGCTTGCAGGTCTTCAGCGAGGACGACGAGGGTATTCGCCAGAGCCGCGAGCGCCTGCGCTGGCTGGCCATCGCCGAGGAGGTCATCAAGGCCGAGCGCATCCGCCTGCGGGTGCAGAAGATCGCCCCGGTCGACCCCGAGAGCGGGCTCGGCGCCCACCATGAGGTGCTGATGCGCGTGCTCGATGCCCAGGGCGAGGAGCTCGACCTGGGGCGCTTCATCGCCACCGCGGAGGCCTTCAACCTCATGGGTCAGGTGGACCGCATCGTGCTCAGCAAGGCGATCGCCTGGGCGGGCGAGAACCCCGCACTCCTCGGGCGATTGGGCGGCATTGCGATCAACCTATCGGGCGTCTCTTTGTCTGACGCGACCCTGCCCGGCTTCATCCGCGCCCGGGTGACGGCGTCGGGGGTGGCGCCGAGCCGGGTGAGCTTCGAGGTGACCGAGACTGCCGCGTTCGCGAACATGAAACGGGCGGCCGGGATCATCCGCGCGATCCGCGATATCGGCTGCCGCGTCGCCTTGGACGACTTCGGGGCGGGGATGTCGTCGTACAGCTATCTCAAGTCGCTGCCCGTGGACTTCGTGAAGATCGACGGCTGCTTCGTCCGGGACCTGCTGAACAACGCCCATGACCTCGCGATCGTTAAGTCGATGAACGAGATCGCCCACTTCATGGGGATCAAGACCATCGCCGAGTACGCGGAGCACCCGGGGGTGATCGAGCGGTTGGCCGAAATCGGCGTCGACTTCGTCCAGGGTTTCGCGGTGCGCAAGCCGCTGTTTCTCGACGAGGTCAGCGCGGACTACTAGCCGACCGCACCAGCTCGGCGGCGCAGGCGAGCGCCGCGAGCAGGCTGCCGGTGTCGCCCTGCCCGGTGCCGGCGAGGTCGAGGGCCGTGCCGTGGTCCACCGAGGTGCGGATGATCGGCAGCCCGAGTGTGATATTCACCGCCTGACCGAAGCCGAGGTGTTTGAGCACCGGCAGGCCCTGGTCGTGGTACATGGCGAGCACCGCATCGGCGCCGGCGAGCCGCGGCGGAACGAAGGCGGTGTCGGCGGGTAGTGGCCCGCTGAGGTCCATCCCCTCCGCACGCAGGCGCGTCAGCACTGGCGCGATCACCTCGATCTCCTCGTGTCCGAGGTGTCCGCCCTCGCCGGCGTGTGGGTTGAGTCCGCAGACCAGTAGGCGCGGCGAGGCGATGCCAAAGCGGGCGCGCAGGTCGCGATCGAGGATGCGGATCACGCGCTCGATCCGCTCCGGTGTGATGGCGGCGCTGACCTGGGCGAGGGGCAGGTGGGTAGTCGCCAGGGCCACGCGCAGGCCGGGGGCGGCGAGCATCATGAGGGGGTAGGCCCCGCAGCGCTCCGCGAGCAGCTCGGTGTGGCCAGTGAAGGGCAGCCCCGCGACATTGATCACCCCCTTGTGGACCGGGCCGGTCACCAGGGCGTCGAAGGTCCCGGCGAGGCAGCCGTCGCAGGCGGCGGCCAGGGTGTCGAGCACGTAGGCGGCGTTGCCGGGGTCGAGTCGGCCGGGTAGGGCGGGGCGGCGCAGCGCGACCGGGAGCACCGGCAGCCGCCCGGCGCGGTGGGGCCGGGCGGGCTTGGCCGGGTCGAAGACCCGGAGCGCGAGGTCGAGCCCGAGGCGGGCGGCGCGATCGGCGATCAGCTCGGGGTCGGCCACCGCGACCAGCTCGACCGGATGGTCTAGGCAGGCGACCTGGGCGAGGAGCTCGGGACCTATCCCTGCCGGCTCCCCCGGCGTGACGGCGAGGCGGACGGTCGCCACGCCGGTGTCACTCCGGCTCCTCGACGCGCATCTCCACATAGGCCTCGTCGCGCAGCCGCCGCAGCCACAGGTCGGTGGCCTCATCCGCCTTGCGCTGGCGGATCGCTGCACGCGCCTTGTTGCGCATCGCCTCCTCGGTGGTGTCCTGGCGACGGCGCTCGAGGACCTGCACGATATGCCAGCCGAAGGTGCTCTTGAACGGCTGGCTCACGTCCTTGGGGGCCAGTGCGTCCATTGCCTTCTCGAATTCGGGGACGGTATCGCCGGGCGAGACCCAGCCGAGGTCGCCGCCGCGGAGCGCCGTGCCGGTGTCCTCGGAGTGGGAGCGGGCGAGGGTGGCGAAGTCGTCGCCGCCGATGATGCGCAGCCTGAGCTGGGCGAGGCGGGTCTGGGCGTCGGCGTCGGAGACCAGCTCGTTGGTGCGCACCAGGATGTGTCGGGCGTTGGTCTGGGTGACGACTTCGGGCTCGCTCCCCTTGATGTCGGTGAGCTTCACGACATGAAAGCCGCTCGGACTGCGCAGCGGCTCGCTGACCTCGCCCTTCGCCATGGTGCGCGACAGGTCCTGGAGCAGCGAGGGGACCTCGCCCATGCTGAACCAGCCGAGATCGCCGCCCTCTAGCGCCTGGCGGCCGTCAGAGTCGCGTGCCGCGAGCGCGGCGAAGTCGGCCCCCGCGCGGAGCTGTCGGACCAGGTCGCGGGCCTTCTGCTGGGCCTTGTCGACGACCTCGCTCGGGGTGTCCTCGTCGACCGCGATCAGGATATGGGAGAAGCGCACGCCGGTGCGCTCGATCAGGCTCGCCGCCTCGCGCTCCAGGAAGCGCGCGACCTCCTGGTCGGTGACTTGGATGTTCTTGGCGATCTCCTGCGACTGCAGCCGACTGGTCAGGATCTGCATGCGGGTATCCTCGCGGAAGTCGTCGAAGCGGATACCGCCCGCCTCGACCGCCACCCGCAGATCCTCGAGCGTCAGACCGTTGCGATTGGCAATGTTCTCCAACGCTTGGGTCAGGGTGGCGTCGTCCACCTCGATCCCCAGGCGCTTCGCCTCCTGGATCTGCAACCGCTTGAGGATGAGGCGCTCGATGACCTGACGCTCGAGCACCTCGCGCGGGGGCACCTGAGTGCCGCGTCCCTCGAGCTGGGGGACCACGAGGTTGATCTCCTTGGCGAGCTCGCTCTCGACGATGACCTCGTCGTTGACCACGGCGACGATGCCATCGAGCCGCTCGGCGCCGGCCGGTGCAGCCGCCAGGACCAGCAGGGCCGCCAGCAGGGAGGCCCCCCTATTCCGCCCGATAACCATAGATACCCCGCTCCAGAAATTTGTCGATCTGATGGCCGAGCGCACCCAGGCCGGAGAGCTCCAACTGAACCATCACCGAGTTGGACCCGGTCTCCTCGGGTCGGTTTTTGAAATGCCGACCGAGCACCCGGACGCGCCAGCAGCACTGGCCGTATTCGAGACCCGCGAAGGCCTCCAGGGTCTCGTCGTAAAGCCAGGAGTAAAACCAGCGCCCGACAAGCTCGAGCTGCGGTCCGACCGGCCAGCGCACCGAGAGGTCGGTGTCCTCGTAGCGCGTCGCCTCGGTGGTGCCCAGGTCGTAGCGGTAGGCCAGATTGACCAGGTGTCGGCCGGGGGTCTCGTAGTGCAGCTCCAGCGCCCGCTTCTGCAGGCGCTCGTCGCTCTGGTTAGGGTCCCACTGCAGGCCGGCTCGCGCGCTCCACTCGGGTCCGATCCGCGTCGCAAGCTCGGCCACGAGGGCGGAGCTGCCCTCCGCATCGGTGTCCCCCACGAGCTGCACGCGGCGATCCTCGAAATACAGGATCTGACCCAGGCTGGCGCGGAAGAGCTCAAGGCCCGAGTCGTCGTCGATGGTCCGCGAGGTCAGGCCAAGGGTGAGCTGGTTGGCGTCGCCGACCCGGTCGCGGCCGGTGAATCGGTTCGGGCGAAACAGGCTACCGAAGCTGAAGGTGAGCTCGGCAGTGTCGAAGGTCGGGGTGTCGTCCTGGTCCTCGTAGGGCGTATAGAGGTAGTAGACGCGTGGCTCGAGGGTCTGCAGGGCGGAGGTGCCGAGCCAATGGGTGCTGCGCTCGAAGATCAGCTTACCGTCTAGGTTGAAGCTCGGCACGGTGTGCGAGGGGTCGCTGTCGATCCCCGACGGCTCATCGCGCAGCGCGTAGGACGCGTGGTAGAGGTTGACCCGGGGGATGAGATGGCCGTAGGAGCGGCGCAGGGGCCAGCTCACAGAGGGGAGCAGGGCGAGGCGCTGGCCGTGGACTTTGTCGCCGTGATCGAAGTAGCTGTACTCGCCATTCAGACCGAGCTCGATCCCGGGGCCGATCCGCCGCGGCCAGAGGTTGAACAGCATCTGGGGGAGCCGGGAATATGGCCGGTCGGCCGGGGGGATGCTTCGATCGACGGTCTGAAAGTCCTGCACGCGGCTGAGTAGGCTCCAGCCCTGCCCGGAGTAGAACAGGTCCCCGCGCCGTTCCAGGTTGCGCACGCTGGTGACCTCGAGGCGGTTGCCGAAGTCCTCCAGGTAGGTGTCGTCGGAGACCCCGCTGATGTAGAGGTCCGACGAGAGGCTCGGGCTGTAGCGTCCGCGGTGCGTGACCTGGTAGGCCCCGCGCGGCCCATCGCCGTCGTAGGCCTGGTCGTTGGGCAGGATTTCGCCGTAGACCTGGCCGCTCTGCTTGGGGGTGAGAAAACGCACCTCGGCCCCGAGCATCGCACCGCGCTTGCTCATGTAGCGGGGCGAGAAGGTCGCGTCCAGGTTCGGTGCGATGTTCCAGTAGTAGGGGACGGTGATATCCAGGCCGCGCTCGTCGGAGCTCGCGAGCGTCGGGACCAGGATGCCGCTCTTGCGCCGATCGTCGATAGGGAAAGACAGGTAGGGTGTGTACAGCACCGGGACCTTGCCCAGACGCAGCCGGGCATGGCGTGCGACGGCGCGGCCTTCCGCCTGGTCGACCTCCAGCCGCGAGGCCTGCAATAACCAGGGTGTGCGCCCGGGCGGGCAGGTCGTATAGCTGATGTCCTCATACTGGCTCAGCGTCGGGCTCAGCAGCTCGGCCCGGGCGGCCGAGCCGCGGGCGTTGGCGGTGCCGGTGAAGCGATAGTGCAGGTCCCAGAGGCTGCCCTGATCGGCCTTGAGGTTTACGGTGCCGCGGTCGCCGATCAGCCGGACGCCGGGCTGGGTCAGATAGGTGTGGCCTCGCGCCTCCAGGGCCTCGCTCGCCAGGTCGTAGGTCATCTCGTCGGCGCGTATCTGACGCGATCCCTGGTCAACCTGGATACCGCCCCTCAGCGCGATCTGCTCGGCCGTGCGGTCGTATTCGGCGGAGTCGGCGCTGATGTAGACCGGCTCGTCCTTGCCGGGTGGGGGCACGAGCGGGGCCGGACCCAGCCGCGGCGGGCGCGGGCCGCAGTAATCCCAAGGCAGGTCCTGGTACAGGGGGGCAGGATCGGGGGCGGCGCTCGCCGGGGCGATTGGGGCGTCACGCCGCTCGGCCGTGCTCACCGCAGTTGGCCCCGGCACCATCGACTCGGCTCCGAAGCACGGCCAGTCCTCGCCCGCGCGGCAGTCCCAGCCGTCGGAGCCGTCGACTGGAAGGGCGGCGGCGAGCAGCAAGACGGGGCCAAGCCAGGCGCGGAGCGGGTGGAGATCCAGGGGCAGCACGAATCGCGGTCGTTGTTTGGTCGGCCGGGGAGCGGATGTGCCATAGGCGTCCCCTCGCGGCGGCGCGGGTAAGGGGCGCATTCTAGCGGCTTTATCCACTGGCGGGCAGCGCGGCGGTGTCCCCGGCCTGTGCCTCCCGGCCACTGGCGGACGCCGTCCCGTTGACTCGCGCCCAACAACCCCCACTGAGCGGTGGTTGGTCGATTGCGAGTCGAGGAGCTCATGATGCTGGAGCGATCTGCGCTGTTGAATGATTGGCTGACCGCGGCCCTGGGCAGCGCTGACCGCACCCTCGAGCCCGCCAGTGGCGACGCGAGCTTTCGCCGTTACTGGCGCGTGCGTGCCGGCGGCGGCAGCTATATCGTCATGGATGCCCCTCCGGAGCAGGAGGACACGGCGCGATTCGTCCGCCTGGCTGGGCTGTTTCGCGCCATCGGGCTCAACACCCCGCGGGTTCACGCGAGCGACAGCGAGCGGGGATTCCTGCTCCTCGACGACCTGGGCACCCGGCCTTACCTCGATGCCCTCGAAGCGGACAACGCCGAGCGACTCTATGGCGACGCCCTCGGCGCGCTGGCGGTCATCCAGGCCTGCGGGCCGCTCGACGGGCTCCCCGACTACGACGAGCCGTTCTTGCGCCGTGAGCTCGAGATCTTTCGTGAGTGGCTGTTAGGGCGCCACCTCGGGCTTGCGCTGTCGGCCGAAGAGCAGGCCGGGATCGAGCGCGCCTTCGACCTGCTGGTGGCCAGCGCGCTGGAGCAGCCGCGGGTGTGCGTGCACCGCGACTACCACTCCCGCAACCTGATGGTCACCGAGCCGCCCTCGCCGGGTATCCTCGACTTCCAAGACGCGGTAGTCGGTCCGGTGACCTACGACCTGGTCTCGCTGCTGCGGGACTGTTACATCGCCTGGCCGGCCGAGCAGGTGCAGTCCTGGGCCTGGGGCTACTTCCAGCTCGCGGTCCAGTCCGGCATCCTGCGGCCGGAGGACGACGCGCGCTTCGGGCGCTGGTTCGACCTCATGGGCGCCCAGCGCCACCTCAAGGCCGCCGGCATCTTCGCCCGGCTCCACCAGCGCGACGGCAAGCCGGGCTACCTCGCGGACATCCCGCGCACCCTTGGCTACGTCCTCGAGGTCGCCCCGGAGTACCCGGAGCTTCATGCCCTCGCGATGCTCATCGAGCGGCGCGTCCTCCCCGCGCTCGCTTGAGGCGTGTGCGGCTGTTGCGCCTGCGTGATCGCACCCGCACCGGGCGCCTTGCGCCGAGACCGCTCGTCGCCGCTCGTTGTCGTTGTCCATCCCAGGGGGTCCTTCGCGTCTGGTAGGGCGACATCGACCGCGCCATCGCATCGGACTGATCTTCCCCCTCTAAACCGACCACTGAGGTGCCGGCAACCCAGTAGCGGTGCGGCCTGAAGGGGATTGCTGGATCTGGCGGTGTAGCCA
>JALOTB010000129.1 GCA_025458165.1 Chromatiaceae bacterium | reverse complement strand
CTTCATGTAGGTGCGCGCGCCGGTCCGGGGGTCGACGGCGACGCCTCGCCCGTAGCCCGCGACCACGTAGAAGCTCGCCTCGCGCTTGTCGAACACCGCGTAGCCGGCGCTGCGGTCCAACAGCGCGCGGCTCCCGGGCTGCTCCTTGAGCAACCGCTCCAGCGTGGTCTCGGCCATCAGGTCGAGCTTGTGGCGCGTCTCTTCTGGCGTCGCCTCGTCCTGCAAGCCCTGGCGGCTCGCAGCGACGGAGTCTGTGACCGTGGTCGCCGCCTTGCCCGCGACGTCCACGGCACCCTCGGTCACGTTACCGACCGCCGTCGCGGCCTTCGCCGCGCCCTCCTTGAGGCCACCGAGCAGGCCCTCGGCACTTGCGACACTCGGGCCGATTACAACCAGCAACATCAGCAATGGATGAATCTTCATGTTCGCGATGACTCCGTTGAAAAAACGCCCTGCGGCAGGCCTAACGGCCATCCAGCGCCACCTCGGGGCATGAATGGCGCTGTTCGCCACGCCGGTTTCCCTCGCCCCGGCCCCCTCGCAGTGGGCGAGGGGGATCCCGGGCGCGCTGCGCGCGAGCTTCACGCTAACGCCCAACCGTGACCACGGAGGGAGCCCTAAGGAGACGCCGATGATTGGCCATCCTGACCAAAATCGGCACGCGCTCCGAGAGACGCGACGCTCGGACCGCTTCGTGCTCAAGCGCTGAGGCGATTGAGAACGGCGGCACCCTGCGCCCGGTAACGCTCGACGGCCGTTTGCATGTTGAACAGCAGCCGCTCGCGCCCGAGCGTCTCGGCGAGCGACGAGCGCTGGACCATCGCCAGGACCTCGGGGTTGAGGCCCACCAGCCACAGGAGAATGCCGCGCTCGCGGGCCCGCTCCTCACCCTCGATGAGCATCTTGAGCGCCGAGTATTCGATGTCGATCACGGCGCTGAAGTCGAACGCCACCACCCTTGGGTTGGCCGCATCGATCAGCCGCTGGAGCCGCTCGCCGGCGTTCTGGGCGTTGGCGAAGAAGAGCCGACCCTCGGCGCGCACCATCAGGAGACCCGGGAATGTCTCGTCGTCCTCGTGCTCGTCGGACCTCGGCCGAAAGACGTCGGTGCCAGGCTTACGGCCCAGGGCGTAGACCTTGGGGTGCGCGGCCTGGTAGGCGAGCGCGACCAGCGAGACGATGATCGCGACCAGGATGCCCTTGAGCGTCCCCAGGATGACGACCCCGGCGCAGGCGATCAGCGCCCAGTAAAGCTCCATGCGGCGGATGCGCGCGATGGCGGCGAACTCCGCCGGCTGGATCAGCCCGAGCGAGTAGACGATGACCACCGCCGCGAGGGTCGCCTGGGGCATCAGCCCCATGAGGGGGGCGAGGAAGAGCAGGGTCGCGAGCGCGGCGCCGGCCGTGACCAGCGCCGCCACCTGGGTGCGCGCACCGGCGCTGCGGTTGACCGCCGTCTGCGAGGTGCCGCCGCCGGCCGGCATGGCGCCGAAGAGCCCGCCGAGGGCGTTGCCGAGCCCCGTGGCGACCAGCTCGCGGTTGGGCTCGGGGCGCGGCTCACCGCGGCCGGCGAAGGCGCGCCCGGCGGCGATGGTCTCGGTGAAGCTCATCAGCGCGATGCCGAGCGCGGCGGGCCAGAGCTGCCCCACCAGCGCGAGGCTCGGCGCCGTGAACGACGGCAGGCCCTGGGGGATGTGCCCGACCGTCTCCACCCCATGGCTCTGCAGTGCGAGCAGCCCCGAGACGGCAATACCGACGGCGACGGCCACGAGCGGGGCCGGGGCGCGCGGCAGGAAGCGCTCGAACCCGATCAGGATCACCAGCATCGCGACCCCCACCGCAAGGGTGGCGAGCGAGGTCTCGGGCAGGTGGTGGATGAGCGCGAGCAGGTTCTGCAGGAAGCCGCCCTTGTCGAAGTGGATCCCGAGGAGCTTGGGGATCTGGTCGAGCACGATGACCAGCCCCACGCCGGCCTTGAACCCGGTGAGCACCGGCTCGGAGATGAAGCTCGCGACCGCGCCGAGGCGCAGCACCGAGGCGACCATCAGCACCAGCCCGACGAGCACGGTGAGCGTGGCCGCCGCGGTCAGCAGCGCCGCCGGATCGCCGCCGGGGGCGACCAGGGCGAGCTGGGTGCCGGTGAGGATGGCGAGCGTGGTGGTGGTGCTGACGCTCAAGGGGCGCGAGGTCCCCAGGACCGCGTAGATCACCATCGGCAGGAAGGCGGTGTAGAGCCCGACCTCCACCGGCAGGCCGGCGACCGTGGCATAGGCCATGGCCTTGGGGACGACCACCGCGGAGGTGGTCAGCCCGGCGACCACATCCGGGCGCAGCCAGGTCTTTTCGTAGCGCGCGAGCCAGTCAAGCATCGGGGTGCCCCTCATGTGTCGGCTCGCCCGGCTCGTCGGCAACACCCTCGGGTAGCGCGAACGGGGTAGCGAACGTCAGCGGCGTCATCAGCACGGCGCCGCCGCCGGGACGGTGGACGTGGGCGTACTCGTAGACGAGGTCGAAGAGCACATCGGCCTCGTCCGGCTCGACGACGACGCTGACCAGCCGGACCAGCGTCGGCTCGGGGAGCTTGCCCTTGGGCGCCTTGGCCTCGCACAGCACCGAGTGGCCGCGGCAGTAGACGCTGTTGGCCCGCGTAACGCCCTTCTGCCCCCGCAGCCAAGCGAGCAGACGCCGGTCGGTGCAGTCGTCGGGCAGGACGCACGAGATGAGCTTCGCCGCCCCACCGGGGATCGGTGAGCCGGCCGCCGCCGCGCTCATCGCACCGCCCCCTGACCCCCGATGCGTTCGCGGATCTCGTGCGGGATGTAGGTCGCCATCTTCTCGACCGGCGTGATGTACGCGAGCCCGGCGCCCGGCACGTCGAGCTCCCCGGCGCGGTAGATCGCTTCGAAGATCGCATCCTGGTAATCGGTGGCGACCAGGATGCTGACGACATCCTTCTCGGCCTCCACCGCGATCCCGAGCAGCCCGAGCCGCTCCCGCGGGCCTATGCCCCGGGCGTGGTAGACCAGCGCGCCCGCCGCGCCCATCGCCTGGGCCGCCTTGATGACGGCATCCCCCCGCCCGACGGCGACGATGCAGGTGATTAGCGCGACGTCGGTGAGATAGGTGATCTTGCCGTCGTTCATACCAGTGATTGAACCTCCTGCACGTGGCGGACGGCCGGCTCGCGGCTTGCCGCGCGCGCCTGCAAGCCGGCCTTCATTTGCGCCCAGAGACCGGTCAGCAGGACGCTGATGATCGGGCCGATGGAGGCCAGGCAAAGGATGCCGAAGCCATCGATCGCCTGGGTCGCGTTACCCAGTCCAATCCCCATCGCGAGCACCAACGGGACCGTGATCGGCCCGGTGGTGACGCCCGCGCTATCCCAGGCGACGTTGACGAACTCCTCCGAGGACATCATCGTCAGCACGGCGGCGAGCAGATAGGGCGGGACGACCAGCCAGACCAGCGGCAGATCGAAGACGAGCTTGGTCACGCCAAGCGCAATCCCGCAGGCGACCCCGACCGAGACCGCCAAGATCAGGGTCCGCTTCTTGAAGAAGCCGTTGGTCAACTGCTCGGCGGTGACGCCAAGCGCATTCAGGGCCGGCTCGGCGATGGTGGCCCCGAAGCCGAGCACCCAGGCGAAGGCGAGCGCCAGGGTGAGACCGACCGGGTAGACATAGAGCGGCGAGCCGTCGGCCGCGGGCAACTCCATGAAGGCGGCCGGGACCAAGGCACCGGCGCTCCCGCCCAGCTTCGAGAGACCGTAGGTCAACCCAAGATTGAACAGGATCATGCCGATCAGCGTAAGCCCGATCCCCAGGGCCATCTCCTGCGGTCGCGGCAGGCGCTCCTTGAGCACCAGCTTGAGGATGAGCAGGAGAAAAAGCACCAGCGGCAGGATGGCGCGCAGCCCCAGGACCACCTCGACCCAGGGGCTGCGCTCGTGCCAGGCGAGCCCGCTCGCCGCCGCATCTCCCGCGGCGGAGGCGGCGGCCAGGACCTCCGCGGGCGTCACGGTCGCCGCCACATAGAGGGTCAGGAGCAGCACGCCGATGATCGGAAAGAGCGAGGCCAGGGTGACGATGCCGAAGCCCGAGAGACCGGAATCGCCCTTCCCGGCGGCGGCCGCAATCCCGATCCCGAGCGCGAGCACCAGCGGGACCGTCACCGGTCCCGTCGTCACCGCACCGGCGTCCCAGGCGAGCCCCAATATCTTCGCGAGCTCCGGGTCGCTCGCCCCGTACAGGGTGAGCCCCAGCACCGGCACCAGCGAGGCGTAGATCAACGGCTTGAGGCTCCAGCCGTAGAGGAACCTCAGGGTCCCGAGCACCGCCGCCAGGCCGACGCTGGCCCCGATCACCAGCACCAGCGCCCCCGTCCACCGGTTGAGCAGCAGCCAGAGGTAGGGCGCCCGCTCCGGCGAGACGTTCTGGCCAGCGGCCTTCAGCGCCCCGATGGCCGGCTCCGCGAAGGTCACGCCGATGCCGAGCAGCAAGGTGATCAAAAGCACCAGCGGCAGCGGCGACTTGCGCGGCAGCGTATGCCCGATCAGCTCGCCGAAGGGCATCAGCCCGAGCTTGAGCCCCTCCATGAAGAGCATCAGGCCGACGATCACCGCGAAGAGCCCGCCCGTGATGAGCCAGGAGTCCTCCACGAGCTGGCGCAGGATCAGGATCTGAAAGAGCGCGAGATAGAGCGCCAGCGGGACCACGGCCTTCACCTGGTCCTTGAACCGGACCGAGCCATAGGGCCGCAGCAGCGCCACGGCCTCCTCCGCACGCAGCTTGATCGGGGCGGCGGCAGGCGGCGGCAGCGGCCGTCCCTGTGCATCCCGCTCGAGCGGCGGTAGCAGGGCGTTGAAGCTCAGCTCCCGCCGGCCGGCGCCAATGGTCTGGAGATAATCCCTGTACCTGACTGATTGCGTCATCAACGAAACGGCGCTGCGAAGACGAGGGTGCGATTCTGACAGCTTGCCCGTCTCGCGGCGCCCGGGAATATTCCCAGTCGCAATGGCGATTGGCGCGACCGCCGCCGGCGCCCACGCGACCCGATACGCACCCGGACGAGCTCGCTCAGTCGCCGTGCTGACTGTCGTCAGACCCGAGGAACCGCGGCGATGTCGGCGTCTGGTCGGCCAGCGACCGTCGCGCAGGGACGCGGCGCTCGGCAGTGTTGGTCGCCCTGGCCCCATCGCGCGGCGCCCAGATGCGAGCCGCATCGACGAACAGCCGGGCGCCCTGGCGCTTGAGGTCAATCGTGTGCGGATAATCGCGGTTGCGGTCGTAGACGCACTGCCCGGCCCAACCGAGCCGCGGGGAGCAGGTCAGCGCCTCCTCCCTCAGGGCGCGGAAGAACCGCGGATGCGTCGGCGCCAGCTCCACCCCTGCTGTCGCTCCCCTTATCGCGCCACTCTCTCCCAGGACAATCCGCGCCCGATCTGCCGGACTCGAACACCGCTGTTGACGAAGATTGTGTGCCGGACCACGTCAGACCCGTACGGTCTTCGTGACGACAATGCCCGGCCAGAACCGGAGGTCGTCCACCGTCCCTCCTTTGGCCTGTAAGAACTCTTTGACACCGCGAGCGGTTTGTCCTGACTACAGAGCCGCGGGCTGGTTGGCGCAGGCGCCCGGTTTACGCCGCCGACAGCCAAGCCCGAGGCAGTTTCGTGGCATACCGGCATCAAAGCAGACACTCGGAGTTACGTATACTGTCTCCGGTACTCCTCCCGGAACTCCCTGTCTCCCGAACTCCGCAGAGGGGGCAAACGGCACAGCATCGCATAGCACTCGCCATCGGTGCCGCCGTTGGCGGCACCGATCAGCGAGAGCGCACAGGGCACCCCGGGTGTAACATTAAAAGAACAGCCCTCTTCTTTGGACGCACATCATGAGCCCGCCCACGAACGTCTTGACCATCGAGCTGCCGATTGAGGGATTGCCCGCGCTAACCGATCCTACGGACGAGTTCGCCGATGAGGCCCGGTTTCTGCTCGCGCTGAAGCTATTCGAGCAAGGACGCATCTCTTCGGGCAAGGCCGGCACCTTGTGCGGCCTGGGTCGGGTGGGATTCTTGGTCGCCGCCAGTCGCGCTGGTGTTCCCGTGGTCGATCTGAGTGAGAGTGAGCTTGCTGAGGAGTTCGCTCCCTGATGCATCCGGTCGCAGTGATCAATGCCGGCCCATTGGTCGCCCTCTCCCTTGCCGGCCAGCTCGAATTGCTACCCATGTTGTTCCATCGTATCCTGATCCCACGCGCCGTGTACCAGGAGGTGGCCATCGACGGCCTTGGTCGCGCGGGTGCTGCAATGCTTGCGGACACCATGTGGCGCTCGCGAGTCGTCGATGCTCCAGAGCCAGATCCGCTCTTGATCGCCGAGCTCGACCGTGGCGAGGCCGAGGTCATCGCACTCGCCAATGCATCGCAACCTTGCCTCGCCGCCATCGACGAGAAACGGGGGCGGCGAATCGCGAGTCAGGTCTACGGGCTGTCCGTCAAAGGCACGGCCGGCCTCATGGTCGAGGCGTACCGCCGTGGTCACATCCAGGACCTCCGGGGGATACTCGAAGGAATGAAGCGCGACGGCTACTTCCTGGCCAGATCGCAGTTATTGGTGGTGCGTCCCCTGTGACCCGCTGACCCACCCGGCGGCTTTGCGGTCTTAACAGCGCGGCAAGGCGCGCGCTGGCTCGGCAGGGAACGCGCATAGCGGTCCCCTACCGCGGCAGCAACGAGCCGGGAGAGTTTCCGGAAAGCGGACGCCGCACTGGTATGCTTTGAGGCCGCCTCCACGCGAATTGCCATCCGTCGGACGGCGTCACCCGACAGGCAGGTCCCGCCCCAGAGCGGTCAGCGGCCCTGGGTAGAGGACTGTCCGCTTGGGGACCGCCAGCGAGGATCTGCATGCAGCTCGTCTTGCCTCAGCCGCAAAAGGAAAGACCCGACCCCGCTCGCGCTCGTTCGAGGTCTTTCCGCTGGACACCGCACGCGCGGGAGTGTCAGGAGCGGTTCTCAAGGTTCTGCCCCGAAGACGTTTGGGAAGAGGGCTCGGCGTGTGCGCCGATCGGCGAACGCGGCACCAGCGCCGATTCCGACGCCTGCCGTGCCGCTGGATTGTGGCCTGACCGGGCGGGGTCATCAAATGCGGGGTGCGGGATAGACGGCGTCGGCGGAATCGACCGGCCAAGGGTAGTCCGGCAGGATCGTGGGGAGCCTTGCGGCTTCGCCCGGAACGGGAGGTTCCGTTGGATCTCACTCCCGGGCACCGCGTCCCCGTGGTCCCGCCGCAGGTGCGCGCCGTGGGCGAAAGCCACGCGCCGCCGCGCGATGTCGTTGTCTCTCCCCGTCCACCGGGTTGCGATCACCCGGAGCCTGGCATCGGCCAGCGCGTATCCGGCCACGCGTTAGCCGGCGGGGTACGGGGCGCACTCAGGCGCGCCGACGCATCCCCGGTGGCGACTCGTACGCGCGCTCCGCCCACCACAAGCGCTTGGGGAAGGCGCTTGGCGCGTCGCGCATCGCTCCGCAGCATTGGGGCGGTCGCTTACCGGCCAAGACCGGCCGTTCACGGCAGCCGCTGCCGTGGCAGGTCAACGCGCCTATGTGAAGGTTCACATAGGCGCGTCTATGTGAAGCTGCAAGCTATGTGAAGTTCCGGGGCCGGCCGCAGGGCTCTCGCGGGTTCGGGGCGGCGATCCCTTTACATAGTTTGAGACCTCCGGGCGACTCCGCTTGGTCGTCGGAGGATCGAACGTACGGAATGGTCGTGTCACGCCGATCCACCAGGGAGCGCATCGTTGCTGACTTGGCTCTCGCGAAGCTGGTCGATGGGTTGGCGGAGAGGTCAACCTGTCTCCCTCTTCCCGACCTGAGGGCTACCGAACAGGGCTTCCGAGAACCGCAAAACTATGTGAACCTCCTACGTCAATCGCCTCAGCAGGATCCAGCTACTGCTCCGCTTCAGGCGCCTGCGTGGGCTGAGCTTCACATAGTTCGGAGCTTCACATAGACGCGCATAGCGGTCACCGACCGACCCGAGGAGGGCATGGACGGTACCGCAGGAAGCGGACACCGACCTACGGTGGCGGTCGGGCCCCCATCTACTCGTGGGAGAACCGAGCCGTCTGGGTGGTGAGCGGTCATACCCGGCCAAAACCGGACCCTGGCATCTGCAGCGTGCTGGCGGGTTCACGCTGTATAGCGGTCACGGCGGCTCCGAGGCTCGGCGGGGGCCTAGACCCAAAAACAGCTGCCAGCCTTCCGATCTATGATGACCGCAACGCGGCCGAAAGCAGTCAGATTGACACCGCTCTTGCTCATTGCGAGGCAGCTCCCGAGCATCGAATGCTCGCCCAACTCGGCGCATCCGCCGAGCAACCGCCGATCGCCCCTGCCCGCAGCCCCCCTTGGCCCGGTGACCCTGAGCCGGTGCCCGACTGGGACCTCCCGGGTCAGCCCACGCCCGCCGTCGAGCCCGGTTGCCGCGTCCGTGCCGATCACCGCTCCAGGTGCCGTTCCAGCATTTCGCGTTCGTGCACCACGGCGGCGACCAGGACGGCATCGGAGGCGTCGACCGAGAAGACAACGAGATGGCGCGGGCGACCAACCGTTCGGGTCGTCACTCTCGGCTTACTGAACTTGACGTGGTAGACGAAGTACCCAGGGCGGACGTCAGGGACGGGCCTGACACCGACGCGACGCGGGTCTTCCCCCAGGTCCTGTAGCGCTTGGTCGAGCAATACTTTGTAGCGCGCCCCCGCGCCGGCACCGAACTCAGCCGTGCTGTGGTGCAGAATGCGACGGATATCCGCGATCGCGCCCGGCGCAAGGCGCACGGTACTCACGGCGCACCGGGCCCCGTGGACTCCCCTTCGATTTCTTCGTCCAAACGGTCGAGCAGACCCGGCGCGTATGCCACCACGCGCCCGGCGAGGGCGTCGCGCTCCGCCTCGTCGAGTCGGCCGCGCAGATACTCGAGCTTGGCCGCCTCCAGCGATTCGCGCCGCTCCATCAGTCGCAGACTCTCGCGCAGCACCTCGCTGGCGTTGCTGTATCGTCCGGAGCGCACAAGCTCGCCGATAAAGGCTTCCTGATGGTCGGTGAGCACGACATTGCGCGTAGGCATGGGTTTAATCTCAAACGGGCAAGGCTCCAAGTATGGCATAGTATGCCAACAACGCGTAGCCGTTGGCGGGGCCTGTGCACTGAAATTGCCTTCGCGACGCCGATTGTGGTGACCGATTGACACCAAGGCAGGACGACCAGCGCCGCAAGAGGCGGATATTGGGTCAACGGTGCCGGTCAAGGCTACCGTGCCCCGACGGCAGAACCGGCCCGGCTGGGTCACAAGGGGCCGGAAGGCGCGGACGAGACATGCGCCCACACATACTTCCCGCTGACGATGGCCCTCCGGACCAAGTCCGCCAGGCCGGGGGTGAGGGTGATGCTGAGCTTATCGACGTTGGGCATAGACCGACACCGCTCGTGCCACAGGTAGCAACCCTTGCCACCCTCGTCGATCGAGGCCGCCCGCGTGGTCGACCCCAGGTGTTCGGGAGCCGGTCGAGTCGGCCGGCTCGTAGGAACGACGGTCAACCTCGTCACCGCCTCCGGGGGGTCAGCACTCGGTGTGCTCGGCCATCTCCAAGGCGTCATCGACCTCGATGCCGAGATAGCGCACGGTGCTCTCGATCTTGCGGTGGCCGAGGAGGAGCTGAACGGCGCGGAGATTCTTCGTGCGCCGGTAGATCAGGGTGGCCTTGGTGCGGCGCAGCGAATGGGTGCCGTACAGCTCTGGATCGGCGCCCATGAGCCCGACCCAGCCCTTG
>JALOTB010000128.1 GCA_025458165.1 Chromatiaceae bacterium | reverse complement strand
GTTCGACAAGCGCGAGGCGAGCTTCTACGTGGTCGCGGGCTACGGGCGAGGCGTCGCCGTCGACCCCCGGACCGGCGCGCGCACCTACATGAAGATGGCGACCACCGGCGCGGGTCTGAGCTTCGGGCTCGGCGGCTTCGCCTCCCAGCTCGTCATCCTGTTCGAGCATGCCGCTGACCTGGCGAAATTCATCGTCGAGGGGCTGGATGCGACGGCGGCGGTCGACGCCATGGCGGGCGAGGAGAAGGAGCAGCTCGCGCTGCGCTTCAACGAGGGCAAGGCGGTCTTCGTCCTGACCGGCAAGGGCTGGAAGGTCGCGGCCAAGCTGACCGGCTCGCGCTACTGGCCGGACGAAACGCTCAATCCCTAAGCGAGCGGGCCCGTGGCCGTACTCCGAGTCACCCTGCGCCTCGTCGTCTCGCTGATCCTGGCGCTCGCGATCCTGTGGGCGGCCGCGGCGCTCTGGATCGACGGGCCCGAGTCCCGGGCGCTGGCCGGCACGCTCGCGGGGGGCTTGATCCTGATCGCCGCGACCGGGGCGGTGCTGGTCCGCCCCTGGCGGCGGGCCGCCGTCGCGGTCTTCGCTGTCTTCGCGGTCGCGCTCGCCTGGTGGCTCACGCTCACCCCGAGCCACGACCGGGACTGGCAGGCGGACGTCGCACGGCTGCCCACGGCGACCCTCGACGGGTCCCGGCTGACCGTCCGTAACCTCCGCAATTTCGAGTACCGCGGCGAGACGGACTACAACGAGCGATGGGAGACACGGACCTACGACCTCGACACCCTCGTCGGCTTCGATATGTTCGTCTCGTTCTGGGGGCCGACGCTCTACGGTCACACGATCGCGAGCTGGGAGTTCGCCGACGGCGGACATCTCGCGGCGTCCATCGAGACCCGCAAGGAGAAGGGCGAGGCGTACTCCGCCCTGCGGGGCTTCTTCCGCCAGTACGAGCTCTATTACGTGGTCGGCGACGAGCGCGACCTGATCGGGCTGCGCGCCAACCACCGCGGTGAGACGGTATACCTGTACCGCATCGGCGGCCTGATGAGCGAGGGCCGGGAGCTACTGCTCGACTATGTGCGAGAGATCAACGCCATCGCCGAGCGCCCCCGCTGGTACAACGCCCTGACCCACAATTGCACCACGAGCATCTGGCACCACACGAAGGCGGTGGGCTCGGGGCCCTCGCTGGACTGGCGGCTGCTCGCGAACGGCTACCTGGTGGACCTTGCCCACGAGCGGGGCACGGTCAACACGAGCATCCCCCTCGCCGAGCTGAAGCGCCGCAGCGATATCACCGAGCGCGCCCGATCCAGCGGGGCTGGGGAGGACTTCTCCGCGGCCATCCGCGAGGGGTTGCCCCCGCGACCTCGGCTGGGGGGCTCGGCGAACGCGGCGCCGGCACCCTGACGGCCGGGCATCTATTTCAGGTGAACTTGACACATCCCATCCCTGGGATTCTTCAAGGCGCGAAGCGAAAAGTTCGGTTTCCGCTTCGCTTGATTTTCAAATGCTTGGGCACCTGAGAATGGCGGCACATCCCTGTGCCGCACGGGCACCTTGAACTTCTCAAGGTGCCCTTCAGCCGCCGATTCACCCCCGGGATCGGGGCGCGATCACTCGTCTCCCATTGCGACTTCCGCGCTCGTTTGCGAAACACGTAGGGGACCGGGTGAAGAGGACGTGCCCCAGGTCTTCGGCCGCGGCCGGAACCCTTCGGGCTACCTGTCGGGCCCCGAGGGCCGCGGCGCCGGGCGTGTTACCGTCCCGCTCCTGGCGCGCCGGGGGGAGAAGAGTGTCCTCGGGACGGACTGGGTGGGCGACCCGGTGCGCCGCGACCTGGCCCAGGTCGCGAACGGCGTCTCCGGGCACCACCTGCTGGAGCCCCGAACCAGCGGGGAGGCGTTCAGGCGCTTCCTCAAGCGGCGTGCCTTCGATCACCTGCTCGCGCTGGCACTGGCCGAGATCACCGAGGCGGGGGTGGGGCGGGCGGACCTGCAGCGCCAGCGTGACCTGCTGCGGCGCAAACTTGAGACCATGAAGCTGGGCACCCTGGGCCTCGAGGGGCTGAGGGCAGGGCGCCTAGAGCCCAAGATCGCGAAGGCCGAGCGAGCACGCCGCCGATCTTCCGGACGAGACCAGTGTTAAGCTCATTTGGTTATTCCGGGAGACATTGGCCGGCCTCCGAGCCGCCGCATCGCACGAGGAGTCCGCCCGAGACCTCCGGCAGGCCGTGCGGGCGGCGCCCATCGAGGCGGAGGCGACTCGTGAAGCGCTGAGCGGGTCGCACGTGCCGCACCGCGGGACGTGCTGGAGGTGGACAGCTCGACCTCCCTGCGCCAGCTCCAAGTACATTTGATGCGCCCCATCCATCTTTATTTCATGACCAGCTCCATGAGACCGGACCGCGAGGCCGATACAGAGTGGCAGGCGGCGGAGCTTCACATGGTCAAACCAGGAGTCCCTGCATGATCTTCCACCTCGCCGACCTCTGCGCGTTGCTGCCGGACGCCGTCCCTCCCCCGGGGGCGGACCTGGCCCCACAGATCCACGGAGTCAACACCCTGGAGCTGGCAACCGAGACGGACCTCTGCTTTGCAGAAGGATCGGAGCAGGCCTTGGCGGTACAAGGCAGCCGTGCCGGCGCAGTCCTCGTCCCTGAGGGTTTCCCCGACCTCAACGGCCCACTTGTGATCCGCACACCGGCACCACGCCGAGACTTCTTCCAGCTCGCCGCGCTGTTCTCACCTGGGCCTGAGCTTACGGGGATCCACCCCAGCGCGGTGATCGATCCAAGCGCCGTCGTCGGTGAAGGTGTCGCGGTTGGCCCGCTGGCAGTGATCGCTGCCGGCGTGCAGCTCGGCGATCGTTCCGCCGTCGGCGCGGGCTGTTATCTCGGCGCTGGGGTGGTGCTGGGCCAGGATTGCGTCATCGAGCCGAATGTCACCATCCAGCGGGATTGTCGATTGGGCAATCGCTGCATTGTCCATTCGGGCGCCGTGGTCGGCGGCGACGGCTTCGGCTTTCGCTGGGACGGCACCGGGCACCGCAAGGTACCCCAGCTTGGACGGGTGGTCATCGAGGACGACGTTGACATCGGGTGTAACACCTGCGTCGATCGGGCAACCCTCGGCGAGACACGGATCCGGCGTGGGACCAAAGTCGACAACCTGGTGCAGGTGGCGCACAACACCGACATCGGAGCGCACGTGATCCTGGTCAGCCAGGCCGGTGTGGCGGGCAGCAGCACCGTCGGGACGGGCGTAGTCGTGGCCGGCCAGGTGGCGATCTCGGACCACGTCAATATTGGGGCCGGCGCACGGGTCGGTGGCCAGTCAGGCGTGACCAAGGATGTGCCCGAAGGCGCCACGGTGTTCGGAACACCAGCTCGTCCACTGAAGGACACCTTGCGTGAGCTCGCCGCATTATCGCAACTGCCGGGGCTGCTCAAGCAGATCAAGAGTCAAACGCAGGAGCTAGCAAGACTGCGCGAGCGGGTTGCGAAGCTGGAGCAAGACAGGTCGCGGTGATGGCCGCAGCCGGCGGAATTCGATCCTGTGCACCCCCGCCTCGTCTGCCGGTTCACCCCCGTTTGATGAAGCACCAACAGGAGAGCACACGCGACCGAATGCATGTGGCGGGCCGCGCCTCAGTCGGGGAGATGTCCGGCGAGCCAAGCCCGCGCCTGCGCCTCATCCGTAAAGAATTCCACGGCGGCCTTGCGCATCCCTGCCAGACTGAAGCCCAGCATGTCCTCCCGCCAAGCCGGGTCGCCAACGATGGCGATACGGCTCAGGTGCGCGTCACTGAGCTGGACATACTCCAAGGAGCCCCAGGCCTCGCCGCGCTCCCAACCCTCGAACGCCTCCGTGAGCACCAACAGCCCCTGCACCTGCTCGGGGGCGACAAGCGGCTGGGCGGCCCGTTGCCCGGCTTCCCACTCCGCATAGCTCAGCCGGCCGCGGATGCGGATGACCACGAGTCCAGCGTCCCGGCCGATCACTTCGAAGGGCATTTCGAGGTTCCTCGATGGTGGATCAGGCTGGCGAGGATAGCCTGACGGCTGGCGTTGGGACCAGCGGCGCTCACGCTCCGGCCAGGTCCAGCAGCCTGTCTTGAAATCATCCTCGAGTGTCGCGGCTTACGGAATCAGTAACTCCAAATTCGAGCCTTCCGTGCAGTGAATGAGAGGCCCAGGGCGGAATGGGGCGAATCACGCCGTCATCCCGGCCGGGATTGCCGGGATCGAAAAACCAGGGAAGGCAAAGCCGCAGTCGGTCCCACGACCTGCGGCGTCAAGGCCGGTTGTCAACGCGTCAACGCCTGGCCCTGATGGCCGGTCTTGCTCCGCAGGGACTCGACCATCGCATCGGCCTCCCCGCGGGTCGGCACCGGTCCCAAACGGACACGATGGTAGGCCTTGTCTTCCACTTGGGACGGAGTGATGAAGGCGTTGAAGCCCTTCGCTTTCAGCTCGTCGACGAGCCGCTGTGCGCTGGCAGCCTTCGTGAGGCTGGCCACCTGGACGATCCAGCCCCCCGCCGCTGGCCGCGCGGCCGCCGGTGCGGTTGCTGGCGGGGGTGCGGTTGCCGGTGCGGGCGCAACGCCTGGGGGCCGAGTCGACGGTGACGGGGCGACCTTCCGATCGAGGCCGCTCAGCACCGGGGCATCGCGTCCGTACACGTCGTTGCGGAATGCGACGGTCGCGCCGTCCATCATATCGGCCGTCCAGTAAAGTATGAGGACCGGGACGGGGCGGCCCAGATCGACCCGCGTGGTGCGGTTGGTGGCAATCACCTGGTCGATGCGCGCCCGGTCCCAGCCCGCCGTCCCAGAGAGCAGCAGCTCAGTGAGCTCCAACGGGCGTTCCACTCGGATGCAACCCGAGCTGGCGGCGCGTTCCGAGCGTTCAAACAGCTCCTTGTGGGGCGTATCGTGCAGGTAGACGTGATGCTCGTTGGGGAACATCAGCTTGACCCGCCCCAACGCGTTGTCGGGACCGGGATCCTGACGCAGGACGTAGGGGAAGCCGTTGGCGGCCCAGTTTACTGCCCGCGGGTCGACCTCCCTGCCTTCGCGATCGATGACCTTCAACCCTTTGCGGCGGATGATGTCGGGGTTCTTGCGCGCCTGCGGGATGATGTCCTCGCGCAGGATGCTCGGGGGGACGGTCCAGGTGGGATTGAATACCACGTGCTCGATCCTGTCGCGGAAGACCGGCGTCTCCCGGTAGGCTTTTCCGACCTGCACCCTCGCGGACCAAGTCACCTTGCCCCCGCGCACGAGATAGACGCGAAAGCCGGCGATATCGACAAGCACGAAGTCCGGCGGCAGGTCGCGCTGCACCCAGCGCGCGCGCTCCAAATTGACGCGGATCTGATCGATTCGGCTGTTCACCGGCACGTTCATCGCGGCGACCGTGGACGGGCCGATCACCCCGTCGGCGGCCAGGCCATGCCGCCGCTGGAACGCCTCGACGGCTCTCTTGAGCCCGTCGTCGAACCGCGACGCGTCTGGCGCGCCGGGCGCGGCGAGGTCGCCGGTCGCCTGCAGGCGGGCTCGCACCGCTGGTACGCGCGGATCGGTCATCCCCGGCTTCAGGGGGGGGCCGGATTCGACTGTTTTCCACCCTCCGTTCGCGGCGATGCCGCGATAAAGCGCCAGCGCCTTCTTGAGATCGCGATAGAGACGGGCCTCGGGCAGGAGGCTGTCGAGATGCTGCATCGGGGAGGCCGACTCCATCGCACGCGTCAGCTCACCCACCGGGTCGGAGGTGACCAGCGGTCGCGCGAAGTTCCAGTCGGGGTCCAGGGTGGCCGGATTCACCTTACCGTATCCGCGATCGGCGGCCATACGCAGAAAGGCATCCATGAGCAACAGCTCGAAATCCGCCTGGGCCTCGGGAGAGAGTGGCTGGGGTCGGTCGCGCAGGGCCTTCAGGACCCGGCGGTGATAGTCGTCGGGATCCAGGCCGTGCACCGCCATCCCTTTGATCCCGTCCATGACATCGCGGATTCTGTTGTCGTCGAAGGCCGGGGTATAGCCGCGTTGTGTGTAGAAATCGGCAATGAGCTCGCCCGTGGCGATGCTGGCACCCTGAACCTCAAGCTTCCCGCTCTGGTTGAGCTCATTGATACGAGCGGCGATCTCTGAGTTCGGCGTTGCCGAAGCGACCGCAGCGAGGACAAATAAGAACCCAAAAAGGACCGCCTTGAGCCGAGGAGCAAACGCCATCGTCATTACGCTCCGACGCTGAGAAATGGGGGGCGAGTGTAGCGGCAAACTGCGGTAAACGCACTCATGCGGGCGCGCTGTAGTGGCCGTTTGGTTGTGGCAGTCGGACCCCCTGCGATCTTTCCTGTAAGGGAACGGCGATGCGCAGAGCAGCAGAAAGCTAACGGCGACGACGACTGCGCTTCTCTTGTTCGGAGAATCTCCGAAATACCGGAGGCGCCCCCGCACCTGCCCGGGCCATCACCCCCCTCGACCGCCCATAGGCGATTGTTCGCTCGGGGCGTTGGGGAAACTCTCTGGTCCTGGTCAACGTTTGGTAAGATCTTGGCCGGGTTCTTGCTGAGCGGTCACACTGCGTTCAGCATTGTCAGCGGCCAAGCGATGCTGGCAGCCGCGGCCATCAACCGAAGGAGACCGAGATTGAGCAAGAAGGGCAAAAAGCAGAAGGAAATCGCGGATACGGCAGAGGCGCCCGCTTCGGGCAAGCTGAAGACCAAGACCTACGAGAAGGAGCTGCGCAAGCGGCACGTGGAGCTGGTGAAGCTGCAGGAGTGGGTCAAGCACGCGGGCCTCAAGGTCTGCGTCGTGTTCGAGGGCCGGGAT
>JALOTB010000055.1 GCA_025458165.1 Chromatiaceae bacterium | reverse complement strand
TTGGTCACGGTGGGGGCGCCAAAGCTCTTCTCGAGCACGACGTTGCGCCCCTTGGGGCCGAGGGTGATCTTGACGGCATTGGCGAGGATGTTGACGCCGTGCAGGATGCGGGCACGGGCGTGATCGCCGAATTGAATTTCTTTAGCAGCCATTCGGGTAAAACCTCGTTATCAGTACAGTTGAAAGTGGGTTGGTCCAGGGAGGGCGGTGACTGGCCCAGGGGCGCTCAGCGCGGGCGTCGGTACCTGAGCACAGCGGCGAGCCGCCCAGGCGCCAGGCGGGCGGGTGGTGGCAGGGACCTACTCGATGACCCCCATGATGTCGTCCTCGCGCATCACCAGGAGCTCTTCTCCCGAGATTTTGACCTCGGTGCCCGAGTACTTCCCAAACAGGACCTTGTCGCCGACCTTGACGTCAAGCGGTCGGACCTCGCCGTTCTCGAGGATCTTGCCCTTGCCGACGGCGATAACTTCGCCACGGATCGGCTTCTCGGTCGCGGAATCGGGGATCACAATGCCCCCGGGGGAGGTACGTTCCTCTTCCGTGCGGCGGACGACGACGCGATCGTGTAACGGACGAATCTTCATGACTGTGCTCTCCTCGAAGGGATGGTGGGCTGCACTACCCGGAGCGCTTGTTAGCACTCGTCGCGTGCGAGTGCTGGTAATGTAGGCAAAATTCCGCTGGCGTCAACCCCCGCCGCCGACGCGCCCTTCGCGCCTGGGCCGCCCGCTGGCGGGATACGCATGCCCGGTCACAGGACCGTCATGGCAAGGCCGCCCCTGGGTGGGCTAAGGTGAAAAGACGATCGATGACCAGCGGCGCAGCACCGCGTACCAACCACGAGCGCGAGCCGTGGACCGATCGAGCCGCCGTGTTCACCGCCAAGAGCAGGAGTCCCACCCGTGACCGATCCCGACCACCACGACACCCCCTTTCGCAGTGCCCGCGAGGACGTGGGCACGGCCGCCGAGGTCCCAGCCTCCCCGCAGACGCGCTCGCCCTCCTACCGCCTGGCCTACGCCGACATCGACTTCCTGGTGCGCCCGGAGCTGCGCCCGGTGCGGCTCCAGCTCGAGCTGCTTAAGCCCGAGATCATCCAACAAGAGCAGGGTATCGAATCGACGGTGGTGATCTTCGGCAGCACGCGCATCCCCGACCCCGAGACCGCGCGCGAGCGACTGGCGGCGGCCCGAGCGGCAGCGCGCCGCGCCCCCAAGGACGGTGACCTCGCGCGGGCGGCCGCGGCGGCGGAGCGCCTGGTGGCGAGGTCGCGCTACTACGACCAGGCCCGCCGCCTCGCGCAGATCATTACCCGCTTCTCCCAGACCAACGGACACAAGGAGCTGGTGGTCGTCACCGGGGGCGGCCCCGGGATCATGGAGGCCGCCAACCGCGGAGCACAAGACGTCGGCGGCAAGAGCATCGGTCTCAGCATCGTGCTGCCGCGCGAGGAGCACCCCAACCCCTATGTCACACCCGAGCTCAGCTTCCACTTCCATTACTTCGCCGTGCGCAAGATGCACTTCCTCCTGCGCGCCAAGGCACTGGTCGCCTTCCCCGGAGGATTCGGCACCCTCGACGAGCTCTTCGAGACCCTCACTCTGGTCCAGACGCGCAAGGTCGAGCCGGTCCCGGTCTTGCTGTTCGGGCGCGAGTACTGGGACGGGGTCATCCACTTCGAACGGTTGGTGGAGGAAGGCAGCATCGACCCCGAGGACCTGGCGCTCTTCCGCTACGTCGAGGACGCCGAGGAGGCCTGGGAGGCCATCCGCGACTTTCACTGCCGCGCGGGGACCAACCCGGAGCTCCTCGGGCCCTGCGACTGACCGGCTCCACAACCGGGGCTGCCCCGGGGATGACGGCAGGGTCCGATGCGTGGCCCCTCCGCGCCGGCGGACGCTCGAAGCGACACCCCGCCCGCTCGACCGCCGACCGACCGGGAACCGCGTGGCCCCGTGATCTCGATCACGGAATGCACCCCGCCCGGCCGGCCGCTAAGCTATATTTCGCATTGACAAGAAATAGAGCCCGTCCCGGGACGCCCCGTCTGCGGCAAGCCGGGAGGCCAGGAAGCAGTGCCAGGGAAGTGCGGACAACCAACCACCGAAAGCACGCCCAATCACCATCCCAGGGCGGATGGAGGAGTTCCCCTATCATGTCTGCCATGCTCATCGCCGGCCGCACGCTGGAGCTCAACCCCAAAGGCTTCCTCGCTCGGTTCGCCGATTGGGACCGGGAGGTCGCCGAGGGCCTCGCGGCCGAGGAGGGGCTGACCCTCAGCGACTGCCACTGGCGAGTGATCGACTTCCTACGACATTACTTCCACACCTACGATCACCCACCGTCCCCCCGCCTGATCATCCGCGGCATCGGCGAGCGGCTCACGATGAACGCGCCCTGTACCCGTAAGACGCTCGAGGCCCTGTTCCCGGGCGGCGGCTGCAAACAGGCCTGCCGCATCGCCGGACTACCCGACTACTACTGCCACTCCTGCTGAGACCCCTGCCCCAGGTCCGCCTCGCGGGCGGGCGTGGGGCGCGTTCCTCTCGCCCCAGCGGCCGTTCTCCGCGCGGCCGAGCGGTGGGTTGTTGCCGGCGCTGCCGACCCTGGTGCCGTTCGGTCCCATGGCGATTTCTTGATCGCGCCATTAGTATTGCCGATCGACCCCCCGCGACCGGGCTCAGCCTCGGGGCAGGAGGATCAGAGCAATGCTGCTCCCGACATCCGCGGCGCGCCGCCCGGGCGACGGTCTGAGCGGTGAGACCGCACCCCCGTTGCCGACGCCGGCCGAGGGGGACCACCTTCCACCCAATGAGGAGATCACTCCCATGTCGCAGACCAAGAGCTACGACATCCCCGCCGAGATCGCGGCGGCGGCACACATCACGGCGGATCAGTACGAGTCGATGTACCGGCGCTCAGTCGAAGATCCCGAGGGGTTCTGGGGCGAGCAGGGCGAGCGCTTCGTCACTTGGTCACGCAAGTGGCAGCGCGTGCTCGACTACAGCTACAGCGCCGACGACCTGCACATCCGCTGGTTCGACGGCGGCAAGCTCAACATCTCCTACAACTGCCTGGACCGCCACCTCGCAACCCGCGGCGATCAGGTCGCGATCATCTGGGAGGGCGACGACCCGAACGAAGATCGCAAGCTTAGCTATCGCGAGCTCCACACCGAGGTCTGCCGCCTGGCGAATGTCCTGAAGGCCCACGGCGTACAGAAGGGTGACCGGGTGTGCATCTACCTGCCGATGATCCCAGAGGCGGCCGTCGCCATGCTGGCCTGCGCACGCATCGGTGCGGTGCACTCGATCGTCTTCGGCGGCTTCTCACCGGACAGCCTGCGCGATCGCATCTTAGATTCGGACTGCCGGACCCTCATCACCTCCGATGAGAGCGTGCGCGGCGGCCGCCACGTGCCCTTGAAGAAGAACGCCGACACCGCCCTCAAGGACTGCCCTAATGTCAGCACCGTGCTGGTGGTGCGGCGCACCGGGGGCGACATCGCCTGGCTGCCCGGGCGCGACCTCTGGTACCACGAGGCCATGGAGGGGGTGTCCACGCACTGCGACCCGGTCGAAATGGACGCCGAGGACCCGCTCTTCATCCTCTACACCTCGGGCTCCACCGGCAAGCCCAAGGGGGTGCTGCACACCACCGGCGGCTACCTGGTCTTCGCCGCCATGACCCATAAGCTCACCTTCGACTACCAGGAGGGCGAGGTCTACTGGTGCACCGCCGACGTCGGCTGGGTCACCGGACACACCTACATCGTCTACGGACCGCTCGCCAACGGCGCGATCTCGCTGATGTTCGAGGGCATCCCCAACTACCCGGACGTCTCGCGCTTCTGGCAGGTTGTCGACAAGCACCAGGTCAACATCTTCTACACCGCCCCGACTGCCATCCGCGCACTGATGCGCTCCGGCGAGGAGCCGGTGCGCAAGACCTCGCGCGCCTCGCTGCGCATCCTTGGCTCGGTCGGCGAGCCGATCAACCCGGAGGCCTGGGAGTGGTACCACCGCGTGGTGGGCGACGAGCGCTGCCCGATCGTCGACACCTGGTGGCAGACCGAGACCGGGGGTCACCTGATCACCCCGCTGCCCGGGGCGACCCGGCTCAAGCCGGGCTCGGCCACCCGCCCCTTCTTCGGCGTGGTCCCGGCCCTCGTGGACGCCGGCGACGGCACCCCGATCGAGGGTCCCGGCGAGGGGGCCTTGGTCATCACCCGCCCCTGGCCGGCGCAGATGCGCACGGTCTACGGGGATCACCAGCGCTTCATCGACACCTACTTCAAACAGTATCCGGGCTACTACTTCACCGGTGACGGTGCGCGGCGGGACGAGGACGGCTACTACTGGATCACTGGGCGCATCGATGACGTGCTCAACGTCTCCGGCCACCGACTCGGCACCGCCGAGATCGAGTCGGCCCTCGTGCTCCACCCGCAGGTCGCCGAGGCCGCGGTGGTGGGCTACCCCCACGACATCAAGGGCCAGGGCATCTATGCCTATGTCACGCCGATGGCGGGGGTCGAGCCGACCGATGCCCTGAAGAAGGAGCTCGTCAAGCTGGTGCGCGACGAGATCGGCCCGATCGCCACCGTCGACATCATCCAGTGGGCCCCGGGGCTGCCCAAGACCCGCTCGGGCAAGATCATGCGCCGGATCCTGCGCAAGATCGCCGCCAACGAGATCGACACGCTAGGCGACACCTCCACCCTCGCCGACCCCACGGTCGTCAACGACCTGATCGGCAACCGCGCCAACCAGTGAAGTCCGGCAGGCGCCCGGCGCAAGGCCGGGCGCCTCGCCTGGGTCCCTGAGCCCTTGATCCTCGAGGTTGTGACTTGAGTGCCTGCCTGCGAGTCGGCGTCTTCGTCGACGCCGAGAACGTCCGCTTTAACGGCGGCTACCAGATGCGCTACGACGTGCTGCGCCGCTTCGCCGCCCGCGAGGGCGGCGCCATCCAGCGCCTGAACACCTACATGGCCTTCGACGTCGAGCGTGCCCGCGAGGACACCGACTACGCCAAAAAGGCGCGCGCCTACCAGCAGATGGTGCGCGACTTCGGCTGGAAGATCACCGTCAAGCACGTTCGCCGCTACACCGATGAGGCGGGCAACGTGACCACCAAGGCGAACGCCGATCTGGACATGGCCGTCGACGCCATGCTCCAGGCCGGCAAGCTCGAACAGGTCCTCCTGGTCACCGGCGACGGCGACTTCCTGCAGGTGGTCAGCGCCCTGCAAAACACCGGCTGCCGGGTGGAGCTGATCGGCTTCAAGAACGTCTCGCGCCAGCTCCAGCAGACGGTGGATGCCTACTTCTCCGGGTACATGATCCCGGACCTGCTACCCATCTCCTACGAGCCGCGCAACGAGTGGGGCAAGCCCGGCTCCTGCGTGCGCGGGGTGTGCACCAAGTGGTTCCCGGACAAGGGCTACGGCTTCCTGCGCTTCATGAACGGGATCGCCCCCAACGTGTGGGTGACCGATCCGCGCGAGCCCGACTCCCCCTACACCAGCGTGTTCTGCCACGCCAACGAGGTGGCCGATGACGTCAGCGAAGAGCTCCTGATGAATCGCGAAACTGTGCTGGAGTTCTACTTAAACGAGAGCGAGCAGAAGGACAATGGCCTGGTAGCCAACAACGTGCGGCTCGCCTTCGGTGTCAACCGGTGAGCGCGCGGCCGGCCGCTTTGAAATCGGGCCGCACTTGTTCTAGCGTTAGCCAAGCCCGCTCGATCGACCACTGAGGTTATGGCCACCCAAGAGACCCCGATCCGACCCTCAGGTCTCGCCTCGCGCCTGGTGCGCGATCGCCTGATCCCCGAGGCGCAGGTCCAAGCCGCCTTCGGGGAGGCGCTCAAGCGCCGCCAGCCCTTCGTCCAGTACCTGGTCGAGCAGAAGATCCTCGACGGCCGCCGCATCGCAGTGGCCGCGGCCGAGGAGTTCGGCGTCCCGCTGCTAGATCTCAACGCGCTCGATCTCACCGAGCTCCCGCTGGCCCTGGTCGACGAGAAGCTGATCCGCAAGCACCGTACCCTGCCCGTCTTCCGCCGCGGCAACCGGCTCTTCCTCGCACTCTCCGACCCCACCAACCATCAGGCCCTGGACGAGGTCCGCTTCAACACCGGGCTCGCCACCGAGGCCGTCCTGGTCGAGGAGGAGAAGCTCGCCACCGCGATCGACAAGGCGCTCGACGCTCAGGGCGGGGGGACCCTCACGGACATCGGCGACGCCGATCTCGAGAAGATCGACGTCGCCAGCGATGACGACGACAAGCGCGACGATGGGGATCTCAACGTCGACGAGGCGCCGATCGTCCGCTACGTCAACAAGGTCCTGGTCGACGCCATCTCCGCCAGCGCTTCCGACATCCACTTCGAGCCCTACGAGAAATACTTCCGCGTGCGTTTCCGCCAGGACGGCCTCCTGCGCGAGGTGGCAAGCCCCCCGGTGGCCATCGCCAGCCGGCTGGTCGCCCGCCTCAAGGTCATGTCGCGGATGAACATCGCCGAGCGGCGGGTGCCCCAGGACGGGCGCATCAAGCTCAAGCTGAGCAAAAACCGCGACATCGACTTCCGCGTCAACACCCTGCCGACCCTGTACGGCGAGAAGGTGGTGCTGCGCATCCTCGACTCGGGCAATGCCCTGGTCGGCGTCGAGCAGCTCGGCTTCGAGCCGGAACAGAAGGAGGCCTTCCTCTGGGCCATCCAGAAGCCCTACGGCATGATCCTGGTCACGGGGCCTACCGGCTCGGGCAAGACGGTGTCCCTCTACACCGCGCTCGACATCCTGAACAAGCCCGAGGTCAACATCTCCACGGTCGAGGACCCGGTCGAGATCCAGGTCCCGGGGATCAACCAGGTGAACATGAACCCGAAGACCGGGCTCACCTTTGCCGCGGCCCTGCGCTCTTTCCTGCGCCAGGACCCCGACATCGTGATGGTGGGTGAGATCCGCGACCTCGAAACCGCGGAGATCGCCGTCAAGGCGGCCCAGACCGGACACCTGGTGCTGTCCACCCTGCACACCAACGACGCCCCCCAGACGCTCACCCGCCTGGCCAATATGGGCGTGCCAGCGTTCAACATCGCCTCGTCCGTCAACCTCATCATGGCGCAGCGCCTGGCGCGCAAGCTCTGCCCCTACTGCAAGCAGCCTGAGGAGATCCCGCGTCAGGCCCTGGTCGAGGAGGGCTTCACCGACGAGGACCTCGCGGGCGGCATCACCGTCTTCCGGCCGGTGGGCTGCGACCGCTGCACCAACGGCTACCGCGGGCGCATCGGCATCTTCCAGGTGATGCGCGTCTCCGACGAGATGGGCCGCCTGATCATGGAGGGCGGCAACTCGATCCAACTCGGTGACCAGGCACGCCGGGAGGGGGTCGCGGATCTGCGTCAGTCCGGCCTGCGCAAGGTCCGGGCCGGCATCACCAGCCTGGAAGAGATCAACCGGGTGACTAAGGACTAACCGCCATGGCCGTGACCGCTGTCCAAAAACCCAAGCCCGAGAAGGCACTTGTCTTTGCCTGGGAAGGGCTCGACCGCCGCGGCGCCCGCGTCAAGGGCGAGAGCCGCGCCGCCAACCCGGCACTGGTACGCGCGGAGCTGCGGCGCCAGGGGGTCAATCCGACCAAGGTGCGTAAGAAGGCGCAGCCGCTGTTCGGGACCAAGAAGAAGATCACAAGCGGCGACATCGCCGTCTTCAGCCGCCAGCTCGCCACCATGATGGCGGCGGGCGTCCCCTTGGTGCAGGCCTTCGACATCGTGGGCCGCGGCCACGACAACCCCTCGATGCAGGAGCTGGTCCTCGCCGTCAAGGCCGACGTGGAAGGCGGGACCGCGCTGGCCGACGCGCTGGGCAAGCACCCGCGCTATTTCGACGACCTCTTCTGCAACCTGGTCGCCGCCGGCGAGCAGGCCGGCGTGCTCGACGTCCTGCTCGACAAGATCGCCACCTACAAGGAGAAGACCGAGTCGATCAAGGGCAAGATCAAGAAGGCGCTCTTCTACCCCGCGGCGGTGATCGTGGTGGCCGTCGTCGTCACCGCGGTCATCATGCTGTTCGTGATCCCCCAGTTTAAGGAGCTCTTCAAGAGCTTCGGGGCGGACCTGCCGGCCTTCACCCTCTTGGTCATCGCGGTCTCCGACTTCATGCGCGAGTACTGGTGGGCCCTCGGACTGGCGCTGGGCGCCAGCGTCTACGCCATTGCGCGGCTGTTCCAGAGCTCGCGCAAGTTCCGCGAGCTCATCGACCGGGTCTCGCTCAAAATCCCGGTGATCGGAGCCATCCTGCACAAGGCGGCGATCGCCCGCTTCGCCCGCACCCTCTCGACCATGTTCGCGGCCGGTGTGCCGTTGGTGGAGGCTCTGCAGTCGGTCGCCGGCGCCACCGGCAACATCGTCTACTCCAACGCCGTGCTGCTGATGCGCGAGGAGGTCGCCACCGGCCAGGCGCTGCAGTTGACCATGCGCCAGCGCAACCTCTTCCCCCACATGGTGATCCAGATGACCGCCATCGGCGAGGAGTCCGGTGCCCTGGACGACATGCTCGCCAAGGTCGCCGACTTCTACGAGGAGGAGGTGGACAACGCGGTCGACAGCCTGAGCAGCCTGCTCGAGCCCCTGATCATGGTGGTGATCGGCGGCCTGGTCGGCAGCCTGGTCATCGCCATGTACCTGCCGATCTTCAAGCTCGCGGCGGTCGTCTGAGCGCCGGCGCGCACTGGCGGCCCGCAACGCAGGGGGTACTGCGATGACCTGGCTCGACCTGCTCGCCGAGCACCCGGCCCTGCTCTACGCCGTCACCGGGCTCTTCGCGCTGGCCGTCGGCAGCTTTCTCAACGTCGTCATCCATCGGCTGCCGCGGATGATCGAGCAGGCCTGGCGCGAGGACTGCCGCGAGGCGACCGGCGCGGCCACCGAGACCGCGCCCGCGCCGCGGCTCAACCTGGCCACTCCAGGCTCGCGCTGCCCGCACTGTGGCCACGCGATCACGGCGCTGGAGAACATCCCGATCCTGAGCTATCTCTTGCTGCGCGGGCGCTGCTCCGCCTGCTCAGCCCCGATCGGGCTGCGCTACCCGCTGGTCGAGGCCGCCACCGCCCTGCTCTCGGTCCTGGTGGTCTGGCGCTTCGGCGTCGGCTGGGAGGCAGGCGCCGCGCTCATCCTCACCTGGGGCCTGGTGGCGCTCGCGGTGATCGACTTCGACACCCAGCTCCTCCCCGACGCCATCACCCTGCCGCTGCTCTGGCTCGGGCTGCTGCTGAGTCTCGGTGGCTGGTTCACCGACAGCCACTCCGCCATCCTCGGCGCCGCCTTCGGTTATCTGAGTCTCTGGCTGGTGTTCCACGGCTTCCGACTGCTCACCGGCAAGGAAGGCATGGGCTTTGGCGACTTCAAGCTGTTCGCCCTGCTCGGGGCCTGGCTCGGCTGGCAGCACCTGCCGCAGATCATCCTGATCTCGGCGGTCGCCGGCGCGGTGATCGGCGTGCTCCTGATCCTCACCCGCGGTCATGACCGTCAGGTCCCCATCCCCTTCGGTCCCTACCTCGCCATCGCGGGCTGGATCAGCCTGATGTGGGGCGAGGCGATCAACCAGGCCTATCTGCGGTGGACCGGGCTCGGCTGAGCCGAGCGCCTGCCCGGTGCTGACCATTGCCCTCACCGGCGGCATCGGCAGCGGCAAGTCGACCGTCGCCGACCGGTTCACCCGGCTCGGCGTCCCGATCCTCGATGCGGACGTCCTCGCGCACGCGCTGACCGCCCCCGGCGAGCCCACCCTGGAGGAGATCCGCGCCGTCTTCGGCCCGGGAGTCATCCAGCCCGACGGCGCGCTCGATCGTGCGGCGCTGCGCCGGATCGTCTTTGACGACCCGGCGGCCCGCCGCCGCCTGGAGGCGATCCTGCACCCGCGTATCCGCGTGCGCATGCTCGCCTGGCTCGGCGAGGTGCGAGCGCCTTACGCGATCCTGGTGATCCCGCTGCTGTTCGAGACGGGACAGAGCGACCTCGCCGACCGCATCCTGGTGGTCGATCTCCCCGAGGACGAGCAGGTCCGCCGGGTACAGTCGCGCAGCGGGCTCGACGCGGCGGAGATCCATCGCATCCTGGCGACCCAAGCGTCGCGGGCGGAGCGACTCGCTGGTGGGGACGACCGGATCGACAACAGCGGCGATCTCGCCGCGCTGGAGGCCCAGGTCAAGCGATTGCACCACCTCTACCTCGACCTTGCCCAGCCGGTCGGCTAACGGCATCCGGCGGCGAGGTGGGGCCGCGATCGGCTGTCGGCGATTGAGCGCGCGCTTCGACTCGCGCTAAGCTTTCGTCGCGCCAGCTAGGTTGCGGGCGTGCCTTGAACAGCGTTCCTCACATAAGGAGATCACCATGCTCGGATTCAAATCGTCTCTGTCTGCCATCCTGATGACCGCCGTTTGCTCCCTCGCCTTCTCGGCGACGTCGGTACATGCGGCATCCGAGTGCAAGGGCCTGCCACAGGCCGAGTGCGAGGCAAAGACCGAGTGCAAGTGGGTGGAGGGTTACACCCGCCAGGACGGTAAAGAGGTGTCCGGTTATTGCAGGAGCGCCGCCAAGAAGGCGGCGGAAGGTGGGGGCACTGCCCCTAAGCCTGCGCAATAGGGCGTCGCCCGGGCCGGGGCATCACGCCCCGGCCCGGGCTAGCGCAAGCCCCGCGAGCGCTATGCCCGTTAGCGAAAGTCCCGAGACCGCGTGACCAGCCCGCCCAGAAGCCCCGAATAGTCCCTCAGCCGGCGGGCCACCAGATGGGTCACTCCGGCCTCCCGCTGCACCTCCCCCACCACCCCGAGCAGCCGTGCCCCGAGCAGGATCTTGCGCTGGCGCTCGGCCAGGCGCTGCCAGACCACCAGATTGACGAAGCCGGTCTCGTCCTCCAGGGTGACGAAGGTGACGTTGTTGGCCGAGGCCGGCCGCTGGCGGTTGATCACCAGCCCGGCGGCACTCACCACCCGACCCGGCGGCGCGGCGCCGACCTCGGCGGCACACAGCAGCCGCCGCCCCTTGAGCGACTCGCGCAACAGGGCCAACGGGTGGCGGCGCAGACTCAGGCCCAGGCTCGAGTAGTCGGCGGCGATCGCCTCCCCCTCGCTCGGCGGCGGGAGCAGCGGCAGCGGCCCCCGGCCCACGGGTGCGGGCGCAAGCGGCCGCTCCGGCGTGATCCCCGCCGCCTCCCAGGCCGCGCGATGCCGGTTCCCGGCGAGCCCGAGCAGGGCGTCGGCGCCGGCCAGGGCGTGCAGGTCGCCACGATCCAGCCCCGCCCGGCGGGCGAGATCGGCGACCGAGCGCCAGGACCCCGCCGCGCGGGCCGCGACCAATCGCTCGGCGCCGCTGTGCGAGAGCCCCTTGACCAGGCGCAGCCCCAGGCGCAGGGCCGGGGCCCCGCTCGCGCCGTGCTCCAGGGTGCAGTCCCAATCGCTCGCCGAGACCTCCACCGGGCGCACCTCCACCCCCTGGCGGCGCGCCTCACGGACGAGCTGCGCCGGGGCATAGAAGCCCATCGGCTGGCTGTTCAAGAGCGCGGCGAAAAAGGCCGCCGGCTCATGGTGCTTGAGCCAGGCGGAGACATAGACCAGCAGGGCGAAGCTCGCGGCGTGCGACTCGGGGAAACCGTACTCCCCGAAGCCGAGGATCTGCTGGTAGATCTGCTCGGCGAACTCGCACGCATAGCCGCGCGCGACCATCCCGCCGATCAGCCGCTCGCGAAAGGGCTCGAGCCCACCGCGCCGGCGCCAGGCGGCCATCGAGCGGCGCACCTGATCGGCCTCGCCGGGCGAGAACCCGGCCGCGACCGTGGCGACCTTGATCACCTGCTCCTGGAAGATCGGCACGCCAAGCGTCCGGCCGAGGACCTCCCGCACCGCCTCCGATGGGTAGGTCACCGGCTCCAGCCCCTGGCGGCGGCGCAGATACGGGTGGACCATGTCGCCCTGGATCGGCCCTGGCCGGACGATGGCGACCTCGATCACCAGATCGTAGAAGCAGGCGGGCTTGAGCCTCGGCAGCATGGCCATCTGGGCGCGCGACTCGATTTGGAACACCCCGGTGGTCTCGCCGCGCTGGATCATCCGATAGACCGCCGGGTCCTCGGACGGGATATCGGCGAGCGTCAGGCGGCTGCCGCGGAAGGCGTTAACCAGATCGAGCGCGCGGCGGATGGCCGAGAGCATCCCCAAGGCCAGACAGTCGACCTTGAGCAGCCCAAGGGCGTCGAGGTCGTCCTTGTCCCACTGGATGACGGTGCGCCCCGCCATGGCGGCGTTCTCGATCGGCACCAGACGCGAGAGCTCGCCGCGGGCGATGACGAAGCCGCCGACGTGCTGGGAGAGGTGGCGCGGGAAGCCGAGGACCTCATGGACGAGGCGCAGGGTGCGCAGCACCCGCGGGTTGTAGGGGTCGAGCCCGACCTCCTTCAGCCGCTCCGGCGTCACCGAGCCTCCCCAGGCATCGAGGTTGCGCGCCAGGCGGTCAACCTGATCCGGCGCGAGCCCCAGGGCCTTGCCGACGTCGCGCACCGCGCTGCGCGGGCGGTAGGTGATCAGGGTCGCGGCGAGCGCGGCCCGCTCGCGCCCGTACTTCGCGTAGATGTACTGGATCACCTCCTCGCGGCGCTGGTGCTCGAAGTCGACGTCGATGTCCGGCGGCTCACCGCGCTCGCGCGAGATGAAGCGCTCGAAGAGCATCTCCATGCGCGCCGGGTCGACCTCGGTGATCCCGAGGCAGTAGCAGACCGCGGAGTTGGCCGCCGAGCCCCGCCCCTGGCAGAGGATCCCGCGCGCGCAGGCGAAGCGCACGATGTCGTGCACAGTGAGGAAATAGGGCTCGTAGCGCAGCTCGGCGATCAGCGCGAGCTCGTGCTCGATCAGACGCCGCACCCGCTCGGGCGTGCCCGCCGGCCAGCGCTGCGCGGCACCGGCCTCGACCAGCTCGCGCAGGTGCCCCGACGGGCTGAGCCCCGCGGGCACCAGCTCCTCGGGGTACTCGTAGCGCAGCTCATCCAGGGAGAAACGGCAGGCGGTGGCGATCTCGACCGTCGCGGCGAGCAGGTCCGGCGGATAGAAGCGGGCAAGCGCAGCGCGGCTGCGCAGGTGCTCCTCGCAGTTCTGGCTCAGGGCGGCCCCGGCCTCCGCCACCGGTACCCTGAGCCGAACGGCGGTCAGGGTGTCGAGGAGTGGCTTGCGCTGGGGGATGTGCATGCGCACCCCGCCAGCCGCGACCAGGGGCAGGCCGCACACCTGACCCAACCGCCGCAGGCGCACGAGGCGCTCAGCGTCGCCGCCGCGCCGATGGAGCCCTGCTCCGATCCAGAGCCGGTCCGGGAAGCAGGCCGCGAGCCGTACACCCGTCTCGGCCCCCTCCCCAGCCGCGGCGAGCCAGAGGCACAGGCAGCCAGCTAGGCCGCCGTCCAGGTCCTCCCAGAGCAGCCGATAGCTGCCTTTGGCGGCGCGCCCCCGGGCGGCAGAGATCCGATGTGAGAGGTTGCCGTAGCCCTGGCGGTCGGTTGCCAAGACCACCAGCCGCGGGCCCCCGGCGAGGCCAAGCTCGCTGCCGAGGATGAGCGGCAGGCCGCAGGCACGCGCCGCCACATGGGCGCGCACCACCCCCGCCAGGGAGCACTCGTCGGTGAGTGCCAGCGCCCGATAGCCGAGCGCATGCGCCCGCTCGACCAGCTCCTCGGGGTGCGAGGCGGCGGTCAGGAAGGAGTAGTTGGAGCGGCAGTGGAGCTCCGCGTAGTCGGGGTCACCCACGACCATGGCCCATCGCTCGATACTGTATAGGCATACAGTACCTGAGCGGCAGGCCCGCGCCAAGGCCGGGGCCTCGACCCCGGCGTCTCAGCGCGGCTTAGACGGTCTGAGGCCGAGCGGGGCGATCCTCCAGGTGCGGCACGAGCGCGAGGTCCCAGACCTCGGGGGAGTGGAAGAGCCGCAGGAGGGTAAGCTCCCTCTGAATCTCCATCTCCCGCGGCAGGTGATCGCCAAATCGGGTGAAGAGCTCCTCCTGGTCGTTGGTCTCGTGGCGCGCCACCTCGCAATCGATGTTCATGATCGCGAAGTAGTCCTTCGCCGCGAAGTCGAGCCCTTGCCAGTTGATCGCCGTGTAGCCTGGGACCCAGCCGAGCGGACTCTCGATCGCAGAGCTGCGCCCATTGCAGCGGTCAACCACCCATTTCAGCACCCGCATGTTCTCGCCGAAGCCGGGCCAGACGAAGCGCCCGTGCTCGTCCTTGCGGAACCAGTTGACGCGGAAGATCGCGGGGGGGGTCGCCACGTTGCGCCGGCCGATGCGCAGCCAGTGGCGCCAGTAATCGGCCATGTTGTAGCCGCAGAAGGGCAGCATCGCCATGGGGTCGCGGCGCATCGCCGCCTGGCCGATGGCCGCCGCGGTCGCCTCCGAGCCCATGGTCGCGGCCATGTAGACGCCGTGTTCCCAGTTGTAGCTCTGGAACACCAGCGGGAAGTGCTTGCTCACTCGCCCACCGAAGAGGAAGGCGCTGATCGGCACCCCCGCGGGGTTCTCCCACTCCGGGTCGATGGAGGGACACTGGGCGGAGGGCGCCGTAAAACGGGCGTTGGGGTGGGCCGCCGGGGTGCCGCTACCGGGGGTCCAGTCCTGACCGCGCCAGTCGATGCAGTGCTCCGGCGGCTCCTTGGTTAGCCCTTCCCACCAGACATCACCGTCGTCGGTCAAGGCGCAGTTGGTGAAGATGCAGTTGGCATTGAGGGCGGCCAGGGCGTTGGGGTTGGACTCGGCGTTGGTCCCGGGGGCAACGCCGAAGAAGCCGTACTCGGGATTGATGGCGTAGAAGCGCCCGTCATCGGTGTTGGGCTTGATCCAGGCGATGTCGTCGCCGACGGTGGTCACCTTCCAGCCGTCGAAGGCCGGTGGCGGGATCAGCATGGCGAAGTTGGTCTTGCCGCAGGCGCTCGGGAAGGCGGCGGCGATGTAGATCTTCTTACCCTCTGGTGGCTGCACCCCGACGATCAGCATGTGCTCCGCGAGCCAGCCCTCGTCGCGTGCCATCACCGAGGCGATGCGCAGGGCCAGGCACTTTTTCCCAAGCAGGGCATTGCCGCCGTAGCCACTGCCGTACGACCAGATCTCACGGGTCTCAGGGAAGTGGGTGATGTATTTGTCCTGGATGTTGGTCGCGCAGGGCCAGGGGACGTCCTCCTCCCCATGCTGCAGCGGGGTCCCAACCGAATGCACGCAGGGGATGAAGGCGTCGTCCGGCCCAAGCGCATCCAGCACCGGCTGACCCATCCGGGTCATGACGCGCTGGTTCACCACAACGTAGGCCGAGTCGGTGATCTCGACCCCGATCTGGGCGATGGGTGAGCCGAGCGGGCCCATGCTGAAGGGGATGATGTACATGGTCCGACCGCGCATGCAGTCGCGGAAGAGCCCCTTCAAGATCTGCTTCATCCTGCGCGGGTCCATCCAGTTGTTGGTCGGGCCCGCGTCCTCCTCACGCTCCGAGCAGATGTAGGTACGGTCCTCGACGCGGGCGACGTCGCTCGGGTGAGAGCGCGCCAGAAAGCTGTTCGGCCGTTTCTCCGGGTTCAAGCGGATGAAGGAGCCGCTCTCGACCATCTCGTTGCATAGCCGGTCGTACTCCTGCTGCGACCCATCGCACCAGTAGATGCGGTCCGGATTGCACAGGAGCGCGATCTCGTCGACCCAGGCGAGGAGGCGGTGGTTGCTCGTGCGCGAGGCACCATCGTGGGTTCTGGTCATGGCGGGGGCTCTCCAGAAAGGGACGCGCTGCGTCGTTGTCCGCCGGCGGCTGTTTGCGCAGACCCGGATCGACGCAAGCGCCCGTGCTTACGGCCTATCCCCGAGCAAACCCCAGGCCAGCACGGGGGACCTGGCAATCTTGCAGAATTTCTCAGGACGGAGGAAGCCGTTTCGGGGCTCCCGCACCAGAAACGACCGCGGTTATTGATCTGGCCCAAGTTTGGGGCAGGAAATGGACTAGGACCCAGGCCGATGTCGGCCCGACCAGGCCTCAGGTGGCGGCCGCGGCGCCCAAGCCTTGCGTGGCGACGAGGGCGGCGTTCGGTGAGAGTCGTTTCATATCGCCCCCGAAGGTCGAAGCGATTGTCGATGCACGCGTCGGGCGGCGCCGTAGAGGGATGTTTTTTCGTTTAGATCAATGGTGCAATTGATCCGCGTCTTCCGAGCCCGAGCCCAGCATGAGCACCGATCAAGCCTTGGTCATCACCCGACCCGACGACTGGCACCTGCACCTGCGCGACGGACCCGAGATGGCCGCGGTGGTCGGCCACAGCGCCGAGCGCTTCGCGCGCGCGATCGTGATGCCCAACCTCAAGCCACCGGTGACTAGCACCGCTCAGGCCCTCGCCTATCGAGCGCGCATCCTCGCCGCCGTGCCGGAGGGGCTCGACTTCGAGCCCCTGATGACCCTCTATCTCACCGACAACCTGCGGCCCGAGGAGATCGCCGTTGCCAAGGACTCGGGCCGAGTCTATGCGGCAAAGCTCTATCCTGCCGGCGCCACAACCAACTCAGAGAGCGGGGTCACCGACATCCGCCGCATCTACGGGGTGCTAGAGGCGATGGAGCGGACCGATCTGCCGCTCCTCGTACATGGCGAGGTGACCGCACCCGAGGTCGACATCTTCGACCGCGAACGGCGCTTCATCGACGACACCCTGGAACAACTGGTCCGGGACTTTCCCGGTCTGCGCATCGTCTTCGAGCACCTGACCACCGCCGACGCGGTCGATTTCGTGCGCTCGGGTCCGGCCCATTTGGCGGCGACCATCACGCCGCACCACTTACTCTACAACCGTAATGCCATGCTCGCGGGCGGAGTTCGTCCGCACTTCTACTGCCTGCCCGTGCTCAAGCGCGAGCGCCACCGCCAGGCCCTGCTAGCCGCCGCTACCAGCGGCAACCCCAAGTTCTTCCTCGGCACCGACAGCGCCCCCCACCCCATCGGCGGCAAGGAGTCGGCCTGCGGCTGCGCGGGCATCTACAACGCGCACGCCGCCATCGAGCTCTACGCCGAGGCGTTCGAGCAGGCGGGGGCCTTGGATCGGTTGGAGGGATTCGCGAGCCGGTTCGGGGCCGACTTCTACCGCCTGCCGCAGAACACCGGGGACATGCGTCTGACACGCGAGCCCTGGGAGGTCCCCGCGAGCTATGCCTTTGGCAAGGAACGGTTGGTCCCGCTGCGTGCGGGCGAGCACTTGAATTGGCGGCTCGTGAGCTGAGCTAGCGGGCGGTCTCCGGCTCCTCGAAGAGGTCGTCGTCCGGGCCCGGCGGGGGATTACCGTCGAAGATCAGGTTGCGCCGACGCTGCAGGAAGGCATCGCGCACGAAGGCGTAATGGTCCACGGCGGCCTCTTCGATGATCTTGGTCGCCGTCAGGAGGTCTGCCCGGGTGTCCACCACGCGCAACCCAACCAGGCCCCAGTAGACGGTCTCGTGCGAGACCGAAAACAGCGGATCGACCATGACATCGCCCACTGTACCGACCGTGTCCCGCACCGTGCTCGGCCCAAGGAAGGGCAGGACCAGGTAGGGGCTCGGCTCCGCCCCCCAGTAGCCGAGGGTTTGACCGAAGTCCTCTTTGTAGCTCGGCAGACCCACGTTGGTCGCCACATCGAAGAACCCGAGGACACCCACGGTGCTGTTGATCGAGATGCGCCCGATATCCGATCCGAAGCGCGACAGCTTGAACTGGAGGAGGTTGTTGATCGCCGAGTTCACGTCGGCGAGGTTGTTGAAGAAGTTGGTGATGCCGCGGTCGACCGGCTCTGGGGTGACCGCCTGATAGCCCTTGGCCACCGGCTTGACAAAGGCGTTATCGAAGTCCGTGTTGAACTGATGCATGCCCCGGTTGTAGGGCTCGAGCGGGTCCAGGGGGTCGCGATACTCCTTCGGCACACTGGTGCAGCCGCTCGCAAGCGAGAGGCCGATCAACAGCGAGACGAGGGCCAGACGAGTCAGCAAAATCATGCGCGATCGCACCGCTCTTGCGGGACTTCGAGGATGCCGGATGGTAGCACAGTCGCATCCGCCGAAAACGCGACCATCCAGGATTGCGCACCGGCCCACAGATCTCGGGCGACGCCGGGCGATTGGGTGACGGACTCAGCACGACATCAATACGCGACCCGGATCGCAAAGCCCTGCCCCGCCAGTCGTGCGAGGATCCCGCCCTCGCCCGGCAGGTGGAGGGCGCCGACCGCGACGAAGCAATCGCCCCCCGCGATCATCGGCGCGACGCGCTCGGCCATGCGGGCATTGCGCACGTCGACCGCGGCCGCGTGGAAACGCCGGGCGAGATCTGGGTCGCCGCCCTCCAGATACTCGTCGCTCAGGTCCTTTAGTCCCCCGAGATCACGGGCCAAGTAGGCCGTGAGTAGGCGCTCGAAAATGGCCGGGAGCTGATCGCGCACGGCTAGGGTCTCGCGCAGGAGGCTAACCTGGTCCGCCTCGCTCAAGTCCTCGAACACGGCAAGCTGCTCGTTGATGGTCTCCAATCCCCGGACCGGCTTGCTCGCGCTCACGGCGAGCCGGTGCAGACGCAGATCGAGGAACTCACCCGTCGCACCGGGCGGGACGCTGAGCACGGTGATCAGCGCCCAGGGCTTGAAGTCGCGGATCGCCGCCTCCGACATCCCAAGATCCGCCACCGCCGCCACCGCCTCGCGGTAGAGCTCGGGACCCAGGGCGGACTCAAGCCCGCGCCCGTCGGTGTAGACCATGGTGACCATCGATTCCAGGATCGCCTGTGCGTCGGGCACCACCTCGAGGATCAGGGTGTCGGCGCTGTCGAAGGCATGCCGCACCGGCGCGGGGAGATCGAGCACCCGGGGGTCCTCGCTGTGGATGGTCCCGAACAACCAGCAGGAGCCGCCGCCCTCGGCCTGGACCTCGAACAGCAAGCCGCGGCTGAAGGCCCCCTCACCGGCTGGCGCGCTCCCCGCCCAGAGCAGGACGACCAGCAACGACGCCACCACCCGACCCCAGAGTCTCATCCGTACGCTCCCCACGAACACCGCCGTTGGAGGCCGCAACATAACAGGTTTGCACGGACCGCCGGGAGGGGTCAGCGGTTTGGCATTTGAAACAGGGGCACTTATGCTGTCGCCATGAACGAGCACGACCGCGGACCCGGCATCGCTCAGCGCTTTCGCGGGTTCCTGCCCGTCGTGGTGGATGTGGAAACGGCGGGGTTCGACCCCCAGCGGCATGCCCTACTAGAGATTGCCGCCTGTATCATTCGCATGGACGAGACGGGGCGGCTTTATCCGGCGCCGACCATCGCCTGCCACGTGCTCCCGTTTATCGGCGCCGAGATTGACCCCCGCGCGCTGGCCTTCAATCGTATCGATCCAGACCACCCATTTCGCGACGCCATGCCCGAAAAGGACGCGCTGGAGCGCATCCTCGGGCCCGTGCGCAAGGCGGTAAAGACCACCGGCTGCAACCGCGCCATCCTGGTCGGTCACAACGCCGCCTTCGACCTCGGGTTCCTCAAGGCAGCCGTCGACCGAACCGGCCTCAAGCGTAACCCCTTCCACTCCTTCAGCGTGCTCGACACGGTCTCGCTCGCGGGGCTCGCCTACGGTCAGACCGTGCTCGCCCGCGCGGCCCAGATGGCCGGGCTGGGCTGGAACAACGGCGAGGCCCACACCGCGATCTACGACGCCGAGCAGACCGCCATGCTCTTCTGCCGGATCGTCAACCGCTGGCAGGAGCTCGACCCGGTGAGGCCCTGGGAGCGGGGAGCCACCGACCTCGACTGAGACGGGCCTCAGCGGACTCCAACGCGGTTCACCGGACCGCCGAGGTTCACCCCGACCCCGCCGCTGTAGCCGACGCCGATCTGCCCGGCCCCGGCCCCCGGCAGGACACCGACCCCGGAGGCGGGACCACCGACGCCGCCATAGCCGACGCCCGGGGTCACCGCCCGAGCCGTGGTGCGCCGCGCCACGCCGGCGTAGCTCACCGGTGTCGCGGGCCGACCGACCACCGCCTCGGCGGTCGCCATCAGGCCGCCCTGGGGGCCCGGCCCAATCTGTCCGTTGAACAGCCAACCCGCGCTGGCGAGCGCCAATACGACAAGGGTTCGCAGGATCTTGTGTGTCATTGGCTTTCTCCAACGGGTGCGCCTGGGGGCAGCTCGTCGAGCTCGATCAGGTCGTGCGGCTCGAGACGCTGGGCGCCGGCCGGCGGGCTGAAGGCGAAGGCGTCGGCGGCGGGCTCGACATCGGTCTTCCAGCCCTTGATCTCGAGCGTGTACTGCGGGGCGCTGTTCAGGGTCTTACTGGTGATCACGAGCTTGCGCGGGATCGGTCGCTCACCGACCTCGACCCAGAGCTGCCAGTCGGTGTCCAGATTGCGGAAGGCCAGGTGCTCGCAGGCCACCCCGCCAACGACCCCGCGACCGATGTGCTTGGACTCCAGGACCCCGTCGATCAAGGTCTGGTAGGCGTGGCTCTGGAGCAGGTCGGCCCCCGGCAGGGCGATACCGTGGCCGGCCCTGAGTGCGTCGATCAGCTCGTCCACGCTACCCGGGCCCTCGAACTGGGCATAGGCGTTGATGTGCTTGCCGAGCACGCTCACGGTCTGGCCGTCGAAGACCAGCTCGACGTCCGCGTAACCGCCCACTCTGTGGGCGCGCAGCTTGTCGGGACGGCTGAGCAGCGCCTCGCCGGAGTTGGTGAACTGGATCTTCTCCAACTGCGGGGTGATCACCTCGATCGAGCTGTCGAAGTCCACCTCGATCGTCTTCTGGCTGCTCACATAGTCGGTCATCGACTTGAGGATGGCCTTGGCGTCGAGTTGCTCGGCCCAAGCAAGCGGGCCCGCCCCCGCCAGGGCCATGACGAATAGCGTACCGCCGACTGCGATGCGCAGGCGTCTCAAGGGTTGGTTTTCTACGGTTGTCTTTGTCAAGTGACTGACTCCTATAGGTTGATGGAGGTCGGATCATCCCGGTCGATGACCCGGTCGGTCTGGTGCCCTGTCCTTCCCCTTCTCTGGGGCCCGGGCCGGGGGGCCGGCGTGCTCGCCCAGCGGGCCGTCACTCGACCCTCACAACGACATAGCGCCCCCCCGAGGGCTGGTAGTAGGTGGCGCCGCATTGATAAAGCGAGGTCCCCTCGATCACGATCGTGGCGCACCCCCTGGGGAGAGTCGCCACGTAGACCGAGGTGGCATAGATCATCCGCCGCGTCGTACGCCGGGCGACGCCGGCATAGCTCAGCGGGGTCAGGGGCCGGCCGATCACGCCCTGGGCCTCGGGGACGACGAGCGCGGTATCCAGGGCGAGGTCCACGGCCAGGCCAGCGATCAGGGCGGCGGAGACGACTAGGCTTGCCGTTGCGGTTGAGTTAAACATTCATCTGCGTCCTCTTTCGGTTATGACTCAGGCAGCGACAGGGTTCTGGGCGGCTGCCTCCGGCCCATGACTTGTGGCGGCCCCCGGGCGCGGTTGACCACCGTGCTCGCCCGTACGGCCCCAGTAACGGGGGTCGGCTGGGCCAGCGACGAGGCCCAGGTCGCGATCTCCGACGCCGAGCAGACCGCCCGGCCCTTCTGCCGGATCGCGAGACGTTGGCCGCCGCCGCTCAGCGCGGCATCCGGTCCATCTGCTCGAAGAACCCGATCACCCAGGGCCCGAGCTGGTCGCTCGGGTCCGGCCGACGCAGCCAGGGGTCGGGGCTGCGTCCGAGGCGCAGGCCAGCATCGAAGACCCGCCGCATCTCTTCGCGGTCGAAGGCCAGCGGATTGCCGCTAATCGGCACGTCGTCGGGCAATGAGACCAGGTTGAAACCGTAGCCGTGCACGCGGGTGCCGGCATAGGCCAGCACCAGGGTGGTGGCCATGCGCCCGCTCAAGATGGCGTTGAACGCGTCCTCGGCGATCGGCGTCAGGGCATTCGGCACGGCGAACGGGGGCGTGTCCGGACGCCCGTTCACGATCACAAAGACCTGCCCGGGCTTGCTGCCGCGTCGGTGCTCCTTGGCGCCGCGCCCGAGCAGGCCGACGCCGAGCAGGTTCTCGCGCACCGCCGCGTCGCCAAACAGGTGGCCCTCGATCTCCACCGGCGGGAACACCACCGGCGGCGAGGCGGCAGCGCGCAGGACCTTGCGGTAGAGCTCGAGCCCCTTCTCCCCGCCGAGCTTGGCGATCGCACCCAGGGAGAAGATCCACACCTGCTTGCGATCGAGGTTGGTCGCGGCGACGAACAGGCGCCGATTACGGTCGAACTCGGCCGCTACCCGCTCGAGCACCTCGGGGGTGATGGCGCGCTCGATGAGCCTCGCCATCGGCTCGGTGTCGTGGATCGAGGCCCCGCCGAACAGCGCCCTCCAATAGGCGTGGGGTGCGGCTCTTTTGCAACGATGCGGATTGATTGAGAAACAATGAGTTAATGAGGTGGCGCCGGGAGAAAGCGGAAGACGGGGCCTCCTGTTCGATGT
>JALOTB010000127.1 GCA_025458165.1 Chromatiaceae bacterium | reverse complement strand
TCGCCGCGATCCATCTCATCGCGCTCGGGCTCGCCCTGCGCGGGGCTTAGCCCGCGGCCGGATCGAACAGATCGCGGTAGATCGAGGCGTCGAAGATGGCCTCGATACGCACGATGCGCCCGCCGCGCACCTGGGCCCAGTGTGCGACGCGCACCGACTGTTTCTCGGAGATCTGGACCACGAGGTCGAGGATGTGGCAGACGTCCGCCCCGTCGGTGAAGGCCTTGACCCGCTCGACGCGCTGGAGGATGCCGGCGCTGAGGGCGGTGTGAAGGATCAGCTCGTCGGCGGACCGGAATTGCACGATCGGGCTCTGGTAGGAGAGCTCAACATCGGAGAGATAGCCCCGGGCACGTTCGAAGTCGTGAGCCCCGATGGCATCGAGGTAGCCCTCGACGACCTCTAGCGGATCCGCGCTGCCCGTCACCGGCGCGACCTTCAGCCCTGCTGCTGCGACTGCGCCGGCGGCTCCGGCGGAGGCAAGAACCAGGTGCGGGCGATCTCCACGTGCAGGTCGCCGATGTCGAGCTGGAGGTCATCGACGAAGGCGTGCAGCTCGCTCTGGCTTAAGCGCTCGACCTTGGTGCCGAGCAGGTTGCGTTTGAGGCGACCGGCGACGCGCAGGGCGGCCTCGTTGCGCGGCAAGGGCCCGAGCCCCTTCCGGACCGACTCGACGCAGAAGTGCACCGCCCGAGGGAACTGCGCATTCTGGAACAGGAAACGCAGCACAGGCCCGCGCTGGACCCGCACCTGCTCGCTGCGCCGGTACATCTGGTAGGCGGTCAGGGATTTCAGCACGCTCACCCACTGGATGGTGTTGAAGGGCCCGAGCTCGCGGGCCTCCGCCGGCAGCAGGTTGGCCGAGCGCACGTCGACCGTGCGGGTGACCATGTCGGCCCGCTCCAGGTGGCGGCCGATGCGCAGAAACAGATACCCCTGGTCGTGCAGCATCGTCCCGCCGAGGAGCCCCATGATGGTCTGCACGCCGAGGATGACGTGCTTGAGATAGGCATGGCGACCCTTCTTGGCGAGACCAGTCGGCAGCTCATCACGGGCATACAGATAGAGCTCGTTAATCTGCTCCCAGGCCTCGCGCGGGACCACGTCGCGGATGGTGCGGCAGTTCTCGCGCGCGCCGCTGAGCGCCGAGAGGATGGACCCCGGATAGCGCTCGTCGCCGAGCAGGAAGCGCACCACCTGGCGCTCACCGTATTCCTTGTAGTGCTCCTCGAACAGCGCGTTGGCCCCGGTGATGTCGACCAGCGGCCGCCAGCCCGGCGCGACGCCGCGGGGCAGATCGAGCAAGAGATTGGCGTTGACCGCGACGATGCGGGCGGTGTCCTCGGCGCGCTCCAGGTAGCGGGCGAACCAGTAGATGGTCTCGGCGACGCGGGAGAGCATCTCAGCGGGCCTCCGTCTCGACGATCCAGGTGTCCTTACTCCCCCCGCCCTGCGAGGAGTTGACCACCAGCGAGCCCTTGCGCAGGGCGACTCGGGTAAGACCGCCCATGGTCACGTGCACGCGGTCGGCCGAGAGGATGAACGGGCGCAGGTCCACGTGCCGCGGCTCGATCCGCTCGCCGAAGAGGGTCGGCACGGTGGAGAGCCGAAGCGCCGGCTGGGCGATGTAGTTGCGCGGGTCCTTCTGAACGAGGACGGCGAAGGTCTCGCGCTCGGCCTTCGTCGAGGCGGGGCCGACCAGCATGCCGTAGCCGCCCGACTCGTTGGCCGGCTTGACCACCAGCTCCTCCATGTGGCCGAGGACATAGGCGAGGGCCTCCGGCTCCATGCATCGGTAGGTCGGCACGTTGGGGATGATCGGGTCCTGGTCCAGGTAGTAGCGGATGATCTCGGGGACAAAGGCGTAGACCACCTTGTCATCGGCTACCCCGGAGCCGGGGGCATTGGCGATGGCGATGTTGCCCGCCTTCCAGGCGCGCATCAGCCCGGAAACGCCGAGGACCGAGTCCGGCCGGAAGGCCTCGGGATCGACGAAGAGGTCGTCCACCCGCCGGTAGATCACGTCGAGCCGCGCCGGACCGTCCACCGTACGCTTATAGACGCAGTCGTCGTCACCGACGAAGAGGTCGCGCCCCTCCACCAGCTCGCATCCCATCTGCTGGGCGAGATAGGCGTGCTCGAAATAGGCCGAGTTGTAGATCCCCGGGGTCAGCACCGCAACCTCCGGGAAGTCCGCGGGGCGCGGCGAAAGCGCGGCCAGGGTGTCGAAGAGCTGCGAGGGGTAATCGTCGACCGGCAGCGGCGCGTAATCCTCGAAGAGCTCGGGGAAGACCCGCTTGGTCACCAGTCGGTTCTCCAGCATGTAGGAGACGCCCGAGGGGACACGCAGGTTGTCCTCCAGGACATAGATGGTCCCGTCGGCATCGCGCACCAGGTCGGAGCCGCAGATGTGCGCCCAGACCCCCAGCGGCGGGCTCACCCCGACGCACTGGGGACGGAAGTTGACCGACTTGGCCAGGACCTCGGCCGGGAACACCCCGTCGGCGATGATCCGCTGGTCGTGGTAGAGGTCGTCGATGAAGAGGTTGAGCGCCTCGACCCGCTGCTTGAGCCCCGCCTCCACGCGGTCCCACCCGGACTTGGGGATGATGCGGGGGATGATGTCGAAGGGCCAGGTGCGGTCGATGGCCCCGCCCTCCTCCGAGTAGACGGTGAAGGTCACCCCCATCTCCTTGATCGCCAGGTTGGCGGCCTCCTGCCGGGCGGCGAGCTCGGTGCCCTCCAGCCCGCCGAGGTGCTCGACCAGGTTCACCGCGTGCGGTCGGGCCCGGCCGCCCTCGATCAGCTCGTCGTAGAAGCCGGCGCAGGGGTAGGCAGTCCAGTCGATGCTCATCGGGATCCTCGGTCTGTGTCGCACCAGGCCAACCGTGGCGCGCATTCTCAGCCCGCGGCCACTCCGGCGGCAACTCGCGACCCGCCTCGTCGAAACCGCGCGCGGCCCCTAGAATGGGGGTCTGTCTGCGAACGGCGAGAAACGCTATGACCTATTGCTTGGGCCTGGTCCTCGATGAGGGGCTGGTGCTTGCCTCCGACTCGCGCACCAACGCGGGGGTCGATTACGTGACCACCTTTAGCAAGCTGCACGTCTTCACCCCGGCCCCCGACCGCATCTTCGTCCTACTCTCGGCCGGCAACCTGGCCACCACCCAGGAGGTCCTGAACCGCATCCGCCGCGACCTCGCCCAACCGCCGGCGGGCACTCACTTCCTCAACGCCCGCTATCTCTTCGAGGCCGCAGAGTACGTCGGCAAGGTCAGCCTGTCGGTGCAGCGCGACCACGGCCCCGCGCTCCAGCAGAGCGGGGTGAGCGCGGAGACCACCCTAATCTTGGGGGGCCAGATCCGCGGCGAGCCCCATGGGCTCTTCCTGATCTACCCCCAGGGCAACTACTTCGCCGCCTCGCCCGAGACGCCCTATCTGCAGATCGGCGAGAACAAGTACGGCAAGCCGGCGCTCGACCGCATCGCCAAGCTCCGGCTCTCGCTGGAGGACGCCGCGCGCCTGTGCATCGTCTCGCTCGACGCCACCTCGCGCTCCAACGTCACCGTCGGCCCACCCTTCGAGGTGGCGATCTATCCCAAGGACAGCATGACGTTGAGCCATCGGCTCAAGCTCGACGCCGACTCCCAGCTCCTCAAGGACCTCTCCCAGAGCTGGAACCGCGGCATCTGCCAGGCCTTCGAGAGCCTCCCGCGCTTCGAGTGGGAGATGGCAGCCCCGTCGACGCCGGGCTGCACCTAGCCGGCAGTGCGCATTGCCGTTCTGCGTCCCAGCAGGTAGGTCGGGCGGGCAACGGCCTTCCTGCCTGGGCGGATCAAGCCCACAGGCGGCTGACCCTCAAGGCGTCGCGCCGCGGGCGACCTCGATCAGCTCGTCGATCGAGCGCCAGTGCTCGCGCTGCCCGGGGGCGTTGACCCGCTCCCCGAGCTCGGCAGCGGCCGCGAATCCCTGCGCGCTGCCGAGGTAGAAGCCCGCGAGGTCGAAGGGCTCGGCCCCCCCCGGTCCGATGCCGGTCATGAAGCCGGCGATAATGGCGATGTCCTCGCGCCCATCCCCATCGAGGTCCGCAAACGCCGCGGCGCGCGTCTCGTCGTAGGCGTAATCCTGATTCGGCGGGAAGTCGGGGAGCCGGATCAGCGTCCGGCCCGCCGCATCCTGGAGCGAATAGTCGACCCGCGGGCGCCCGCTGAGATCGGCCACCCCCACCAAGCGGACGTCCCCGTAGCCTGGGAGGCGCGCGGCGGCCAGCGGCGCGTCGGCGGTCGGGGGTTGGCCGCCGGCGGGCGGGGCCTCGATCCGGCTCGGCTGACAGGCGGTCAGTAGGGCGAGAAGGAGCAAGCCGCCCAGCACCCCCCGGGCTCGCCCCGCCCCCGCGCGCTGTACGTGGACATGGCGCACGCCTCAGCCCTCCGGGAAGGCGACCGCCATCAGTCGCTCGTTGGTTGGCTCATCCAGCTCCCCGGTCGGCGGGAGCCCCTCGCGCTCTTGGAAATCGACCAGGGCGCCGCGCGTCTTGCGTCCCCGCAGGCCGTCGATGGGACCGGGGTCGAGCCCGAGATAGGTAAGCGCGACCTGGGCCGAGCGCAGCCCGATGTCGGGCAGCATGCGGCGATTCTTGGCGTAGGCCGCGGCGAGCCGGTTGTCGTAGTCGTTGCGGCGAAAGTCCGGGCCGTTGTAGCAGGCGGCGAACGAGGCCCAGTCGCGGCGGCGGATGCCGAGACGGCAGCGGCTGTTGGCCATGATGAAGCCGGCGAGGGCCTCCAGATGCGCGTCCTCACCCTCGACCATCGCTGCCACCATCTGCTCGACGCCTGCGAATCCGGCGAGCTGATGATTGAATCCCATGACCTGCGCGAGACCCCAGGAGGCGCTCCGCAGCGCGGCCTCATTGTCGAGGGCCATCGCCCGCTCCAGGCGCTCGTACTCACGCGCCCCACCCCGATAGCCGCCCGGGCTGCGGTTACTGATGTCCGGATGGGCCGCATCGAATCGGCCGCCGGTCTGGCGCGAAAAGATATGCCGCTCGAACAGGATCTGCGGCCGCCGGTCGCGCAGAAACCCGAAACCGCTGGTCTCCACCGTAATGACCGCCCAGACCTCGGGCTCGCCGACCTCCAGCAGGTCGCACACCCGGTTCATCCCGACGCTGGTCATGGCCAGACCCTTTCTCTGAAATTGCATGAGAGCAGTCTCCGTTGGTTGGTCGCTCGCCGCCACGGGCGCTCGGGCCCGGGGGGTTAAGCCAGAACTATAGCCAGCGTGTTGGGAATTCGCCTAAGTGCCGAGACCGGGGTAGACCCGTGGCGACGCCCCGCGGCTACCCTCGGCGCGGGCGATCGGTAGAATGCGAGCGAGTCGCCACCGGGGGGCGACCGCCGCCACAGGGCCGCGAGGCCCACATCGAGATTCCAAGGGGGGCACACCATGCCACTGAATCTTCCGTTCGAGATCTGGCTCATGCTGGCCGGTGCCGGGGTCTTGTTCCTCGTGCCACTGGTCCTGATCTACATCGCCTACCGCTCGCTGCACAGCCGACAGCGGTCCGCGGCGCAGCACGAGTCGAATTAGCGCAGGGCAGTCAGGCGACGCCGGCCCCCTCGGCGGTCGACGCGAGACGCCCACCCCCGCCGCCGACCGGCTCCGCCAGATGCTCGGCGAGTGTCAGCAGGAGATCGGCGTAGCCGCGCAGGGTCTCGCGGCGGGCGAGGCGCTCGCGCCAGGCCGCGGGGATGTCCTGGACCCCGTAGCAGGCGCCGGCGAGCTGGCCGTAGATGGCTCCGGTGGTGTCGGCGTCGTCGCCGAGGTTCACCGCCATCAGCGCGCCCGTGCGAAAGTCCTGGCTGCGATCGAAGGCCCAGAGGGCAGCCTCCAGGGCCTCGACCACGTAGCCGGTACCGCGGATCTCGGGGGGCTCGCGGCGGCGGAAGCTACCCGCCGCGACCTCGGCGATACGCGGCGCCAGGGGCTCGCGCCGCCACAGGCCGGGGACCGGGCAGAAACCGGGGGCGAGCAGCTCGGGCTTGTCGGCACCACCCAGTGCCCCAACCAAGAGGCCGGCGAAGTAGCGGCAGGCGTCCACCGCCTCGCGGGCACCGTGGGTGGTGCGCGAGCTCTCGCCGGCGAGCTGAATCGCCCGCTCCGGGGACCGCGCGAAGGCGAGCGGCACGGGCGCCAGTCGCATCAGCGAACCGTTGCCGGCGCTGCGCGGATCGGCCGACCCGCTGAAGGGCTCGCCGCCGCACTCGTAGGCATGAAGCGCGGCGCGCACCGTGTTGCCGATGTCAAAGCAGACCCCCGTGCTGCTCAGGTGCCCTTCCCGGTACCAGCGCAGATAACGTCGCACTTGGTCCCGCGGGTCGAAGCCCCGGCACTCGATCAGGCTCTCGGCGAGGCAGAGCGCCATGGCGGTGTCGTCGGTCCATTGGCCCGGGCTGAGGCCAAAAGGACCACCGCCGATCATGTCGGCGAGGCGCGCAAAGGTCCCCGGCGCGGCGAACTCGAGGCTGGTGCCCAGGGCGTCACCGGCCGCCAAACCCAGCAGTGCCCCACGGTACCGGTGCCTAACCTCCATCGCTTGCCTCCTCGCAGTAATCGCTCCAGACGACACCGGGATGTCCCGATCGGGCGGGGCTAGCGCTGTCGCCGCTCGGCGACGCCGCGCACCCACCAACGGCGAGGACCCGCCGTCCCCTGGTGCCCGCTGGTCGGCGGGTACTGACATCGGCGCGATTTGGCACGTAGGCTGCTTGGGATCGGCGAGCCCGTCAAATCGAGCCCAGAGGAGAGAACGATGACGCGTCATTGGGGTGCCCAGCCCGAGCCCACAAGCGCCGGACAGCGCCGCGAGCTGTTCACCCTCGCCGGGACTTTGCCCCA
>JALOTB010000126.1 GCA_025458165.1 Chromatiaceae bacterium | reverse complement strand
GAAGCGCGCCCGGCTCAACATCATCACCCATCTCCTCGCCCAGATCCCCTACGAGGAGCTGCCGCGCGAGAAGATCGAGCTGCCCAAGCGCCAGAAGCCCGGGGATTACCGCGAGTCTCAACACCCGTTGCGCATCGTCCCTGCCGTGTACTGATCGCTCGACGCTCAACCGGCCCAATTGTCATCAAGGCATCCGAAACGCGTCACTGCGCCGGCCGACGAAGACCAGGATGGAAGACGAAACGAACGGAGCGAGTGGTACTCCGACAGACCCGCCGGGCAAGCGCGAGCCTGAATCGGTCTCGCTCGCCGAACGTCTGGCGTTCGAGCGACTGCTCGGGGATCTCTCGGCGCACTTCGCCGACGTCCCCGCCGAGCGGGTCGTCGACGAAATCACGGATGCGCTGCGACGCCTGCTCGACTTCCTCGGGTTCGACCGCTGCTCCTTCGCGGAGATCGCGGACGCTAACCGACCGTTCGAGGTTCTGTGCTCCGTCGCCCGCGACGGACATGAGGCGATGCCGCCCGGCCCAGCTCCACCTCTGCTCTGGTATTTCGGCGAGCTGCGGGCCGGGCGCATGATCGTGCTTACAAACATCCCCAGCGATTTCCCTCCGCAGGCCAAGGCGGAGATCGAGTACTGCGGGCGCACCGGTCTTAGGGCCAACCTGGCGATCCCACTGCGAGTGGGCGGCCGGGTCATCGGGGCCATCGCGTTCACGGCGTTCCACCGAACCCGCGCCTGGCCGGAGGATCTCATCGTCCGGCTCAAGATCGTTGGGGAGGTATTCGCCCAGGCCCTCGCGCGTAGCCGCCGCGAGGCCGAGCTCGCCGCCGCGCTCGCCGAGATCACGCGCCTGAAGGAGCGCCTCGAGGCCGAGAACGATTACCTGCTGCGCCACTGCGCCCGGCCCCGTCCGGGACAGTTGCCCGCCAGCCGTTCGCCACGCTTCAACCAGGTGCTCGAGGAGATCGCCCAGGTCGCCCCCACCACGGCCACCGTTCTGCTGCTCGGCGAGACCGGCACCGGCAAGGAGCTGCTCGCCGACGCCATCCACGACCTGAGCGGCCGCCGGCAGCGACCCATGGTCAAGGTCAACTGTGCCGCCCTGCCGGCGTCGCTGATCGAGGCCGAGCTGTTCGGGCGCGAGAAGGGGGCCTACACGGGGGCGCTGGCGCGACAGATGGGCCGATTCGAGCTCGCGGACGGCTCGACCCTCTTCCTCGAAGAGGTCGGCGAGCTGCCGCTGGAGCTGCAGATTAAGCTCCTGCGCGTGCTCCAGGACGGGAGTTTCGAGCGCGTGGGGAGCACCCGCACGATCCAGGTCGACGCGCGCGTGGTCGCGGCCACCAACCGCGACCTCGCCCGCGCCGTCGCCGAGGGCCGCTTCCGCGACGACCTCTATTACCGGCTGAACGTCTTTCCGATCGTCGTGCCGCCCCTGCGCGAGCGCCCGGAGGATACCCCAATGCTCGCCTGGGAGTTCGTCAGGGAGCTCAGCGAGTCCATGGGCAAGCCCATCGAGCACATCGCCGAGGACTCCATGGCGGCGCTCCTTGCCTACCCCTGGCCGGGGAACGTACGCGAGCTGCGTAACCTGATCGAGCGGGCGATGATCCTCGCCCGCGGCCCGACCCTGCACGTCGCGCTCGGCCCCGCGCGGTCACCGGTCTCCAAGAAGACGCCCGACAAGGGCACTGCGCAGGCATCCGCCGACACCCTCCAGGCGATGGAGCGCGACCACATCCTCCAGGTCCTGGAGCAGACGGGTTGGCGCATCCGCGGGTCGGGCGGGGCCGCGGAGCGGCTCGGCATCAAGCCGACCACCCTGGAGTCGCGCATGAAACGCCTCGGACTCCGTCGACCCCCTCCGACATCTCGTAGAAACACCGCCATCTCGTAGGCCCGTATCGGAGTCCTCGGAATCGCTGGCCCAGAGGCTCCGCTCAGGCAGACGCCGGTCTATTGGCCATCCTGGCGAAAAATCAGCACGGAAATTGAGAGCGCCGTCTCCGACTCTCTTCAGTTTCAGTCGCTTGGATGACTGAAACGGGCGGGGCCTCCTGGCCCGCATGGGAAACGCTGAAACTTTCAGCGTTTCCGCAAGCGGCTGACTTTCGTATCAGCCCGAATGCCGCCCCCCCTTCATCCACCTGGCAAGCTCCTTGCTCACGCATTATCAGTCCCGTCGCCAGGGCCAGCCTGTGATGATCGTGTTCTCACTGAGCATCCGCGTGCCGAAGTCGGGCCGCGCCGATTTCCTAAAGAGTGTTCGGGCCTTGCTTGAGCCCACGCGGGTGATGCCCGGCTGTATTAGCTGCCGACTCTATGGCGACACCGAGAACTCATCGGTATTCGCGCTGGTCGAGGAGTGGGCGTCCCAGGAGTTGCTGGACAGGCACCTGACCTCCAGTGCCTATAAGACGCTGATCGCCGCCATCGAGCTGTCCGAGGAGCCGCCTGCCATTCAGTTTGACAACGTGGCGCAACGCGCCGGCATCGAGGTCATCGAGGCGGCATTGGGAGCGCGCGAGGACTCCTCATACCGTAAACCCAACGGCATAAACGGAGAATGAGCTCAGCCCGTCTTCGACATGAGCGCCACGGCCGACGGTCGCCACACTCGTGTACGACGTGTGCTGTCCTGTCTTCCGGCATTGCGTGGCGCCGGCGGTGTCGCGCAATAGACACTATTTGCCTCGACCCAGTGAGAAAGAGGCCCGATCAACCTCCGCCCCTACACCGTCGTCGACACATCGAACAGCCACTGCGCCGCGGTGCTAGACGGTCTGGACGGCCCGGTGCTCACTGCCGGCGTCGACGAGAAATCCGCGGAGACTCGTGCCTGGATCGGGGCCGCCTGCGCCTGGCTGGGGGTCAGGCTCGGCGCGGATGCCAATCAGCGGGGCGGTCCCCGCATCTCGACGGGGCCGCGACGCAGAGGCTCGATGGACCCGGCGGCATCGGCCTCGGAGCATGCCTCGACCGCCGCCAACAAACCCTGAGGACAAGACCATGACAGATAGGACCGAGCTGACTCGAACGAGACGAACCCTAATGATCCTGATACTCCCGCTCGTCGTCGGCGCGCTGCCGGCGGGCTCCGACGCGCGACCTGGTCCCGGCGGCATCGCGGACCCCCGCGGCATCGCCGATCCACGGGGCATCGCCGATCCACGGGGCATCGCCGACCCGCGCGGCATTGCCGATCCACGTGGCATCGCCGATCCACGGGGTATCGCCGATCCGCGTGGTCCGCTCGACCCGCGATAAGGCATCGCAAGCGATCGCACCGCAACGGGCAGTTGTCTCGCCGTGACCTCGCAAGGCGCCGGGTTTGCAGGGCCGCATCGACGTCCGGCGCCTCTACCGGCCGACGATTGGAGCTGCCCCAGCGGCGCGATGCGTTTGTCGGCCGCGCAGCGTCTTGGCGGGAATCAACGCCGTTGCCATCAGCAACGCGGGTACCGAAATTCGGCCGCTCGGCAGGGCCGCGAGGGCGTAGGATAGCGACTCGATCTGCCGGGGTGCCAAGGCATCAGGCCGCGGCGCATCTGATATCAACCTCATCGCCTAGGAGCCTCGCCGATGTCCGAGTCGCTACACCCGGCCGCAATACCTCACTTGCCGTTCTTCGTTTCAACCCCGGGGGAGACCGACGGGCTGTTCGTGGGCGTAGCCATCTTCGTGGTGCTCTCCGTGATCGGCATCGGGATCTTTTACTTCAAGCTCCACGCCTTGCCGGAGCATCTCGCTCACCGCGGCCAGAAGGTGCAGATGGAGATCGTCGCGGTGCTGGCGCTGATCGCGCTCTTCACCCACAACCACGCCTTCTGGATCGCCGGGCTGCTGTTGGCCCTGATCCCGTTGCCGGACTTCCTGACACCGCTGACCTCGATCGCGAAGTCGCTCGATCGGATGGCCGTTGCCGCGGCGCCGGCCGCGCCGGTGCAGGAAGCGCCATCGGCCGATGTTCAGGCCCGCGAGCAAGGGGGGGCCTAAGCCATGTTGGAGCTCTTCCTGTGCTCGATGCTGACCATTCTGCCGGACTTCTTGTACCGCCGTTTCGCGCAGGGCAAGCGGCTCGGGCATGAGATCAACCTGTTTACGGTCTGGTATGAGCTGCGCTGGGGGATCACCCTGTGCCTGATCCTGACCCTGAGCCTGATCACGACGGTCTTCTACTTTCACCCCTCGACCAAGGCCGCCTCCGCGGTGTTCCGGACCGTGACCATCCTGCCGGAGACCAACGGCCGTGTCGCCGAGACCTTCGTCGAGATCAACCAACGGGTGACGGAGGGGCAGCAACTGTTCCGTTTGGACAGCACGGCGCAGGAGGCGGCCGTGGAGTCAGCCAAGCGCAAGATCGCCGAGGTCGAGGCCGGCATGATCACGGCGAAGTCCCGGCTCGCGGAGGCGGAGGCGCGTATCGTCCAGGCGCGCGGGGCGTTCCAGCAGGCCGAGGACGAGCTCCAGCGGCGGGCGGAGGTGCAGAGCCGCAGCCCCGGCTCGATCGCGGAGGCCGACGTCGAGCGGGTTCGGGTGCAGGTCCAGACCGCGCAGGGCGCCGTGGACGCGGCCCTGGCGAGCCGCGAGGCCATCCAGTCGCAGATCGCGTTTCAGCTCCCGGCCGAGAAGGCGAGCGCCGAGGCGGCGCTCCATGAGGCCAAGGTCGCCCTGGAGAAGACCCTGGTGGTGGCCGGGACCGACGGGATGCTGCAGCAGTTCGCCCTGCGCCCGGGCGACATCGTCAACCCGATGCTCAGACCCGCCGGTATTCTGGTGCCCGATCGCCGAGCTGCGGGCCTGCTGCTAGCGGGTTTCGGCCAAGTCGAGTCGCAGGTCATCAAGGAAGGCATGATCGGCGAGGTCACCTGCATGGCGATCCCTTGGAACATCATCCCGGTGGTCGTGACCGAGGTCCAGCCGGTCATCGCGTCCGGGCAGGTGCGCCCGACCGACACCCTGGTCGATATCCAGCAGATGGCGCGTCCGGGCAGCATCACGGTGATCATGGAGCCGCTCTATCAGGGTCAGCTCGACGCTCTGCCGCTCGGCGGCAACTGCATCGCCAACCTCTACACCAGCAACCATGACCGGCTGCAGGACCCCGAGGTCGGCGCCCTGAGTCGGTTAGGGCTTCACCTCGTCGACACGGTCGGACTCGTGCACGCCTTGATCCTGCGCATGCAGGCCCTGCTCCTGCCCTTCAAGGTCCTGGTCTTCGGGGGGCATTGAGCGATGCCTGCCGGGAAAGGGGGGCCGGGAGCCTCACCGGCACCGTCGCAAACAACGGGTCGGCTACGTCATCCGGAGGTGCCGAGCCGAAGGGGCCGGTCGGCACCTAACGGCATGGGTTAGACTCGCCGCTTGCCCCGAACCCGCGAGGTCCTGGGAGATCCATGCAATCGATCCTAAGTAAAACTGCGGTGCTCGCGCTTGCCGCCGCGCTGGTCGGCGGCTGCGCCAGCGGCCCGCGGCAATTGATGCCCACGCCGACCCTCTATCAGCTCCCGGGCGGTCAGCCGGTCTTCGAGCAGGCCGACGAGACCCGGACGAGCCCGGACCTGGACCTGCTCTTCATCACCGACCGGGCACCGCCGACGGCCGCCGAGCTGGAGGCGCGGATGGAGGAACAGAGCAAGCGTCAAGAGGCCCCCTTGCCCTATGGCGAGGTGCAGCCCCGGCGCGACGACGAGGCCCCCTTGCCCTACGGCCAGGAACGGGCCGCGCGCGTCGCCTTCGGCTCTGCCCAGGTCCGCGTCGTGCCGGCATTGGACTGGGCGACCCTGCGGGAGCAGAGCCAGCTCGCCGAGCGCACGCGGGAGGTGAATCTGGAGCTGGGCGAGGTTCGGGAGCTCGGGGCCTTCCCGCAGGAGCCGTACCGCTTGCGCCTGACAGAGGACGGGATGCTGCTGCGTGATCGCGACCAGCTTGCGCGCCACGCCGAGACCAAGGGCCGGCTCCAGGGCGAGGTCCAGCGCCGTCTCGCCGCGGCGCCGAGCAAGGAGGTCCTGCTCTACGTGCACGGCTTCAATGAGACCTTCGCCACCGCGGCCTTCACCACCGCGGAGCTCTGCCACTTCCTCGGCCGTCAGCACGTGTGCGCCTTCTTCACCTGGCCCGCCTCCACCACCGGCAACTTCCTCACCTCCTACACGGCGACCACCGAGTCCGGGGACTTCGCGGTGGAACATTTGAAGAAGACCATCCGCGTGCTCGCGACGACCCCCGGCGTAGAGGGGATGCAGATCCTCGCGCACAGCCGGGGCACGGCGGTGACGCTCAAGGCCGTGCGCGAGCTGGGGCTCGAGGCCATCGCCGCCGGCAAGGAGGCCGTCGACCTGTACAAGATCGACAATTTGGTGCTGCTCTCCCCGGACATCGACGTTGACATCGCCGCCCAACAGATCACTGGCTTTATCTCCGACCCCGACCTGGTCACGGTATGGCCCGAGGGGAGGCTGCCACGGTCGCTGAAAGGCCGCCTGACCGTCTATGCATCGCCCGAGGACCGGGCGCTCTTGGTCTCGCGGATCCTGTTCCGCAGCCGGCAGCGGGTCGGCCAGCTGCGAGCCGAGGACATCCCCGAGGAGCGCCAGCGCTATATGGCGGAGACGGGACGGTTGGACCTGATCTCCTACCAGGGCAAGCGCACCGACGCCTTCGGGCATTCCTACTTCACCAGCAATCCGCGCGTCAGCTCCGACCTGATCCAGCTCATCCGCTACGGCAAGAAGCTGGGGGAGCCCGGGCGAGAGCTTGTCAAGACGGGACCCATCACCTGGAAGTTCCCAACCGACGACGGGGCGCCTTGAAACATCCAAGGTGCCCGCGCGGCGCAGGGAGCTACCGCTATTTTCAAGTGGCCAAGCACTTGAACAGGGAGCGAAGCGGAAATTGCACTTTTTGCGTGGTGATTAGCCAGAAACCTCAGCCATTCGCAACTGCTTCTCGGTCAGGGGTGTGGTGTGCACACAAGCCGTGATCAGGCGCGGGACCATCGCCGCCAT
>JALOTB010000054.1 GCA_025458165.1 Chromatiaceae bacterium | reverse complement strand
ACCAGACCGCGCCTTCCCGCGTAAGATCAAACCGGCCAAGCTCCACGGCTTCCACCCCAACTACAAGCGCTGCCGGTGAGCCTTAACTTAATGGCATTGTGCTGCACACGGACCCGGTCCTGCTGGCAAGGATCCTTCAGAACTTCATCTCCAACGCGCTGCGACACACGAGGGGCGACGCCATCCTCGTGGGCGTGCGGCGCGTGGGCTCCTCTCGCCGCATCGAGGTCTGGGACACTGGGGAAGGCATCGCGCCGGATCAACGGGAGCTCATCTTTGAGGACTTCTACCAGATCGGAAATCCCGCGCGTAATGCCAAACAGGGGCTCGGTCTCGGACTCGCGATCGCGAAACGTATGGCTGACTTGCTGGGGTCGCCGATTTCAGTGAGGTCTTGGCCGGGGAAAGGATCCGTCTTCGCCGTGGACATCCCTGCGGGTGAGGGGACCCCCCGGGAGCACTTGGGCCAGCCGCACCATTCCGCGGCACGGGACGACCGCGGCGGACTGATCCTGATCGTCGATGACCACCCTCTGGTGCTGACGGCAACCCGGAAGCTGCTTGAGGCCCACCGGTACCACGTCCTCAGCGCGGCAAGTGCCGAAGAGGCGTTGGAGCTCGCCGAACGCCATGCGCAGGATATCTGGTTCGCGGTGCTCGCCTACCGGCTCCCGAACGACTGGACCGGAGTTCGCCTCATCCAACACATCCGCCGCCAGCTCGACCGGGACATTCCGGGCGTCTTGATTTCCGGGGACACCTGCCTCCTAGACGTCGCTGAGGTCCGGCTAAGCGGAATACCAGTCCTTCAAAAGCCTATCGATCCCGACCTCTTGGTTGAGCATCTCTACAGCACTTCCCCCGTGCTGAGGCCGAACCAGAGCGCAGAGCGGTCCTTCTAACGAGACGCGCAAGGGGCTTGAGCGGGCCACCCGCAACCGTTCGAGATGTGGACCCGCTACCCCCTCGCTCCGGCACTCCTTGCGGTGCACGACGAGCGCCTTTACCTCGCTATCGGGCGACCGTCGGACAGGCAACCCCACGTTGGCGGCGGACGTCACGCTCCGGCGTCTGCCGACTCCCTACAGACCGCGGCCAACTACAGACGGCCGGAATTCATGGCAGTCTACCGGCGAGTTTTGTGGCCCTCATGGGAGTCGGGCCGGCCTCGGCAGGTCCCGGCCAAGGCCCGTCGCCGGGCCCTGCACGGCGGATGGCTGCAGAGCGACCGAAAGCTGCCGAGGAAGGCACACGCCGACGGCGCAGCTCATCGCGCCAAGGGACTGGTGGGAGGCGGGGAACGCCTGGGGTGTCCGATCAGGCCGGAGGCGGCCTGCAACGGGAAAGACCAGTCGCGCGACCACCCACATGCCTTCCACCACGCGGCGCCCACACAACCCGAGCTCATGCCAAGGCGGCGGTGTCGCGCGGCTCTGCCCTCCCCCGTACCGCCGCCCTACGGCCATTGACAGTTGTCAGCGCCTCCGTCTCGGAGTCGCGCTGTAATAGCGCTGCCGCCGTAATGCCCCCGACCGAGGGCCGCCGCGACGGCGCTCACCATTCGGGCTCCCGCGTAACCCCGGGGGTTCGGCCGAGCTGACGATCCCCGGGGACTTGGGCCTCGTGGTGGACGAATTAGCAAGGACGCGCAACCGGTCGGAACAGCCAGACCTAGCATCAACCTGCTCATACGTTTAACTTCGGAGAGCTTTTGTGGACCGGATTATTCAATCCTTGAACGATATCGCGAAACTCCCGGCCGCCTTCGACGAGCTACGACACCACCTCAAGTACCATACCGAATCTGGATTCTCGGTCGAAGAGGCAAACGGATATGCCCAACAGATGGACGACATCGAAGCGATCCTGATTCCCGCCTGGAAGGCCAAGCTCCGCAATACAACGTACGAAGTCTTTGTCGATTCCCAGCCAACTCTCGGCGGGTTCTTGAAGGTTCGAGTGGCACGGGAGGGGTCTGCGCCAATCGAAGTGTTCGCCGAATCGTACACGCACTTCAATTCGGAGATGTGCGACGGATCTTGCTACCAATACGTCTATCAGAAAGTCCTGTGCTATCGCGACGGCCTGTCTTCAGGACGGGTTGCGCTATGATCTGATCTCGTTCGGGCAACGGTGTCCCCGAAACTTGTTGCGGATCGCTCCTTTGAGTCAGCCGCCCCCCGGGGATGCTTGATCTTTTCCCGTCGAGAACGACCGGCGCCAGTTCGGCCCTTGAGTTGCGACCGGTGCCGCAGTGAGCATTGCTGCGGCGCGCCCTACAGGGCGTCTTTGTTCTTCTCGCGCACGCGTCGATAGAGCTCCTCCATCGCCGCGATGAAGGAGCCCTCGGGCTCCCAGAAGGCGGGGAAGTCCCCGCCCTTCTTGACCAAGATCGCCGGGACGGCGGGTGGTCGGGCGGGCGCGATCTCGCTCGGCAGACGCCGCTCGCCCTGCCAGAAGGCGCGGTAATCCGGAGTGGCACCGGCCGGCGCCGGGCGGGTGAAGAAGGACTCCGCGGCGTCGATCGGCGCCGATCGGTCCTCGGCGAGCGAGGCCAGTGCCTTCCCCAGCGGCGTGGTACTCAGCGCCTGGTGCAGCCGCTCCCGCGACAGGCCGCGCAGCTCAAAGAGCAGGAAGGGGTCCCGGTCCAGTTGCCCGGCCAGGCGGTAGTAGACGCCGGCGATGTGCTTGCACGGGTTGGCATAGTCCGGGCAGGAGCACTCGGTCAGCGCGAAGTCCTTGCGGCTCGCGGGCAACAGGTGCAGGCGCAGACCGGCGAAGGCGCTGTCGATGTTGTCCGGCATCTCGTTCATCAGGAGCTTCGCCACCAGGGCCGCGTTGCTCCCCAGGTGGGCGAGGGCCTTGTCCCAGTCCTTGGGCGCGATGGGGGCCATCTGGATGCGGGTTCGGTAGCGGGGCTCCTTGTAGACCCCGTAATAAGGGTTGACGTTGCCGCGCACGGTGGCGGTGACCAGGCCGTCGCTGACGGCGAAGGCGAGGATGCGGCTCTCACCGCTGTAGCCGCGCCCGCGCTGGAGCCGCCCGCGGTCGGTGAAGCCCTCCAGCGCGGCGATGAAGCGCTGCCCCCACCAGGTCTTGCCGAGCTGGGCCATGGTCAGTCCACCACCGCGTCGCGGCTGAGGCGGATGAGGTCTTTGAAGCGCTCGTTGTCGAGCTGGGTGAGCCAGGACTCGTCGGCTCCGACGATGGCGCCGGCCAGTGCCTTCTTCTCCGTGATCATGTCGTTGATGCGCTCCTCCAGCGTCCCCAGGGTGACGAACTTGTGCACGAAGACGGTCTTCTCCTGGCCGATGCGAAAGGCCCGGTCGCTCGCCTGGTCCTCGACCGCGGGGTTCCACCAGCGGTCGAAGTGAAAGACATGGTTGGCCTTGGTGAGGGTGATGCCCACGCCGCCCGCCTTGAGCGAGAGCACGAAGACCGCGGGCTCGCCTTGCGGGTCCTGGAACGCGCTGATCATCGCCTCGCGCCGGCTGCGCGGGGTGCCGCCGTGCAGATAGTAGGTGGTGCAGTGGAGCTGTTGGCGCAGGAGGCGCTCGAGCTCGGCGCCGACCTCGGTGAACTGGCTGAAGATCAGCACGCTGTCGCCCTCGGCGAGGGCCTCTTCGAGCATCTCCTGCAGGCGCTTGAGCTTGTGCGAGCGCTCCGCGCTGAAGGGGCTGCCGTCCTGGAGGAACTGCGCAGGGTGGTTGCAGATCTGCTTGAGCCGCATCAGGGTGGAGAGCATCAGCCCCTGGCGCGCGATGCCGTCCTTCTCCTCCAGCTGCCGCTCCACCTCGCGCACCACGCCCTCGTAGAGGGCCGCCTGCTCGCGGCTCAAGTTGCAGTACTGGATCGCCTCCAGCTTGTCCGGCAGGTCCTGGATGATGGCCTTGTCGGTCTTCACCCGGCGCAGGATGAAGGGCTCGACCAGGCGCTTGAGGGTGGCGGTCGACACCGGGTCGTTGTCGCGCTGGACGGGGAGCTCGAAGCGGCTGCGAAAGCGCGCCTGGGTGTCGAGGTAGCCCGGATTGGTGAAGTGGAAGATCGACCATAGGTCCATCAGGCGGTTCTCGACCGGGGTTCCGGTGAGCGCAAGGCGATGGCGGGCGCGCAGCTTGCTGACCGCCTTGGTCTGCGCCGCCTGGGGGTTCTTGATGTTCTGCGCCTCATCGAGCACCACCCGGTGCCAGTCGAGTGCGGTGAAGAGTGCCTGGTCCCGGCGCGCCAGCGCGTAGGTGGTGATGACCAGCGTGTGCCCGGCGGCGCGCCCTGCGAACGCCGCCGCGTCCTGTTCGCGGTCGGGGCCGTGATGGAGGAAGGTCGTCAGATGCGGGGCGAAGCGCTGGACCTCCTTCTGCCAGTTGCCGATGACCGAGGTCGGCGCGATCAGCAGGGTCGGACCCACCGGCTCACCGGCCTCGCGCTCCTGCACCAGACGGGCGATGACCTGCAGGGTCTTGCCGAGGCCCATGTCGTCGGCCAGACAGCCGTTGAGCCCGATCTGCTCCAGGAAGCGCAGCCAGGCCAGGCCGCGCTTCTGATAGGTCCGCAGCTCCGCCTTGAGGCCCGGCGGGTCGGCGACCGGCTCCAGCCGGCCGCGGTCGCGCAGGCGTTCGAGCATCTCGGCCAGCGCATCCCCTCGGTCGACCTCGAAGGCCTCGTCGGTGGCGGTGCGCCGCAGGATCTCCTGCAGGCTCATCTGCGCGGTCTCCTGGCCGTGCTGGCGCCAGAAGGCCAGCATCTCCTGCATCTTCTCGCGGTCGAGCTCCACCCATTGGCCGCGGAAGCGCACCAGCGGCGTCTTCGAATCGACGAGGCGCTGCCACTCCTCGGCGCTCACCACCTGATCGCCGATGGCGAGCTCGTAGCGGTAGGCCACCAGGTTCTCGAGGCTGAGCCCGCTCGCGTTCGGCGCGGCCGTGGTCGCCTTGCCGCCCGTGGTGGAGCGCAGGCGAATGCGCACCCGCCGCCGGCCCTGCGGGGTCCACCAGGCCGGCACGACGATCTTGTAGCCGGCATCCTCCAGCACCCAGGCCCATTCGGTGAGGAAGGTGAAGGCCGCGTCGAGATCGAGCGCGACCGCCTGGGGCGCGGCGGTGTCGAGACCGTCCCAGAGCTTGGGCACCATGCGGGCGGCCAGACCCAGGTTGAGCAGCAGGTGGGTCTCGAAGTCCTCGCCCAGTTGGCCGCGTAGCTGCCGGCGCTCCGCCGTACTCGCCGACCAATAGTCCGACAGCGCCAGGCGCTGCGAGGGATCGTCCTTGGGCACGGCGATGAACTGCAGGGCCCAGTCGTCCTCCCCCTCGCCGGGCGGCTCCTCCAGACGGAAGCCGAGGGTGAAGGCCGCCGCCTGCTCCCCGGCGACCAAACGCCGGCGCCACTGCTGCCAGTGCCGGTAGGCCTCGAGCCCGGTGCCGGGGGTGCGCCAGGGCTTGGCCGCGGGCTCGGGCCTCAGGCATGCGGTGAGCGGGCTGCCGCGGATCTTCTTGTCAAAGGCCGCCGGCAACGGGGTCTGGCGCACGATCTGATCGAGCAGCACCTCGGCGCAGTGGCGCAGGAGCGGCTCCGCCTCGGCGAGGCCCTCGCCGCCCGCGGCGCAGGCCGCCGGCATCCGCTCGCGGGCCTCGGCGATGAGTTGCTCGTAGGGCTCCGCGGCCCATTGCCAGGCGCCGTAGAGCTCGAACGGCGGCGCCTTGCGTTTGCCCTTGGGTGTGGGGCGGCTGGCGATAGACGAGGGCGGGGAGATACTGCTCGCGCACCAGCAACCGCTTGAGCCCCTGGGTGAACCAGCACCAGAACAGGAAATCGCCGCCGGCTTCGACGTCCTCGGCACGGTAGGCGGCGAGGAAGTGGAGCTCAGCGAGCGCCCGGATGGGATGGGCGAGGCGCTGGCAGTCCACCTGCCAGGGCCTCAACGCCGCCGGCGTCTCCTCGATGGCCTGCGGCCAATACTTGGCGAGCGGCGGCGACGGCAAGGGGGTGTGCGCCCCGCTCGGGAGGTGCAGCGTGCAGGTCACCTGCCCCGCGGGCAGCGGCGCCACCGCGGACGTCGCGCCCAGCGCCTCGAGAAACGCGGGCCAGGCCTCCGCGCGCAGGTGAAAGGGGTGAGAGGCGATGCCCTTGCTGGGCCCGACGGGTGTTTCCTCAAGGGTCTCGGCCCACAGCCGCAGTGACCCCGACCGGAGGAAGGCGTCGGTCGGCTCGGGCAGCCAGACTGCGTGGAGGACCTTCACTAACGCTTGGCGCTCGTCACGGGCGGTCGGGGTCAGAAGATCGCAGGCGGACCAGGTTGCCGGGGCTTGGGGACAACGCGAGCTGCTCGGGTCCTTCGATGGGTGCCTCAGCCTCGCCCCGCTCCCCGTCGCGAGCGTCCGCGTCCTGCGAGAGACCCTTCGTTGGGCCGCCTGACCGAGCGGCTGCTCGGCCTCCACAACGTCGCTCCTCCGGCACCTAGACGCTGGCGTCCACGTGCGCCGCCATGGGGCTGTCAGTCAGCGCCAAGCGCAGCAGAGCGCCCAACCGGTGTCGGTAGCTTACCAGGGAACGATCCAGCAACGCGTTGAAGGGCGCTTCCGGCCAACTGCGGACATCGGGTCCGCCGTCCCTGGCAACCGACTGTACAATTTTCTGACACCCCGTCGAGGGGGACCGGTCAGGGCAGCAGTCGGCCATGACCTGCCGCCCGCCGCGTCGCTGGATTGACCGCAAGACGCGCATTGCGGACTCCCATCTTGGTGCCCAGCAGCGGTGGGCAACGGTCGTAAGCGGACCAACCGGAGTGCCTTGCCAATCCTTGTTGTGGCAAGAAGGACACAAACCTTCAGAGCGCTCACCGACAGTCGGTATCCGCCCAACCCACCTGACGACTGACCGATCCCGCGCGACGGGTCGGCGCTGGGAGCAGCCAATCAGGGCCTGCAGATCCGATGTCTGAAATGGTGGCCAAACCTGACGGCTGTGCGTTCTCATAAGAGCTGGGGGCCAGCGGCAAGAAGCCGCAGACGTATAGTCACCTGGTGTCAGCCCGTCTGCCTGGTCACCGAGAACAAGAACGGCATCTCGGCACTGTCGCTCACGCGCCCTCTCGAGGTTTCCTAGCGCACCGTCAAGCGCATGAAAGGTAAGCATCCTGGATGCAATAGCCACAAGCGTACACGCTCAGTCGCACGCTGGTGTGGTCGTTGTTGATGAAGTGGTAGAGAGTGCCCGAAGAGAGGGCGATCCCGGCCAACTCGTCGAGCATCGTGGCGGTGCGCTCCAACGGCAGCAGCTGGTACTGGGTCATGTACACGGCAAATGCCGATACCTCCGGCCCGTACTGCAGCGGGGCGCTGATCGCTGCGGGAAACTCGCTGCGATGCCTGCGCCCGCAGGCACAAAGACCGCCGACGGTGCGGTACTCGGTGACCTCGCGGCGAATGACCAGCTCGACGACCTGGCGCCGCTCGGGGAGCGGCTGCACCGGAATCCGGGATCGGCACCGCCCGCACTCACAGGTGCCCGCGAGCGGGAGGACAACCTGATGATCGGGGTCATCCATCAGGAGACGCGTTGCGCCCTTGTGGCCCTTTTGTCCGCCCGGCTTGCGACCGCTCGCCTTGCGCTGCGAGCGCGGCGGGGGTTTCCGAGGACGGCGGCTTGCTGGAGTTATGGCTGTCCTTGTTCAGACGGGCTTCCAGCTCAGCAATCCGTTGGCTCAGTTGCTCGATCAGCTTCGCCTGCTCGGCGACCAGGGCGCGCAGCCGTTCCAGCTCGCTCGCAGGTGACGCGGTTGTGGGGGCTCTTCAGGCATGAGCGAACCTTATGCCCGCATCCGGCTGTCTAGCACGGGGTTTTGAATAGTTACCCGTATTCTTTCAAAGAAAGGTTGTGTTCCCGCCCCGTAGGGCGCCCCGAGTTTTTCGAGACGCCCGTGGGTAAGCGTTTGTCAGGGGCACTCGAGAACATCCCCGGCTGGCGGGATCATTGCGATACTCCACCGAGCCCCTCTTGCCAAGGATGATCACCAAACAAAGGAATCAGCGCGATGACAGACCCAATTCCAGAGCGAGAACCCCCAGGTGACGAGCCGTCGGACGAGCCAGGGATGGCACGGCTCCCGAAGGAGCGCATCGACCGGCTGAGCCAGCCATTCCTGCGCTTCCTGCGAATCGAGGCTGCGGCCGGCGCGATTCTGCTCATGTCCACTGTGTTCGCAGTGGCCCTCTCGAATTCGCCCTTGGCTGATACCTTCCTAGGGCTTTGGGAAATACCTCTGGGGATTCGGCTTGGGGCCCTGGAGATCACACGCTCGCTACGAAGTTGGATCAACGACGGTCTGATGACCTTGTTCTTCTTTCTCGTCGCTCTCGAGCTCAAACGGGAGTTGGTGCTTGGCGAGCTGCGCCACCCACGGGTGGCCGCACTCTCGATCGCCGCGGCCTTGGGAGGCATGCTGATTCCCGCCGTACTATTTTTACTGCTGCAATGGGGCCAACCCGGAAAGGCTGGCTGGGGCACCGTGATGGCGACCGACACCGCGTTCGTCGTCGGGTGTCTGGCGCTGCTGGGATCACGCATTCCTCCCAGTTTGCGCATCTTCATGCTGTCGCTGGCGATCGTCGACGACATCGGCGCGATTCTCGTCGTTGCCGTCGGCTACGGGCATCATTTCCGGTGGGAAGCAGTCGCTCTGTCCGCGCTCGGGTTCGCCATGATGCACGGCATGGCACGGCTAGGCGTTCGGAGCCTGCCGGCCTACTTCCTGGGCGGCATCCTAATCTGGATCGCGATCGATGCGTCCGGGATCCATGCGACCCTTACCGGTGTGATCCTCGGATTGATGACGCCGACCGGCAGATGGGTGAGCGGCGCTCGTCTGCGCGCGATCCTCGATCAGGTTGACGCCCATCCCTCCGGTCAGCACCGGCGTGGCGACATCGACGATCGCATGGCCTTGCAGATGGCGGAGGCGGCTGCCCGCGAGACCCTCTCGCCGGTCGAACGACTGGAGGCGATGCTGCACCCGTGGGTCGCGTTCCTGATCATGCCCCTGTTTGCCTTTGCCAACGCCGGAGTAGCGCTTTCGTTCGATGGGTTCACAAGCTCTCTCGCCCTGGCCGTCTTCCTGGGATTCGTGCTTGGCAAACCGGCTGGCGTTTTGACGTTCAGTTGGCTCGCTTTGCGCGTGGGCATTGCGATCCGTCCGCCGGATCTCAGCTGGCCGCTGTTGGCCGGCGGCAGCCTCCTGGCAGGAATCGGCTTCACGATGGCCATCTTCATCGCCAACCTCGCGTTTGGTCCCAATCTGATCGATGCGGCGAAGCTGGGCATCCTGTCGGCGTCGGTGGTTTCCGCAGCGGCGGGGCTGGCGCTGCTGAGCGCTTCGTCTGCGCGCGCGGCTCGCCCGGTCACCTCGAACAAATCCTAACCGGTCGCAACAGACGGCGGAACTGCTCCGTCAGGCGCAGCACTTGTCGGGCTGACGGCGGAATACACGATACAGCGAGGGTGACTCGTACGCCGAACCTACAATAACTTGCCGGCCGATGAGTCGGGCCGCACGCACTACGTCTGCAATCAAGGGAAGGAGATGAACCGGAACTTCGGATCAGTGCCACTAATGGGATGCTGATCATTCACACCATGCCGGCCCAAATCGGCGCCGAGCCGGAAGCGGGCGCCTTCCCGGCCCCTTGATGGTCAGTCGCTTGCCTGCGTGAAGATGGCGACAGATCCTTGTGTCGGACGGGCGCCGAATAACTCAGCCTTGCCTTAGCGCGCTGCCGAGATGGGCATAGGATCCCGGCTACTACTCTTTCATCGGTCGCTGATGCACCCTGATTCACCCTGCTCGTAGATTGCCCAAACGCTTTGCCGGATTGCCTTGTCCTTCTACTCGGGTCGATATTGATTCACTACGAATGACTCAGGGAGCTGCTCCGCATCACGCTGTCGTTCATCGGTCCCGGCGATCCTGCCACCTGAGGTCGGTGTGCTAGACCTCGGCGCTCCACTCAGCGAGGACGCACGGATAGGATCATGTCACCCCTCGCCGACTGGGATGATCCGCGCAACGACGAAAGCGGGGTGTGCGCTCTAAGCTGGCCAAAGGACCGCGCCTAGAATGTCCACCGGGGCCGCGTGCGTCTCTGCGAACCTAAGGCGTTTTTATCAAGGGCGCCACATCTCCAGCATGCTTCTTTTCCTGCTTAGCTGCCTTCTTTTCCTTCGGTGTGTGTTGGGCCTGTTTCTTTTTCTCTTTGTTCGATCGCTGGAGCTTGGACATTGCTTTTCCCCTGATCAGGATTGCGATGGACGGATGGTCGTGAGCCTCGGGGCGACCGAAACACGCCCTGCGGCGGGAATCGTTACCCCGTAGGGAGGCGCTGACGATTGGCCGTCCTGGCCAAAATCAGCAAGGAGCCGGAAAAGCGCGACACATCCATGTGCCGCGGAAAACGCTGGATAAATCAGCGCTTCCTCAGTAGCTGCTGCCAAACGAAGGGTCCATGGCGCTGGCTGGGGTGGGCAGGTTGGCCAGCCGGCTGGCTTGCGTCACAGGTCCATCGCCGAAGAGGCGATGCAGGTACTTGCTGCCTCCCTGGGCGGAAAAATGCCTCGCCAGTACCTCGGAGGTGGTACGCGCGTTGATCGATAAGCCATGTTCCAGGTAATGTCTGCGCATGAACACGATCACTGCCCAATGTTCATCGGTCAAATGAATGCCTTCACTCTCGGCGAGTACCAAGGATTTTCCGCGATTCCAGCGTTGGCCGGACAGCTCGAGTAACCGGTCTGCGATGTTGCGGTTGGAGGTCTCGGCGCTTCTTGGGTCTGCGGTATATTGGCTCAAACGGGTATCTCCGTGACAGGTGTATCGTCGGGGTGGTGGAAGGGCTACCCCTGAAGGAGACGCTGTATTGGCCATCCGTGCAGAAACCAGAACGGTGCCGGAAAAACGCGGTTTCCCGGCACCTTCATTTTCCGTTGGTTATGCGCCTAAAAATTGCGGCTCATCCCTGGGCCGTAGGAAACGGTGATTAAGGCGGGGTCTCCTCAACGGAGGGCCCCGATCATAAAACGATACATTGTGCCCATTCCGCCAACTAACAAGGCGCAACGCGATGGGGCGGGCTCGGAAAGCGGTCAGAAAGAGGGGTAGGCGAGGATTGGAGGCTGTCGGGGCCGGGTTGACGGAGGATCGCTTCGCGAGTGACGACGGTGTTTGAACCCTCGCATGTAGCTGTCTCACGCTGTTTTTTCGGCCCATGGCGCACCGCGGTCACGCTGGCGCCGAAGTAATTGCACCCGGGGCCTCGTTCTTCTCGTTCCCGGGTGTATTCTTCCTACAGACCATGTGGGGCGAAGACACCTTCGTTACGCTGCGGCAGTCGCGGGTCTGACTCCCGGGCATCCGGGCCCGGCGGCCCTGAGGGTCATGGTCAAGGTCATGTCACCGGAGGCGGCACCGGGTCAGCCGTTCGCCGAGTGGTTAGGAGGTTCGCGTGGAACCAGAGGGAAAAGCCGGCAACGCGAACCTGTTCCGACCCTGGCGACGGATGCGGCAACCCCTGGCTGGAGGCTTCCCCCACGGGGGCTTCACGCCGGACCGGACGTTCGGCGTGGAACCGCCATTGCGGGCGGAGTTGTTCAGCACGGGCCAGATGGAGGAGCACGGCGTTCGGCTCGTGTCCGCCCACCGCCTTGCAACGCGCGGCGGGCCGGACCGGCTGCTGTCGCGCCTGGCCGCGAACGAGGGGGTGCTCAACGAGACCTGCGAGCGGCTCACCGCGGCGGTGGCGGCGGGTCAGCGCATCACGCCCGCCGGAGAGTGGCTGCTCGACAACCTCTATCTGATCGAGGAACAGATCCGCACCGCCAGGCGCCACCTGCCCAAGGGCTACAGTCGGGAGCTGCCCGTCCTGGCTGAAGGAGGCTCCAGCGGGCTTCCGCGGGTCTACGACATCGCCCTCGAGACCATCGCGCACGGCGATGGCCGGGTGGACCCGGACACTCTCAGCCGTTTCGTCGCCGCCTACCAGACGGTCACGCCCCTGCGGCTGGGTGAGCTCTGGGCCATCCCCATCATGCTGCGCTTGGCGCTGATCGAGAATCTGCGCCGCGTCGCCGTGGGTATCGCCGTCGGCCGGATGGAGCGGGATCTGGCCGTCTCTTGGGCGGCGAAGCTGACCCAGATCGCCCGGCAGGATCCGAAGAACCTGATCCTGGTGATCGCGGACATGGCGCGATCGAACCCGCCCATGACCACCCCCTTCGTCTCGGAGCTCTCCAGCCGCCTGCAGGGGCATGGGGCCGCCCTGGCCTTGCCGCTCACCTGGATCGAACAGCAACTGGCCGACTCCGGCGTGAGCATCGAGCAATTGGTGCGCTCGGGCACCCGGCAGCAGGCGGCCGACCAGGTCTCCATCAGCAACAGCATCGGCAGTCTGCGCAACCTGGGGACCATGGACTGGCGCTCGTTCGTCGAGGCCTCGAGCCTCGTCGAGCAGACCCTGCGCTCGGACCCCGGCGCGACCTACGCCGGCATGGATTTCGCCAGCCGCGACCGTTATCGCCACGTGGTCGAGGAGGTGGCCAAGGCGAGCGGTCTCGCCGAGGACGCGGTGGCCCGTCAGGCCCTCGAGCTGGCCCGCAGCGGCGCAGACGGCCATGGCCGCGACGACCGCAGGGCCCACGTCGGCTTCTACCTGGTCGACCGGGGCCTGCGCGACCTGGAGCGGGCGACGCAGGCACGCCGCTCCCCGGTTGCGGCGCTGCGGCGCGGGGCGAGCCGATCGCCCCTGCTGCTGTATCTCGGCACGATCACGCTGACGACGGTGCTCCTTGCCGCCGGCCTGCTCGTCTTCGCAGTGGCGGACGGATTGCCCCGCTGGGCCCTGGCGCCCCTGGGCCTGGTCGTCCTGGTCGCCACCGGGCAGCTCGCGGTGGCTCTGGTGAACTGGCTGGCCACCCTGCTGGCCGCGCCGAGCCCGTTGCCGCGGATGGACTTCGTCGCTGGCATCCCGGCCGCGTCGCGCACCCTGGTGGTGGTGCCGACCATGCTCACCAGCCGGGGCAACGTCGAACGCCTGGTGGAGGCGCTGGAGGTCCGCTTCCTGGCCAATCGCGACGCGCACCTGCATTTCGGCCTGCTGACCGACTTTCCCGATGCGGCCTCGCAGACGCTGCCCGACGACGGGCCGCTGCTCGCGCTCACCCGGGAGCGGATCGAGGCTCTGAATGGGCGCTACGCGGGCGGCGGAGACGACATCTTCTTCCTGTTTCATCGCCCGCGCGTCTGGAACCCCCACGACCGCATCTGGATGGGCTACGAGCGCAAGCGGGGCAAGCTCGCGGAGCTCAACGCCCTGCTGCGCGAGGGCCGGCGCGACGGCTTCGCCCTGGTGGTGGGCGCGACCGCAGTGCTCAGGGGCGTGCGGTACGTGATCACCCTGGACACGGATACGCAGTTGCCGCGCGACGCGGCGCGGCAGTTGGTCGGCACCCTGGCGCACCCGCTCAACCGCGCCGTCTACGATGCCGGCCTGGGGCGGGTCCGCGCGGGCTACGGCATCCTGCAGCCGCGCGTGAGCCCGAGCCTCCCCGGCACCCGCCAATCCCGCTATGCACGCCTGCTAGGCGGTGAGCCGGGCATCGACCCCTATACGCGTGTCGTCTCTGACGTCTATCAGGACCTCTTCCAGGAAGGCTCCTTCATCGGCAAGGGGATCTATGACGTCGAGATCTTCGAGCAGGCGCTGAAGGGGCGCCTCCCCGAGAACCGAATCCTGAGCCACGACCTGCTGGAGGGCTGCTACGTCCGCTCCGGGCTGGTGAGCGACGTGGAGCTGTACGAGGAATCCCCGCCCCGCTACGGGGCCGACGTGAACCGCCGCTACCGCTGGATCCGCGGCGACTGGCAGCTCGCGGGCTGGCTCCTGGCGCGGGTGCCCGGGCCCAATGGTGAGCGCCTGAAGAACCCGCTGTCGGCCCTGTCGCGCTGGAAGCTGCTCGACAACCTGCGGCGCAGCCTGGTGCCGGCCGCGCTGACGCTGCTGTTGCTGCTGGGTTGGGGCGTGCTGTCGTCGCCCCTGCTGTGGACGCTCGCGGTGCTCGGCGTCCTGCTGATCCAGCCCGTGCTGGCGACCCTGCTGGAGGCGCTGCGAAGGCCGCCGGACCTTGGGGCGGGCCGGCATCTCGCCGCCGTCGCCGGGAGCGCCGGCCAGCGCCTCCTCCAGGCGGGCTTCACCCTGGTGACCCTGCCCTATGAGGCCTTCTACAGCCTGGACGCGATCCTGCGCACCCTCTGGCGCCTGGCCGTCACGCACCAGCGGCTGCTGGAATGGAATCCCTCCGGCGACCAGGAGCGGCTGAGCCGCACCAGCCTCGGCGCCGCATTCCGCACGATGTGGTTCGCCCCCGCGCTGGCCGCCGCAACGGCGGTCGCTCTGGCCGTGGCGAACCCTGGCGCGCTTGCCGTGGCACTGCCCGTCCTGGTGCTGTGGTTGCTGTCGCCCGTCATTGCCTGGTGGATCAGCCGGCCGCTGGCCCGCCGCGAGGCCCCGCTCACGCACGAGCAGACCGGCTTTCTCGGAACGATCGCGCGCAAGACCTGGGCGTTCTTCGACACCTTCGTCGGCCCCGAGGACCACTGGCTGCCACCGGACAACTTCCAGGAGTCCCACACTGCGACCCTGGCCCACCGCACCTCGCCCACCAACATCGGACTGGCGCTGCTCGCCAACCTGTCGGCCTGCGACTTCGGCTACATCCCCCCTGGACAGCTCATCGAGCGCACGTCCCGCACCCTGGGGACCATGGCGCGGCTGGATCGTCACCGGGGCCATTTCTACAACTGGTATGACACCCGGTCGCTGCAGCCGCTTCGCCCCGCCTACGTCTCCACGGTGGACAGCGGCAACCTGGGCGGCCACCTGCTGACCCTGCGCCAGGGCCTAACGGCGCTGCCCGATCGCCCGATCCTCGAGCCCCGCTGGCTGGACGGCCTGGGCGATGCCCTCGGCGTCCTGGAGGCGGCCGCGGGCGGGTCGGCGCCGGCCGTTCTGGCCCGGCTTCGGGTGGACTTGGATGGCGCCTGTGCTGCGCCGCCAACCGGGCTTCGGGCGACCCGGCGGGTGCTGGACCGGCTGCTGGCGTCCGCGCAGGAGGCGGCTGATGCCCTTGGGCAAGCGCCCGGTTCCGAGGCGCTGTGGTGGGCGCAGGCCCTGGTCCGGCAATGCCGGGCGCTCCGCGACGAGCTGGCATGGCTCGCCCCCTGGGTCGGGTTGCCGGATGCGCCCGCGGGGTCCGAGGCCCCTGCCGAGGCCGATGCGATCCCCACGCTGCGGGCCCTGGCGGGGCTCGATGAGGCGTCCGGGGGCCCCGGTGAGCACCCACGGCAGGCGGATCTCGGCCGGCACATCGCCCAGGGCAGCGCGCGCGCCCGGGAACGCATCGCCGAGATCCAACGCCTGGCTCTTCAGGCGGGGGAGCTCGCGGAGATGGAGTACGGTTTCCTCTACGACGAGGGGTCGCATCTGCTCTCCATCGGCTACACGGTCGACGAGGGGCGGCGGGACGCGAGCTACTACGACCTCCTGGCCTCGGAGGCGCGCTTCGGGGTGTTCGTCGCCATCGCCCAGGGGCAACTGCCCCAGGAGAGCTGGTTCGCGCTGGGCCGGCTGCTCACGCGCACGCGCGGCGAGCCGGTGCTGCTCTCCTGGAGCGGCTCCATGTTCGAGTATCTGATGCCGCAACTGGTGATGCCGACCTATGAGCACACGCTGCTAGAGCAGACCGCCAGGGCGGCGGTGGCACGGCAGATCGAGTACGGCCAGCAGCGCCGCCTGCCCTGCTGGGGCATCTCGGAGTCCGGCTACAACATGGTCGACGTGCACCTGAACTACCAGTACCGCGCCTTCGGGGTGCCTGGCCTGGGGCTCAAGCGCGGACTTGCCGATGACCTGGTTGTCGCGCCCTATGCCTCGGCGCTGGCGCTGACGGTGGCCCCGGAGGCCGCCTGCCGGAATCTGCAACGGCTCTCCGACGCAGGGGCAGAGGGACGGTTCGGCTTCTACGAGGCCATCGACTACACCCCGACACGGCAACGGCGGGGCGAGACCCAGGCCCTGGTGCGCTCCTACATGGCCCATCACCAGGGGATGACCCTGCTGGCCCTGGCCCATCGGCTGCTGGGCCGTCCGATGCAGGCGCGCTTTGCCGCCGACCCGCTGTTTCAGGCCACCCTGCTGTTGTTGCAGGAGCGCATCCCCAGGGCATCGGTGCTCCATGTGCATACCGCCGAGGTCACCGGGCCGCGGGTCGGCGCGGGCAGCGTGGAGACGCCGATTCGCGTGCTCAGGGACCCCGACACGCCGGCGCCGGAGGTGCAGCTGCTGTCCAACGGCCGCTATCACGTGATGGTCACCCACGCGGGCGGCGGCTACAGCCGTTGGAAGAACCTCGCGGTGACGCGCTGGCGCGAGGATGGTACTCGCGATCCCTGGGGCACCTTCTGCTACCTGCGCGACATCGACAGCGGCGCGGTCTGGTCCACTGCACACCAGCCCACGCTGCGGCGCGTGGAGCACTACGAGGCGATCTTCTCGGAAGGACGGGCGGAGTTTCGCCGTCGCGATCGGGGCCAGGGGTTCGACATCGACACCCATACCGAGATCGCCGTGTCGCCGGAGGACGATGTCGAGCTGCGCCGGGTACGCATCACCAATCGTTCCGGCACGCGCCGGACGATTGAGCTCACGAGCTATGCGGAGGTGGTGCTGGACGTGCCGGCGGCCGATGCGCTGCACCCGGCGTTCAGCAAATTGTTCGTACAGACCGAGATCGTCGGGCCGCGGCGGGCCATCCTCTGCACACGCAGGCCCCGCTCCCGCGAAGAGGGCGTCCCCTGGATGTTCCACCTGATGTCCGCGCACGACGTCCCGGTGGGGGCCGACTCCCGCGAGACCGACCGCGCGCGGTTCATCGGCCGCGGCCGCACCCTAGCCGCGCCCCTGGCGATGGACACGCCCGGGCGCCTGTCCGGCAGTCACGGCTCGGTACTGGACCCGGTGGTGGCCAGCCGCTGTCGGATCGGCCTCGATCCGGGCCAGTCCGCGACCGTCGACCTCGTGTACGGGATGGGCGAGAGCCGCGAGGCGGTCCTGGGGCTGGTGGAGAAGTACCAGGACCGGCGTCTCGCCGACCGCGTCTTCGACCTGGCGTGGACCCATGCCCAGGTCGTGCTGCGGCAGATCAACGCCAGCGATGCCGACGCCCAGCTCTACGGCCGCCTTGCCAACGCGGTGATCTACGCCCATGCCGGGCTGCGCGCCGACAGCAGCGTGCTGCTGGCGAACCGGCGCGGACAATCCGGCCTGTGGGGCTACGCCATCTCCGGCGACCTGCCCATCGTCCTGCTGCGCATCGGTGACCTGCGCAACATCGAGCTGGTGCGCCAGCTCGTCCAGGCCCACGCCTACTGGCGCCTGAAGGGACTGGCCGTGGACCTGGTGATCTGGAACGAAGACCGCGCCGGTTACCGGCAGCTGCTGCAGGAGGAGATCCTGGGACTGGTCGCGGTAGGCCAGGAGACGCAGGTCATCGACCGCCCCGGCGGCATCTTCGTGCGACCCATCGACCAGATTTCCGAAGAAGACCGCACGCTGTTCCAGACCGTCGCCCGGGTCATCCTGAGCGACGGCCACGGTACCCTGGCCGAGCAGCTCAACCGCCCGGGCCCCGCCAACGTGCGCGTGCCGCGCCTCTCGCCCAGCCGACCCCTGCCGCACGAGGCGCCCGTCGCCGTGGAGCCGCGACGCGATCTGATCCTGTTCAACGGGATCGGGGGCTTCACGCCGGACGGACGCGAATACGTCATCACCACGACGCCCCAGCAGATCACCCCGGCCCCCTGGGTGAACGTGCTGGCCAATGCCGGGTTCGGCACGGTCATCTCCGAGAGCGGCCAGGCCTATACCTGGGCCGAGAACGCCCACGAGCTGCGCCTCACGCCCTGGCACAACGATCCCGTTTGCGACACCAGCGGCGAGGCCGTCTACCTGCGCGACGAGGAGAGCGGCCAGTTCTGGTCGCCGACGCCTCTGCCGCGGCGCGACGCGACGCCCTACATCAGCCGCCACGGGTTCGGCTACAGCGTTTTCGAGCACGAAACCGGCGGCATCCGCTCGGAGCTGTGGGTCTACGTGGCCCTGGATGCGATGGTGAAGTTCTCCGTGCTCAAGGTACGCAACGCATCCCCCCGGGCGCGCCGCCTGTCCGCCACCGGCTACGTGGAATGGGTGCTGGGCGACCTGAGGCCCAGGTCGGCCATGCACCTCACCACCGAGGTCGACCCCTACAGCGGCGCGCTCTACGCACGCAACCCCTACAACGCAGAGTTTCCCGGCCGGGTCGCCTTCTTCGACGTCGACGATGCGAACCGGACCACCACCTGCGACCGGGCCGAGTTCATCGGCCGCAACCGTAGCCTTCAGAATCCGGCGGCCATGGCGCGCCGGCACCTGTCCGGCCGGGCGGGCGCGGGTCTGGACCCCTGTGCCGCGATCCAGGTCGCCTTTGAGCTGGCCCCCGGACAGGAGCGCGAGATCACCTTCAGGCTCGGCCTGGGCGGCGCGCCGGGGGGCGAGGACGCAGCCCAAATGGTGCATCGCTTCAAGGGGGCCGATGCCGCCCGGCGGGCGCTGGAGGCGGTCTGGCAGTACTGGGGCCACACCCTCGGAGCGGTGCGGGTGGAGACGCCGGACGAGTCCCTCAACGTGCTCGCCGACGGCTGGCTCCTGTACCAGACCCTCGCCTGCCGCCTGTGGGCGCGCAGCGGCTATTACCAGTCGGGGGGCGCCTTCGGCTTCCGCGACCAGCTGCAGGACGCCATGGCGCTGGTGCACGCCGCGCCCGGGCTCCTGCGCGCGCACCTGCTCCTATGCGCGGGGCGCCAGTTCCGGGACGGTGATGTCCAGCACTGGTGGCATCCACCCTCCGGACGGGGCGTGCGCACCCAGTGCTCCGACGATTACCTGTGGCTGCCATTGGCCGCCTGCCGGTACGTCCTCTGCACCGGCGACAGCGGCGTGCTGCATGAGCCCGTCGCGTACCTGGAAGGCCGCCCGCTCGATCCGGGGGCCGATTCCTACTTCGATCTCCCCGGCCGCTCCGGGGACACGGAGAGCCTGTACCAGCACTGCGTGCACGCCATCCGGCACGGGCTGCGGTTCGGCCCCCACGGCCTGCCCTTGATCGGCGGCGGCGACTGGAACGACGGCATGAACCGCGTGGGCATCCAGGGCAAGGGAGAGAGCGTTTGGCTGGGCTTCTTCCTGCACGAGGTGCTGCGCCGGTTCGCTGCGCTGGCGCGCCTGCACGACGACCCCGATTTCGCCGAGCTGTGTGCCACCGAAGGTGCGCGTCTGGCCGAGAACATCGAGCGCCATGCTTGGGACGGCGCCTGGTACCGCCGCGCCTGGTTCGACGACGGCACGCCGCTGGGGTCCGCCGACGGCATCGAATGCCAGATCGATTCGATCTCCCAGAGCTGGTCGGTGCTGTCCGGGGCGGGCGGCGCCGAGCGCGCAGGCATGGCCATGGAGGCGGTCGACCGGCGTCTGGTGCGGCGCGAGCACGGCCTCATCCAACTGCTCGATCCCCCCTTCGACCAGTCGGACCTGGATCCGGGCTACATCAAGGGCTATGTGCCGGGCGTGCGCGAGAACGGTGGCCAGTACACCCATGGCGCCATCTGGGCGGCGATGGCCTTCGCGGCCCTCGGCGACAGCCGGCGCGCCTGGGAGCTCACCACCATGATCAACCCGGCCAACCATGGAAAGTCACAGGAGGCCATCGCCACCTACAAGGTGGAGCCCTACGTCATGGCGGCGGATGTCTACGCAGTGGCGCCCCACATCGGCCGCGGCGGCTGGACCTGGTACACCGGCTCGGCCGGCTGGATGTACCGGCTCATCCTCGAATCCCTGCTGGGGCTGCGCCTCGAGGTCGACCGGCTGCATCTTGCACCCTGTCTGCCCGCCCATTGGGACGGTTTGAAGATCCACTACCGTTACCGGGACACCCTCTACCACATCGTCATCGTTCAGACCCCCTCGGCCGGGGACCACAGGGGCGGCGTGACATGCGTGAGCGTCGATGGTCTCGACCAGGAGGGGCACGCAATCGTCCTGGTCGACGACCGGCATGAGCACGCTGTCCAGGTGACCGTTTCTGCAGGACAGCCTAGCCGTCAAACATAGAGCAGAATCGCGAAATAGTGGCTGACACTTCCGGCCAGGACGAACAGATGCCAGATGCCAGATGCCATGGCACCAGGACCGGACGTGATCCAGCGCATAGAAGATCGCGCCGATGGTGTAGGGGTTCGGCTTCATTAGGAGGCCGCAACCCTTGGAATTGCCTCCAGTTACCCTCGACCTGATTCCAGTTCATGATTTCTCACCGCTCGGTTCACGCCCGTGTCCGCGGCTCGCCTCTTCAGCTCGCGGTGTCCGGCGCCCGGGGCGCTCGCCTGAAGGAGCTGCGATGTTGGGAAGGCCATGGGACGAGCCCGCCGCGCGACCACCGTGCGCACTGCCCGCTGCCGATCCCGCCTTGCTCGGCGTACTCTGAGTAAAATTTAAAACGGCGGCCTGCGGGCGTCTGTTCGCCAACGTACAGATCGCGGAGGTGTCGAGCCCCGGGGGCACCGTTGGTCCCGAAACAAGCGACGCTGACGTCGGTTGACGCCAGTCCTGGAGCGTGTGGACGGGGCTGATGTGGCCGAGGGGGACCGCTGCCGAAGGCGGTGTTTTACGGTGCACGCGCGGCGAATCATCGCCGCGACGCTGCCGGGTGCGCGATCGCGGCTGCGCCCCCAGCCCAACCGTCGCTCACATCACCGCGGGCGATGCCGTCCGACGGGATCGAGCGCAGGGTCACCAGAACGACGACTATCCTGGCGGCTAGCGCGCGGGGTCCGGCAGCAGCCGGTCATACTCCGCCTTGATCACCGCGTGGCACTCGCAGCTGCGCTGCTCCAGCCCCGCGCGGTCGAGCACCCGGATGTGGCCGCGCCGGTACTCGATCAGCCCGGCGCGCTGCAGGGCGAGCGCGGCCTCGGTCACACCCTCGCGGCGCACGCCGAGCATCTGTGCGATCAGCTCATGGGTCACGACCAGCTCGTTGCCGGGGAGCCGGTCGAGGGTGAGCAGCAGCCAGCGGCAGAGCTGTTGGTCCACCCGGTGGTGGCGGTTGCACACCGCGATCTGGGCCATGTGCGCAATCAGCGCCTGGGTGTAGCGCAGCAGGATCCGCATGACCGGGGCGGAGCGCGCAAACTCCGCCCGCATCGCAGCGCCGGACATGCGGAACCCGGCCCCGGCGCTCTGCACCACGGCCTGGCCCGGCGTCGAGCCGGCCCCCATGAAGAGCGGCACGCCGACGACGCCCTCGTGGCCAACCATGGCGATGCCGGACGAGGCCCCGTCCTCGGTCACGTACATCAGCGAGACGATGGCCGAGGTCGGGAAGAAGGCGTGCGTCAGCGGCACCCCGGAGTCGTAGAGCACCTGCCCCAGCGGCATCGCGACCGGCTCGAGCAGCGAGCGCCAGCGCAGCCAGTCGGTGTCCGGCAGGGCCGCCAGGAGCTGGTTGGGCCAGGGGCCCGCGCCGGCCCGCTGCGGCCCGCGCGGCTGGGTGGCGTCGCGCTCAGGCGATCCCGAAGGCTTCGCGAGCGAGCTTGGCTCCATGGCGCCTACCGATCCTCCCCTGCGGCCGGCGCGATGGGCGCGCCCGGCGCCAGCGGCAGGGTGACCACGAACTCGCTCCCGCGCCGGGGGCCCGGGCTGTGTGCGACGATCTCCCCGCCGTGCGCCCGCACCAGCGCGCGCGCCACCGTGAGCCCGATGCCGAGCCCCACCCCGTTGAAGTCCAGGGCGTGGACGTCCAGCATGAACGGCTCGAAAACCTCCGGCAGCTTGCGCGCCGGGATGCCGATGCCATCGTCCGCCACGCTCAGCGTCAGGGTGTCGGCGCTCGCCGCCACGGATAGGCCGATGCGGCCGCCGGCAGGGGTGTGCACGCACGCGTTGTCGAGCAGATTGGCGACGACCTGCTCCAGGAGCGCCGCATCACCGATGACGCCGAGCGCGCCGGGCGGCCGGCGCCAGTCCAGGTGCAGTCGCAGCCGGTCCATCGTCGGGCGGTAGATGGTGACGGCCGCGTCGATGACCTCGGCCAGATCCACCCAAGCGCGCTCGGGCACCAGGCCGCCGCCCTCGGTGGCCGAGGCGTCGACCAGGTGGCCGACCAGCCGCGCCATGTGCGCCATCTGCCGCTCGATGACCTGCTGCACCCGCGATAGCAACGCCTCCTCGCCCGGCAGGCGGCCGAGCATGGTGGTGGCGATGCGGATGGGCGCCAGGGGGTTGCTCAGCTCGTCGGTCACCGCGGCCAGAAACGCGCGCTGGCGTTGCCGCGCCAGCTCGGCGGCCTCCTTGAGCTCGAGCGCGCTGAGGGCGGCCAGCACCAGCTTCTCGTTGGCCTCGCGCAGATCGGCGAGGCGCCGCTCCGGGTCGACCGCCTGGTTGGTGCGCGCGGGCGTCGGCTCGGGCAATGCGGACGGCGCCGGTCCTGCGGCCGCCCCCTGCCCCGCGGCACTGCCGGCGCGCGAGCGCTTGGCCTGGTACATCGCCGCGTCGGCGCGCGCGATCAGCGTGTCGATATCCTCGCCGTCGTCGGGGTAGAGCGCCGCGCCCAGGCTCGCCGTCAGGCGGACGACCTGGCCCGCGAGCTCGATCGGCGCACTGAGCGCCGCGCCCAGCTTTTCGGCTACCGCCTGTGCGTCGGCCGGCTGGCTCAGCTCCGCCAGCAGGATGAGGAACTCGTCGCCGCCGTAGCGGCTGACGGTGTCGGCCTCGCGCACGGCCGAGACCAGGCGCTCGGCGACCTGCCGGAGCACCTCATCACCAAAGGCATGCCCGTAGGCGTCGTTGAGCCGCTTGAAATCGTCCAGGTCCACGAACAGCAGGCCGAGCCGGGTGCCGTGGCGCCGGGCCTGGGCGAGGGCCTGCGCGAAGCGGTCGAGCAGCGTGGTGCGGTTGGGCAGCCGCGTCAGGGCATCCAGCGCGGCGGAGTGCTCGGCCTCGGCCAGCGCCCGCACGGCCGCCTGCGCCTGGTCATGGCTGGTCAGCGCAGCGAGCACCAGCCGCTCGTTGGCCTCGACGAGCTGCGCCGCGTGGGTGTCCACCAGGCGGGCTTCCGCGTCCACCACGTCCTGCAGCAGGCGCACCAGCACCGCCTGCATGGTCTCGACCTCCACGCCCAGGCGCGCCAGCTCGGCTTGCGCCTGCGCGGCCGAGGGACCGGCGGGCTCGGGGCCCGGGCTCAGGGGATCCACGCGCCAGGCCGGCCGTCAGGCGACCTCGGACCCGGTCGCCGGCGGGCCCGGGCGCGGCTTGCGGGAGGGTCGCCCGCCGAGCAGGCCTTCCTGATCGGGCAGCATCTCGCCCATACGGATGCCCTCGTCGCCGATGCTGTAGAGCCGCAGCTCGTTGGAATGCGCGCTGGCGCGGACCTTGACCACCCCCATCACGCGCTGCAGCCGGCTGTCGACCTCGATGTAGCGCTGCACGATGATGGCGTCGGTGAGGAAGGCGGCCCCATAGGGGCTGAAACGCAGGTCGGTGTAGCGGTCCTCCAGCTCCGAGGTCATCAGCAGGGTCACGCCGGCGCGCGTGAGGGCGGTGACCAGACCGAGCAGCGACTCGCGGAAGTCGGTGCGGAAGGTCGGCGCCAAGGCGAGCTCGAAGCCGCTCAGCGAATCGAGCACGACGCGGGTCGCCTTCCGCCGCCGCACCTCGGTGAGGATCAACAGCACGATCTCGTCGATCGACAGGTCCGGGTCGCGGCTGTCGATCAGGCCCACCTGGCCGCGCGCGATCAGATCGACCAGCACAGGGTTGCGGGCTTGATTGGGGTGCTGCTCGAAGGCCGCCACGACGCCGGTCTCGCCACAACGCGCACCTTCGGCCAGGAAGGCCGAGGCCAGGATGCTCTTGCCCGAGCCCGAGGGCCCGGCGACGAGCAACGAGTAGCCGCGCGGCAGGCCGCCACCCAGCATCTCATCCAGTGCCGGCACGCCCATGAGCGCCCGCGCCTCGGGTGCCGCCGTGCCAGCGCCGGCGCCTCCCGTCGCCACCACCTGGGCCGGGGCGAATACGCGCACGCCGCTGCGGTCGATGCGCAGGGTGTGCAGTCCCGGCAGCGTGGGCTGGCCGCGCATCTTCACGACCTCCATCTTGCGCACCATGGAGTTGCGCTGCACGCTCTGGCGCAGCCAGATCAGGCCGTCAGCCACCGTGAACACCGGGTTGGCGTGGGCCTCGTTGAAGTATTCGCCGACCAGGAAGGTGGTCGCCTGCCAGCTCGTCATCAGCATGCCCAGTTGCTGCACGAACAACTGCAGGCTCATCGGCGGGGCGCCCGCGCTCTCGCCGGCAAAGACCACCGAGCGGAACGAATCGACGAAGACCAGCCCCGGGCCGTGGGTGTGGACCTCCTCGACGATGCGTTTGAGCACGCGCTCGAGGTCGCCGGTCATGGCGTCGTCCGACAGGCTGACGAAGCGCACGCGGTGGTTGATGGCCTCGCTGTCGAAGAAGTCGAACTGCTGCTGGTAGCGCAGCATCTTCAGCGGCGGCTCGCCGAGCACAGTGAAGTAGATCGCCGGGCGCTCCGGTGTGGCCAGCGCGAACATGATCTGGTGCGCCAGCGTGGTCTTGCCGCAGCCCGGCTGACCGGCAATCAGGTTGAACGAGAGCTCCGGCAGGCCCCCGCCGAGCACCTCGTCCAGGCCCGGCACGCCGGTGGCCAGGCGGGTGATGGTGGCTTTGGTGGTCATGAAGCGTTGTCCTGCGCAGGCGCGGCGCCCGAAGGTTGATCCCAGACGGAAACCAGCAGCCGGTCCGTGAGCGACGCACCGACGAGGCTGCAGAGCAAGGCATGGAAGGACTGGAGCAGCGCGCTGCCGCCGACGGCCGCCTCGGCGGGCACCCGGTGCGAAAGTGCGGCCTGTAAGGCCCCAAGATCGACCGCGGCCAGCACGCCCTGATGGCCCTCGGCCAGCCAGGGATAACGCGCGGCGGTGAGGTTCAGGCTGCGGTTGTAGAGCGCGGCCACGCCGCGGTGGCCGATGATCGGGTTGAGCGCCTGGTCGAGCTCCGCCCAGAGGGCCAGGATGGCGTCGGCGACCTGCTCGGCGTCGGCACCGACGGCCAGCCGCCCGCGGAGCGGCTCCGGCCAGGGAGGATCCTCGGTGCATGGCGTTGGCATGGCGCGTTACTCGAGGGGGTCGGACTCAGCGGTGGCAGGCCCTCGCGGAGGTTGCCGCAGGGGGCCCGTCGCGGCGCACCCACCCGAGCTACCACTCCAGCGCTGGAAGCTCGCGGAAGACGCGGCGCGTGCCCTCGAGCCACTGCCGGGTAAGTGCGTCGAAATAGGCATCGCCCACGTCGAAGCGGCGCCGCATCCTCACCTGCAGGCTGTCTCGCCGGTAGCATAGCAGGTCGATGGGCATACCCACCGAGAGGTTGCTGAGCATCGTCGAGTCGAAGGACACCAGCACGCACTTCGTGACGTCCTCGAGCGTCGCGCTCGAGCTCACCCCGAGATCGAGGATGGGCTTGCCGTACTTGGCCTCACCGGTCTGCAGGAAGGGCGTATCGCTGCCGGCCTCGATGAAGTTGCCCTCGGCGTAGATCCGGAACAGGCGCATGTCCTCGCCGGCGATCTGACCGCCGAGGATGAAGGAGGCGTTGAACTTCAGGCCGCCGGACTCCAGGAACGGCGCGTCACGCCGCTCGATGTCGCGCATCGCGTCCGACACCAGGTTGGCGACGTCGAACAGCGAGCCCACGCTCCAGAGGTGCGGCGGCTCGGCCGCGGCGCGCCGGCGCAGCAGGCTGATCACCGCCTGGGTGCCGGCCAGCCCGCCGGAGCTGAGCAGCACCAGCACCCGGTCGCCGGCCCGCTCGAACACCGACATCTTGCAGAACTTGGCGTAGTTGTCGACGCCCGCATGGGTGCGCGAATCGCTGGCGAAGATCAGCCCATCGTCGAGCTTGACACCGACGCAGTAGGTCATGCCGGGGCGACCTCGTCGCTCCACACCTTGAAGCGCTCCAGGGTATTTGGGCCGAAGGTGCTCGAGAGCGCGACGTCGCAGGCGTCGCGCCCGCGGGCGATGAGCACGCGGCCGATGCGCGGGGTGTTGTTGCGCGCATCGAAGGTGTACCAGTCCTCACCGAGGTAGGCCTCGAACCAGCCGGCGAAATCCATCGGCCCGTAGGGCGGCTCGGTGCCCATGTCGCCGAGGTAGCCAGTGCAGTAGCGGGCCGGAATATTCATGCAGCGGCACAGCGCAACGGCCAGGTGGGCGTAGTCGCGGCACACCCCGCGCCGCTCGTTGTAGACCTCCCAGGCGGTGCGCGTGTGGCGGGCGTGCTCGTAGCCGAAGCTGATGTGCCGATGCACGAAGTCGCAGATCGCCTGCACGCGGGCCCAGCCGGTCGGCCCGTGGCCGAACTGCTGCCAAGCGATGTCGGACAGTAGGTCCGTCTCGCAATAGCGGCTGCCGAGCAGATAGACCAGGGTCGACTCCGGCAGGTGCTCGACCGGGACCTGCCGGGCCTCGGGGACCACCGGATCGGGCAGCCCGCTGTCGTTGATCAGGGCATCGGTGCTCAGCACGAAACGCCCCGGCGGCGCTACGAGCCGGCTGCACCAGTTGCCGAACAGGTCGCGGTACGCGCTGACGGGCACCGCCGGGCGTGTAAGGAGATGGTCCGGGCGCACCAGGTCCGACGCCCGCGAGTAATGGATGCTGAGCGCCAGGATCATCGGCGTCGGACCAGCACACTGGTATTGCATCTCGAAACCAACACGAATCTGCATAGGGGTCACCGACTCAGGTCTGGCGAGGCCAGGGGTTGGCCAAGAGGTGGGCGCCTTGCACTGCGCTCGGCTGCGGGGCGGGCAGGGATCACCGGGCGCTGGGCTCAGAGGCCAGGCGAGGCCTTGCGAGCAGAACGCGGCCGCGTGGTCACTCTCGCCAGTTGGCCATGGGGACAACACCGAGCATTGGGGTAGGTTTCGATGGCTCGCGCAGGCCTGGTGCCGCCGATACCTGCTTCGCCTCCCCGTTATGTCGTCGGTTGCCTGCCGGGACCTGGGCGGGGTTCTGCCCAACCGCGAACCCTTGCCCAGGGTGTCTCGGTGACCAACACATCGCGCTGGCGGTGCTCAGCCGCCGATCCGCACGCTGTTCAGTGAACCCAGCACTCCAAAGGCCTGCAGTAGCCAGAGCACAACCGCAATGAGGACGACGATGTTCAGGATTTTCTTGATCTTGCCGTCCATAGGGATGTAGGCGTTGACGAGCCACAGCAGCACGCCAACCACGATTAAGACGATGACTAGGTTGATAAGAGGCATGGGAGTTCTCCGGTTAGATCACTACGTTTCGTGAAAGACTGCATGGCTAGAATGCAGCTTGATTGCTTAAGGAGATGCTGATTATTGTCCATCCTGGCCAAAATCACCGCGGAGCCGGAAAAGCATGGTTTCCCGGCTCCTTCATTTTCAGTCGCTTGGGCGACTGAAAATGGCGGGGCGCCCTGCCCCGCGGAGGAAACCCTGAATACTCCAGCGTTTCCTTACCGTGCGATGGGGCTAGACCGGGACATTGTGGCGATCGCGGGCCGACCCAGACAACCCGAGGTTGAGAGGAAGGCAGGGAGTCAGCCTGCGAGCTGGGACATGACTCCCTGATTTCGCTGCCAGCGCCTCGGCCGTTCGTGTGTTGGCACCGCCTCGGCGCGAGTGGCGGCATCCATCTTGGCGCCTGTCAGGTAGGCTTCGAGCTCACTTCGAGCTGGGTCCGGACTGGGGCGTACCGGTCGCGCCAGGTCCAGCCTGGGGGGCTGCCATCGTGCCCGGTCCACCCTGGGGTCCACCCATCATGCGCGGGTCGCCCTGGGGTCCACCCATCATGCCCGGTCCACCCTGGGGACCGCCCATCATGCGCGGGTCGCCCTGGGGTCCACCCATCATGCCCGGTCCAGCCGGGGGTCCACCCATCATGCGTGGGTCGCCCTGGGGTCCACCCATCATGCCCGGTCCAGCCGGGGGTCCACCCATCATGCGTGGGTCGCCCTGGGGTCCACCCATCATCCGCGGGTCGTGCTGGGGACCGCCCATCATGCCCGGTCCACCCTGGGGACCGCCCATCATGCGCGGGTCGTGCTGGGGACCGCCCATCATGCGCGGGTCGCCCTGGGGTCCGCCCATCATGCGCGGGTCGCCCTGGGGTCCACCCATCATGCGCGGGTCGTGCTGGGGACCAGCCATCATGCCCGGTCCACCCTGGGGACCGCCCATCATGGGCCCGGTGACTGCCGATGTTTCCTGCGCTGCTAGGGTTGGCGCAGACAGGGCGCAGGCGACGATCGCAGAAGTCAGTACTGAGGTTTTCATGCTGATCTCTTCATTCGTGGATGTTTACTTTGCGAGGGACGATTCTTGAATCGGTTCCCTCCGCACAATAGACGGCGCATCAGCCGTGACTGGCGACGTCCTTCTTCCGGTATGGTGTTGCTCCAGCATTCTTTGGCGAAGCCGGCATGACCAATTACAGCATTGTTAGTATAGGCGTGATCTTTTTTTACCCTCTGTACGGTAGCGCACGTAAGGCGCGGGCAGGCTGTTTGCGTCTGCTTGCAAGGAGAAGTGCGCTGGAGATGAGCGTGACGTCCTCGGGCGCAACCTGGCGAGCAAGATGAACGCGCGCCTGGGGTTCGCAGTCGCGTCACTTCGACGCAGGCGCCCTGACATCGGCGGGTTGGGACACCAGGTGGGACAACAGCAACCCGTCCTGCTGGCTGAGCTCGTGACTGCCCCCCACCACCCGGATGCTGGCGCGGCCATGCAGAGCCGGAACCCGGCGGAGGTCTTGGCTGGGCGCCGGCACCACCTGGTCGCCCGCCATCCCGTAAGCGGCGCCACGAACCACCGCGACGTAGGCGATGTCAGGGTGCTGGCGACCGTTGAGCCAATACAGCAGGTTGCCGGGCACCGGTGGGGAGAGGTCTGCGAGGAGCCCTCGCGAAGACTGCGCGGTGCGATACAGGTCGTCTCCCACCTTGCGTTTGACGACCCAGCGCTTGATCCCGCCGAACAGCCCGCTATCGTCGGCCGCATCCAGCGCCTGCGTGGCGCGCTCGGTGCCGAGGTGGGGGGCGGCGATGGTGATCAGCCGCGTGACCCTGCCCGCGCCGTAGTTCACCAGTGCGAGGCGGGCCACGACGCCGCCGGCAGAATGGCCGATGAGGTCGATGGTGTCCGTCGGGTGCTGTTGGGCGATGGCGCGCAACATCCCGCCAAGAAAGCCGGCCTGCTCCGTCAGCGGGGCCGTGGAGGGCAAGTCGACCGTGTAGATCGAAAACTCCGCGGCGGACGCCCCGAACGGCTCCAGCCGCACCCCGGACGGGGTGGACTGCCAGTTGCCGGCGACCTTCCATCCAGCCTGCTGCAATACGGGCAAGACCCCGCCCCCCAGCCAGGAGGCGGAGTCGCCGAGGTAGCCGTGCACCAGCACCAGGATCCGTCCGGCGCTGGCGGGGCTCGCGAACACCAGGCCGAGCGCGCAACCCAGCGCCAGCCACCACCGACCACGCCAGCGCTTCATCCGTCGTCCTCCGTTTGGGTTGGATCTCCGGCCCCGGCGGCCTCGCTCTCGCGACTGACCTCGCCGGCAGCCAGGTGCAACACCGGCGATTGGTGCGGGAAGCCCACCCGTTCGGAGGTGCTCGCGGGGATCTGGGTAACAGCCAGCAGAGTCGCGTCGCTGCCGAGTCGCGCAATCAACACGGCGACAGCGAGGATGCTGTCGTCTGTGCCCCCGTCCTGCATGACGGTGCCCCTGACCTCGCTATAGCGCCTGAACGGCCGCAGCTCGGCCATGTAGGCGGTCGCCTCGAGCGCCGCTTTCCGCGAACCCTCGGTCTCGCGCACCATGCCCCCTCGCTCGAATTGAGAATCCCTGGCCAAAGCGAGTCAGCAATGAACGCGCATTGCGAGCGGCTACGCGTCGTTGCGCTCAAGGGTTCTAGAAACTCCGCCAAAGAATCTCATCTCACTGGGGTTTCTCGAGGACCACCCGGTAGGCCTCCACATCTCGATTGCGAAAGGCGAAGGCCGATCCCCAGAGATAAAGCCGGAATCGCCGGTAGAGCGCCTCGCCCCAGCGCTGTACGATTCGCCCCCGCGCCGCTTCCAGGTTCTGCGCCCAAGCTCTGCACGTAAGGAAGTAACTGTGGCGGTCGTTGTAGACCGCGAGCACCTCAAGCGGCGTCTTTGCGGCCGCGGCAAGGAAGTCGTGCAGGCAGAAGAAGGAGTGATCCCCCGGAAAGATATAGCGTGACATGAAAGTGGGCTTTACGTACTTTTCCCGGGAAGCGCTGGCGTCGAGATAGACGCGTCCGCCTGCCCTAAGCAACCGCTGAAGCTGCCGCAGTACGGCGGGATAATCTGGCAAGTGCTCCATCACCCGAATGGCACTGACTTAGGCCTAACCGCCTGTGTGGGCGGGGGAAAATAGGTGGCTGGCTGCTCCGAATGGTAGGCTGGAGGCTGCGACACCATGT
>JALOTB010000008.1 GCA_025458165.1 Chromatiaceae bacterium | reverse complement strand
GAGGACGGCTTCCCGGAGGTGGGCGAGCTGCCGTTCTACTGCCTGTGGGTCGCGCGCGGCGTGATCGACCCGGCGACCGGCGACATTTCCTGGCGGAAGCCCGAGCGGCTGACCTCCGGTCGGCGCGATGTCTACCAGATCTCGATCAACGGGGCCAACAACGTGGGCTTCGGGGTGATATGGCAGGAAGACCCGGAGGGCGTGCGGCCCGGCGAGATGGCCGGCCCCGGCCACGGCTGGAGCGGCGCCACCACCAACCACAAGACCGACATCTGGTACAGCTTCATCAAGTGGAGCGACTTCGCCGCCATCGACACCGCGTTCACGCCCAACGGCGACCCGCAGCATTCGTTCGACGACCCCGAGTGGACCACCAACCGGCCGATGCCGTTGGTGCCCTTCGCCATGCCGCTGCGGATGTCCGACAACGACGTCTGCAACACCGACAACATGAAGGTCGAACTGGGCGAGGATGGCCTGCCGGTCACGGATGAGAGCGGCCAGTACATCCCGCTGATGGACGAGGACGGTAAGCACGCCGGGACCCACCGCTACTGCTACCTGCAGCCGGGTCTGTGCACGGCGTTCCATACCTTCGAAAACTCGCAGGACGCGACCAAGAACGTCTGCGTCACCGCCGACGGCCGGCTTCTCGACGGCGACACCGGCGCCTCGCGGCCCAACCTCAGCTTCATGCCGTATACGAAGCCGGACGGCACCCAGAGCGCCTGGATAGCGATCGCCTACGAGGAGACCAAGGGCGTCGGCGCTGGCAAGCCGGAATGGGACGACGACCCCGACACCACCCACGGAGAGGAGAAGGACAAGCCGGACCTGGGCAAGAACGTGATCTACCACAGCTTCGATTTCGCGAGCCCGGTCAAGGTGGCGGGCGGCGACATCGTCAACCTCCCGGCCCTGGATGAGGCGGGCAATCTGCTCTACCTGGTCGACAAGGAAGGCAGTCAGGTCCTCGACTTCCTCGGACGGCCTCAGCTCGCGTACGAGAACGCGCGGCGGCCACGCATGCTGGTGCAGCCGGCGGGGCAGGCGGGAAGCTCCGGGACCGTGATGGCGATGGTCTACAAGCAGGGTGAGGAGGGCAAAGGACGGCCGTCGGACATCATGCTGCGGCGGGTCAAGAAGGGCGCCAGCGGCAACCCGTATGCCTTTGCGAACTTCGTCTGCAACGCGAGAGTGATCGCGCTCAACGGTAAGACAGTCTGCGTCGACGGGGCCCAGAACCTGAGCTCGGTCACCCCGACCGAGACCTGGACCAACCCGGACCAGGACGACAACGCCAAGGGCGAGGGGTTGAAGGTCGTCAAGTACGAGCAGACGGCGGCGAACCTGGCCGACGCGAGCTGGACCAACCCCTACGACGATGCACGGGCCCACCGCGGCATCCTGCGCGGTAACAACCTCTTCCTCGCCTACGACTACACGCCCAACTGGGCAGCGTCGCGGAACGCCCACGACAAGTATGACCTCTTCATCCGGCGCTCCTTTGACGGCGGCCAGACTTGGACGACGGACCCTGCGGCGACTGAAGACGTTTGCCACACCCGGATCTGGAAGGACTACACCAATGACGAAGATGGCACGCCGCTCGTCTCCGAGGACGAGGCCAACAAGAAGGACACCTACGAGGAGGTGGTGTGCTTCGGGAAGGGCGAGTTCGAGCCCGCGCGCAACATGTCGCAGCTCAAGAACAACAAGCTGAGCGTCATCGAGCCGCGGCTGGTCGGACCGCCGAGCAGCACGCCCGGCAGTGCCTACCCCGAGGACGCGGAGAACAGGAACGTGTTCTACGTCACCTTCGGCACCGCCACCAACGTCCCGAAGGCGCACGGAAACGACGACGACGAGGAAGAGGAGGAGCACGCCGCGCCGGCCGACCTCTTCTACACCTTCACCCGCGACCGTGGTCAGACGTTCTTCAAGCGGCTGTGGGAGGTCAACCCGGACAGCTCGGGCAACTACGCCGGCGAGACGGTGGAGAGGACCGACTACCTGGCCAAGGGCGACCCCGAGCAGGGCGAGGCGCAGATCCGCATGGTCCCGGATGGGTCGCGGTTCTATGCCGTCTGGAACCAGGAGGGCGAGGAAGGGAGCGACACCTGGTTCCGGCGCATCATGAGCATGGATTTCCCGCAGAACGTGAGCCCGGAGACGGTGGTCGAGCCTGAGATGCCGTAAGGCCCCTACCCGCGGCGGCGGCTCGCACCGCCGCCGCGGTCAGATCCGGCAGCCCCCTGGCTAGTCCCTGGCAGTCAACAAACCGCGACGTCGGTCCCCGAGCCCGCTTCCCCGCGTGTGGTTGGGCGGCCCCACGCTGTCGCGCGTCGGCTCGTAGCCGGGACTGGAGACCTACCCAGCCGTCGGTGTCTGCGTCGGACGGGTGCCTGAAGAACTCAAGGTGCCGGCGCGGGGCGCGGATGCTTCGCCGTTCTCGAGCCCCCAAAGCGGTGGCCAATGAAGTGCGCAGCGGAAGCCGCGCCATGCTTCGCCGAGCCTCCCTGCGACCCCCGCAGGCCCAGGGGTTCGTTCCTCACCCCAGCCTCTCATCGCGCATTGTCTTTGAAGCCTTCCGAACTGACCCCTGGCGAGGCGGGGTCGCCAAGTCATCGGCGCTGCCCTTGAAGACCCGGCAGGGCCTGCCGGTCAGTACAAGGCGCTCAACATCTTCGCCCGGTAGCGAGTCACCAGCTCACTGTCGCCGCCGAGGAGATCGAAGATCATGACCATGCCTTTGCGGGCGGCGTCTTCGCCGTAAGCGCGGTCTTTCTTCAGCAGCTCCAGGAGCTGGTCGAGGGCACCCTCGAAGTCCCCCTCCGCGACCCGATAGGCCGCGAGGCGGTAACGGGCGTCGCTGTCCCTGGGGTTGGACTGGAGGCGGGCGGCGAGCTGGGTCTCCGGGGGGGCGTCGGTCAGCGCGCCGGCGAAGGCCACCTGGGCGCGCACCGCGGCCGCCTCGGGGTCTTGGAGGAGCTCCAGCGGCAGGCGATCGAGGAGCCCCTGGGCGGCGCTGACGTCGCCCGATGCCGCCTTGATCCGCGCCTCGGCCAACTGGATTCGGGCGTTGGCCGGGTCCTTGGCGCGCGCTTGCCCGATCTGCTTGGCGGCACCGGCCAGGTCCCCGCCGCGCAGCAGTGCCTCAGCGCGCGCAAGGAGCTTGTCCGACTCGCGCGGCAGGTGTCGGTCGAGAAACTCCCTGACCTGGGACTCGGGCAGGGCCCCCATGAATTGGTCGACGGGCTGCCCGTTCTTGAAGAGCTGCACCGTCGGCAGGCTGCGGATGCCGAACTGAGCGGCTAGCTCGCGCTCCTCGTCGGTGTTGACCTTAGCGAGCAGGAAACGCCCGCCATAAGCATCGGCCAGCTTGGCGAGGATGGGCATCAACATGCGGCAGGGTGCGCACCAATCGGCCCAGAAGTCGACCAGGACCGGACGCTGGTAAGAGGCGTCCAGCACGTCGGTGTCGAAGGTCTCGGCCGTCGCCGTGACGATGAAGGGGGAGTTGGCCATCGGGATCGATCGCTCGACTGGTTGGAAACGCTTAGAAAGCCCGTAGATAAGTGTGCGAATTGATCGAATCAAGGCGCGGCCGGGCGGGTCGCGCCGGGCGTCACGAGGAGACTTGGCATGGCCGAAAGCGTCCACGTCGTTTGCCCCGAGTGTGAGGCGGTCAACCGAGTGCCGAGCGATCGGCTCGGGTCCGGTGCCAAATGTGGCAAGTGTCATACACCATTGTTCTCCGGGCGCCCCCTTGCCCTCACCGAGTCGGGCTTTGCCCGCCACATCGGTCGTAACGACCTGCCGGTGGTGGTGGATTTCTGGGCGCCCTGGTGCGGGCCCTGCCGCATGATGGCTCCGGCGTTCGAGGAGGCGGCGCGGCGGCTTGAGCCGCGTGCGCGGCTGGTCAAGGTGAACACCGAGGAGGCCCAGGGGCTGGCCGCCCAGCTCGGCATCCGCAGCATCCCGACGCTGGCCCTGTTCCGCGGTGGGCGGGAGATTGCACGCACCGCCGGTGCGATGGATGTGGCGCGCCTGGTGGCCTGGGTTCAGCCGTACCTCTAGCCCGGCATCCGTCATTCGGCTCCCAGGGGCCGGGTGATGCTGCTAACATCCGCTCGCCTTCCCGCGGCGCACGCTAGCGGTGGGGGTCCGCCTGATCGCTGCCACGCCGATGAGGAAGTCAAGCATGGCCAAAGTCCTCTACGAAGCCAGTCCGTCGCTGGTACGCATGAACCCGCTCGGTACCCTGCTTGCAGTGGTCCTGATGCTCGCCGGTATCCTCGTCGCGATCGCGGCGAGTCCGATCGCTGCGGCCCTGCCTCTGCCGCCCGAGGGCGGTACTTGGGTGGGCGCGGCTGGCATCCTGATCTTTGCCTTGGCCTTCCTGCGGCTATTGGTGTGGTGGGTCGCGACGAAGATCGACCACCTTGAGATCAAGGACGACGAGATCGTCTGGACCCATGGGTTCCTCAACAAACAGTACACCGAGATCGGAATGGGCTCGGTGCGCACGGTTCGGGTCAGTCAGACGCTGCTCCAGCGCCTGATGAACGCCGGCGACGTCACCATCTACACCTCGGGCGACCTGCCCGAGCTGGAGGTCCGCGGACTGCCCGATCCCGCGGCGTTACGCGAGTACATCAAGAGCGAGGCCAAGGCGCCGACCTCGGTCTAGTCTCCACCGCGATCCCTAAGGAGCCGCCATGTCCACGATCCTCTACGAGGCCAATCCCTCGCTGGTGCGGATGTACCCCCTGGGGGTGGTGCTCGCGGTCCTGCTGATCCCGGTCGGGGTGGGCATACTCCTGCTGCTCTACTGGTACCTCCTGGCCAAGTCCGATCACATCCTGATCAAGAGCGATGAGATCGTGTGGACCCACGGGCTGATCAATAAGCAGTACACCGAGATCAACATGTCCTCGGTGCGCACCGTGCGGGTCAGCCAGTCGCTGATCCAGCGGGTGCTCAAGGCCGGCGACATCGCGATCTATACCGCCGGGGACAAGCCCGAGGTGGTGATCCGCGGTCTGCCGCAGCCCGACGAGGTCCGTGCCCACATCAGGGGCCAGCAGCCCGCGGAGGCGAAGTGATGAGCGACCCAGGCCGCAGCGATCTCAAGATCCTCCTGATCCTGCTGGCCGCGGCCGGCGTGGTGGTCGTGCTGGCCTTGACCCTCGGCGCCCCGCTGATCGCCGAGGCGCGCGCGGCCATCGAGCCCGGCATCGGGCTCAAGACCGCGGCGCTCTGGGGCTTCGGCGTCACCGTGGTCCTGTTGATCGTCTTCGCCCTGGTGGCGGGCGACAGCCTGCTCGGCGAGCTTCAGTACATGCTCGGTGCCTTCTTCTCCTTCTTCGCGGTGATCACGCTCCTGATCGCCTGGGTCTTTTGAGCGGCCGACGCCGACCGGTACCGGGGGCTTGGCACCCCGTCAAGCCCTGACGAGCCGGGCGCGCCGCAGCGGCCGCGATTGATGCGGTTCGCACGGCTCACCGCATCCTACCGAGCTGTCCATGGCCCGCGATCCGCTCACTCAGTGCCCGGAATGCGACCTGCTCCAGCGCAACCCGACGCTGCCGGCCGGGGCGGCGGCGCGCTGTGTGCGCTGCGGGGCGCTGTTGCACCGCAACCAGCCGGACAGCCTGGAGCGGACCCTAGCGTTGACGCTGGCGGGGGTGGTGCTCTTCGCGGTCGCCAACGGCTTCCCCTTTCTGTCGTTTCAGATGCAGGGGCAGACCACCGAGACGACGCTCATCACCGGCGTCCAGCACCTGTACGAGCAGGGGATGTGGCAGCTCGCGGCGGTGGTGCTCTTCACCAGCATCCTGGCGCCGGGGCTGCAGCTCGGGCTCCTGCTTGCGGTGCTCCTGCCGCTCGCCGTCGGCCGTTTGCCCCGGGGTTTCCCGACGCTCTTCCGCTACGTCCAGACCCTGACCCCCTGGGCCATGATGGACGTCTTCATGCTCGGCATCCTGGTCGCGGTGGTGAAGCTCTCGGACCTCGCGACCCTGGTCCCCGGGCCATCGCTCTTCGCCTTTCTGGTGCTGATCTTCGTGCTGGCGGCGGCGCAGGCGACGCTCGACCCGGATATCGTCTGGTCCCGAGTCTCCGTCCCGCCGGCAGCGCGCCGGCCTACCGCCGCCGGCGAGCCGCTCCTCACCTGCCGGGTGTGCGAGCTGTCGGTCCCGGCTGCGACGGTCGCCCCCCACAAGCCGCGCTGCCCGCGCTGCGCCGACCCGCTGCACCGGCGCAAGCCGGCCAGTATTCAGCGCACCTGGGCGCTCCTGTTTGGGGCGATCCTCTGCTACCTGCCCGCCAACCTCCTGCCGATCATGACCGTGACGTCGCTGGGGCAGACCCAGTCGGATACCATCCTGAGCGGGGTGATCTTTCTCCTCACCCACGGGATGTGGCCGCTCGCGCTGGTGGTGTTCGTCGCAAGCGTGCTGGTGCCCCTGGTCAAGGTGGTCATCCTGGTCTATCTGCTGCTCTCGGTGCAGTTGGGCTCGCGTCGCAGCCCGGGCGAGCGCACCCGCTGGTATCGGGTCACCGAGCTGGTGGGGCGCTGGTCGATGGTGGACATCTACGTGGTCACCGTCCTAGTCGCGCTGGTGCGGCTCGACAATCTCGCGACCATCGAGGCCGGACCGGGGGCCCTGTTCTTCGCCGCCGTCGTCATCCTCACCATGTTCGCCGCCATGACCTTCGATCCCAGGCTGATCTGGGACGCCTGCGCGCGGGGGAAAGCCCATGTCGACCCAAGAGACTGTGGCCGCGCCCATCTCCGATGAGCTGCCCGAGGCGGTGGTGGCGCGGCAGGGCCGGGTCTCGATCGTCTGGCTGATCCCGCTGGTGGCGCTGGCCATCGGCGGCTGGCTGGCCTACACCGCCTGGTCGGGGCAGGGACCGACCATCAGCATCGCGTTCAAGAGCGCGGCCGGGCTCCAGGCGGGTAAGACCAAGGTCAAGTTCAAGGACGTGGACGTGGGCACCGTCACTACCATCGAGGTCGCCGAGGACCTCGCCGGTGTCGTCGTCACGGCCCAGCTCGTCGCCGGTGCGGAGGCCTATCTGCGCGAGGGGACGCGCTTCTGGGTGGAGCGCCCGCGGGTCACGGCGAGCCGGGTGACGGGGCTGGAGACCCTGCTCTCGGGGGCCTACATCGCCATCGATCCGGCGACTGAGGGGACGGCCGAGCGCGACTTCGTCGGGCTGGAGGAGCCGCCGCTCTTCACCACCTCCGAGCCCGGACGCAAGCTCGTGCTGCGCTCGGCGGCGCTCGGCTCGCTCAACATCGGCTCGCCCGTCTATCACCGCGACATCCAGGTCGGGCAGGTGGTGGGCTATCAGCTCGACCCGGGCGGCGCCGGCGTGAGCATCGACATCTTCATTGCCGCGCCGCACGACGAGCTAGTGCGGACCACCAGCCGGTTCTGGAACGTGAGCGGGGTCGAGGTCCGACTCAGCGCCGAGGGTGTCGCCGTGGACACCCAGTCCCTGCTCGCCCTCATGATCGGGGGGATCGGGTTCGACACCCCCGAGCTGCTCGATCCCGGCGCGGTAGCGGAGGAGGGTACGCACTTTCCGCTTTACGCCAGCCGCGAGCAGGCTCACGAGCGGACCTTCCTCTACAAGGAGCGCTATCTGCTCTATTTCAGCGGCTCGGTGCGCGGGCTGGAGGTCGGCGCCCCCGTGCTGCTGCGGGGGATTCGCGTCGGTCAGGTGCTCGATGTCGAGCTCAAGCTCGACCTCCAGGACTTCGCCTTCCGCATCCCGGTGCTGGTCGAGGTCGAGCCGGAGCGCGTCGGCCTGATCGGCGACCGCGGGCCGCTCAAGGTCGAGGCGATGGTCGAGCGGCTGGTGCAGCAGGGGCTGCGCGGTCAGCTTAAGTCCGGCAACCTGCTCACCGGGGCACTCTACGTCGATCTGGACTTCCATCCCGACGCGCCGTCGGCGACGATCACCCGCGAGGGCGACTACCGGGTGGTGCCGACGGTGGCCGCGCCGCTGGATGCCGTTGCCACCAAGGCCAATCAGTTCCTTGACACCCTGCTGGCCCTGCCGCTCGAGGCGATCGGTGGCGACCTACGCGCGACGCTCCAGTCGACCCGCGAGCTGGTCGAGTCACCGGAGCTGATGGCCGCGCTCGCCGCGCTCGAGCGGGCGCTGATCCAGGTGGGTGAGACCGCCTCGAGCTATAGGGGTCTGACCCCGCGGATCGAGGAGGCCCTGCGCCAGACCCAGGAAAGCCTGGCGGCCGCCGAGACATTCGTCGGTGCGGACTCGGCGATGTCGGGCGAGCTGCGCGTGCTGCTACGCGAGCTCAGCGCGGCGGCGCGCTCGATCCGCGCCATGGCAGACTATCTGGAGCGCCATCCGGAGGCGCTGCTCAAGGGCAAGGGGGGTATGCGATGACCAAGGTGCTGCGACAGGCAGGGTTGCTGACGCTGGCGCTACTGCTTGGGGTGGGTTGCGCGACCACCCCGCCGGCGACTTTCTACACCCTCAGGGCGTTGACCGACGGGTCGGAGGCGCCGGGCGGGATCAAAGGGGGCAGCCTCGCGATCGGCGTCGGACCGATCGAGTTCCCCGACTACCTCGACCGCCCGCAGCTCGTCTCCCGCGCCGGCGCGCACCGGCTGAGCGTCGACGAGCTGCACCGCTGGGGCGGATCGCTGCCGGAGGACTTCCTGCGCGTGCTAAGCGAGAACCTGGCGCAGCTCCTCGCCACCAGCCGGATCGTCCTGCTTCCCGGGGAGGCGCGCTTCGCGCTCGACTATCAGTTGATCGCCGAGGTGCTCGCCTTCGAGGCGGACGAGGGCGGGGCGGCGGTGCTCAGGGTGCGTTGGGCGGTGCTCGACCCCGAGCAGGGGGGTGCCCTGCGGGTGCGTGAGACGAGCCACCGCCAGCCGCTTGCCGGCAGCGAGCCGGAGGACCGGGTGCGAGGCCTGAGCGAAGCCCTCGCCGCCTTCAGCCGCGAGGTCGCGGCCGAGCTGCAGTCGCTGAGCCGAGCCCGAGGGGGCCGCTGACGGTCGCCGGCCCGTCCTGACGGGCTCGGCTTTCGCTCGGCCCGATCGATCTTGGCGGCTGCCGCTCAGCCCGAGTAGCCGCCCGCCGAGCCGCCGCGCGGGCCGCGGGCGAAATAGCCCTTGCGCCCGGAGGCGATGACGGTGATGCCCGACTCGCTCAGGTGGAAGCGCTGGCGGTCGGCCTCGGGGTCGAAGCCGATGCGGTCACCCGGCTCGATGTGGTTGTGGCGGTCGATGATCACCCGGCGCAGCTTCGCACCGCGCCCGATGCGCGTGTAGTCCATGACGATACAGTCCTCGAGCTCCACGTCATCCTCGATGACCGCCTCGCGGCGGATGATGGAGTCCTTGATGCGGACCCCGTCGTGGATCACCGTGGCGGCGCCGAGGAGTGTGTTGCGCAGCTCTCCGCCCAGCACCCGGGCCACCGGTCCCTGGTAGTTGCTCGAGAAGATCGGCCACTGCGGGTTGAACATGTCGAACACCGGCTCGGCACCGAGCACGTCCTTATGGGCATCGAAGTAGGCGTCGATCGAGCCCACGTCGCGCCAGTACACGCGCTGCTCGAAGGGTTTGATCCCAGGGATCTCGTTGGTGGCGAAGTCGTAGGCGAACAGGTCGTGGGTTCGCAGCAGGCGCGGCAGCACGTGGCCGCCGAAGTCGGTCTCGCCATTGCGCCTGGCCTCTTCTAGCGCGGCCATGAGCACGTCCGTGTTGAAGATGTAGTTGCCCATCGAGGCGAAGGCCTGGCTCGGGTCGCCCGGCATGGAGGTGGGGTTGGCCGGCTTCTCCTGGAACGCCCGGATGCGCCCGTCCGGGTCGGCGGCGATCACCCCGAAACTGGTCGCCTCGCGCAGCGGCACGGGCAGCGCCGCGATGGTGACGTCGGCCTTGCGGTCCTTGTGGAAGTCGACCATCTGGCGGAGGTCCATACGGTAGATGTGGTCGGCGCCGAAGACGGCGACCAGGTCCGGGGCGTGGGTCTCGATCAGACCGATGTTCTGGTGCACGGCGTCCGCGGTCCCCTGGAACCAGCTCTCTCCGCTCATCATTTGCGGCGGGACTACGGTCACGAACTGATCCGGTAGCAGTGGCGAGATAGTCCAGGACTTGCGCACGTGCTCGATGAGCGACTGGGACTTGTACTGCACCAGCAGGTAGATCGTGCGGATCTGGGAGTTGACCAGGTTGCTCAGCACGAAGTCGACGATGCGGTAGCGCGCCCCGAACGGGACCGACGGCTTGGAGCGGGCGGCGGTCAGTGGCTGAAGGCGCGAGCCCTGGCCACCGGCCATGACGAAGGCGATGATTCGATCGGTCTGCATCTGGAAATCTCCTTTGCCCAGAGGGGCGGTGCGCTGGCTGTCGATGGCCGTCGGCCTGCCGGCGGAAGCGCGCCACGCGGTGGCGGCCAAGCTCGCAGGGGCGCCTATTCTCCTCCACTTGCGGGGTGGCGGGAATTCGATTTCCCGGGTTTTCGCGTCGATGCTGATCGGCGTCAGCACCGCCTGAAGGCCTACCCCGGCGGGGGGCCGCGGTTCCTTCACCCGCCCCGCTCAAGTACCCTTGCGCGAGCCCATCTCTGGAGAGGTCGATGTCCGCCAAGCTGAACGTACCGCGCCGTCCGGTGATCCTGGTGATCCTCGACGGCTTCGGGGTGAACCCGAGCAAGCTCGACAACGCCGTGGCGATCGCCGACACCCCCCAGTTCGACGCCTACTTCGCCCACAACCCCCACACGGTCCTGCAGGCATCGGGCCGCGCCGTGGGTCTGCCTGACGGGCAGATGGGTAACTCCGAGGTCGGCCACATGACGCTCGGCTCCGGCTGTAGCGTCCGTCAGGATCTGGTGCTGATCGACGACGCCATCGCCGACCGCAGCTTCTACGACAACCCGGTCCTCGGCGCCGCCGCGGTCCGTGCCGTCGAGCGCGGGCGCCCGGTGCACCTGATCGGCCTGGTCTCCGACGGGGGCGTGCACAGCCACCTCAACCACCTGATCGCTCTGATCAAGCTCTGCCGGCGCCGGGGGGCGATGCCGGTCCTGCACATGATCACGGATGGGCGCGACACCCCGCCGCGCTCGGCCGAGAACTTCCTCGTCCCGGTCGAGGAGGTGATGAGCAAGGTCGGCGGCTGCATTGCCACCGTGGTGGGCCGCTACTACGCGATGGACCGCGACCAGCGCTGGGAGCGCACCGAGATGGCCTGGCGCGCGATGGTCGAGGGGGTCGGCCGAGCGGCCGGTACGGCGCGCGAGGCGATCCGCCAGGCCTACGCCGCCGACGAGGACGACGAGTTCATCGTCCCCAGCGTGATCGCCGGGGTGGAGCGCATCGAAAACGGCGACAGCGTCATCTTCTTCAACTTCCGCAAGGACCGCCCGCGCCAGACCATCACCGCGCTCTTCAAGCCCGATTTCGGCCACTTCGACCGCGGCGCCTTCACCGGGGCCGAGGTCTCCTGCATGATGGAATACGACCCCTGGTACGGGCTGCCCTACGCCTTCGACCACGAGACGCCCGAGATCACCCTTGGGCAGGTGCTGAGCGAGGCGGGGATCCCCCAGTTCCACTGCGCCGAGACCGAGAAGTACGCCCACGTCACCTTCTTTTTTAACGGCGGTCGCGGCGAGCCCTATCCCGGCGAGGAGCGGGTGCTGATCCCCTCGCCCAAGGTCGCGACCTACGACCTCAAGCCCGAGATGAGCGCCCCGGAGGTGGCCGACGCCGTGGTCGCGGCCCTGCGCAGCCGGACCTTCCCCTTCGTCGTCGTCAACTTCGCCAACGGCGACATGGTGGGCCACACCGCGGTGCGCGAGGCGATCATCGAGGCCGTCGAGGTGCTCGACCGGCAGGTCGGCCGCGTGCTCGATACCGCCTGCGAGGAGGGCTACTCGATCATCCTCACTGCCGACCACGGCAACTGCGACGAGATGGTCGATCCGGTCACGGGCGAGCCCCATACCCAGCATTCGATCTACCCGGTGCCCTGCCTGGTGATCGACGAGGTCCCCTGGCGCCTGGCGATCGGGGCTGGAATCGACCGCATTGCGCCCACGGTGCTGCACCTCATGGGGCTGCCCAAGCCCTCGGCCATGCACGGGGAGTCGCTCCTGATCGGCCCGGTGCGGACAGGCGCGCCCGCCGGCTGAGCCCGAATCCTCGCCATGCAGTCCTATCTCGACCTGCTCCGCGACGTCATCGAGCACGGCAGCGACAAGACCGACCGTACCGGCGTGGGGACGCGCGCGGTGTTCGGCCGCCAGGTCCGCTTCGACCTGAGCCAGGGCTTCCCGCTGCTGACGACCAAGCGCATCCACGTCAAGAGCGTGATCTGCGAGCTGCTCTGGTTCCTCTCGGGGTCGACCAACACAGGTTGGCTCAATGCCCACGGGGTCTCGATCTGGGATGAGTGGGCGACCGGTGACGGTGAGCTCGGTCCCATCTACGGCAAGCAGTGGCGAAGCTGGGCCTGTCCCGACGGCAGCACCCTGGATCAGATCGCCGCGGTCGTCGAGGCGATCCGGCGCAGCCCCGACTCACGCCGGCTGCTGGTCTCGGCCTGGAACCCGGCCGACCTGCCGCTCGACGGGCTCTCGCCGCAGGACAACGTCCGCCGGGGGCGCATGGCCCTCGCCCCCTGCCATTGCCTGTTCCAGTTCTTCGTCGCCGACGGAAGGCTCTCCTGCCAGCTCTACCAGCGCAGCGCCGATCTCTTCCTCGGGGTGCCGTTCAACATCGCGAGCTACGCCCTGCTCACCCACCTGGTCGCCCAGCAGTGTGACCTGGATGCCGGGGAGCTCGTGCATACGTTCGGCGACCTGCACCTATACCGCAATCACCTGACCGCAGACATTGTCTTCGCCCAGCTTGCGCGCGAGCCGCGGCCGCTGCCCCGGCTGGCGATCCGCCGGCGTCCGGCGCACCTGTGGGATTACCGCTTCGAGGACTTCGAGCTGGTCGGCTACGACCCCCATCCCGCGATTCGCGCCCCCATCGCCGTTTAGCGGTGCCGCTCGCAGGCCCAGGAGACCGCCCAGATGACTGCCGCGCTCGTCGACTACCTGCTGTTTGCCGCCAAGGTCCTCACCGTCGTCCTTGCCCTCGGGCTCCTGCTCGTTGCCCTAGTGCGCTCGCGGCGCGGGCGCATCGATGGGGATCGACTGGAGGTCGTCGACCTCAACGAGAAATACCGCAACATGGCCCGCGCCCTGCAGCGGGCCTCCCTGCCGAAGAAGGCGATTCGCAAGCTCACCAAGTCCGATCGAAAGACCGAGAAGGCGCGCAGGAAGGCCCCGGCGGGGGAGGGCAGGCGGCGGGTGTTCGTCGTCGATTTCCACGGCGACATCAAGGCGACCGAGGTCGCCAGCCTGCGCGAGCTGATCACCGCCGTACTCATGGAGGCCAAGCCGCAGGACGAGGTCGTCGTGCGCCTGGACAACGCGGGCGGGGTGGTCACCGAGCACGGGCTGGCCGCCTCCCAGCTCGCCCGGGTGCGCGCCCGCCAGATCCCGCTCACCGTGGCGGTCGACAAGGTCGCGGCGAGCGGCGGCTATCTCATGGCCTGCGTCGCCTCGAAGATCATCGCCGCCCCCTTCGCGGCGGTCGGCTCGATCGGGGTGGTTGCCCAGCTCCCCAACTTCCACCGGCTGCTGGAGCGCAGCGGGGTCGACTTCGAGCTCCACACCGCCGGCGAGTACAAGCGCACCCTGACCCTGTTCGGAGAGAACACCGAGGCCGGGCGCGAGAAGCTGCGCCAGCAGCTCGAGGATACCCACGGGCTGTTCAAGGGCTTCATCCAGGAGTACCGCTCGCAGGTCGACCTCGCGAAGGTCGCCACCGGCGAATACTGGTACGGCGCCCGGGCCCTGGCACTCGGCCTGGTCGACGAGATCCGCACCAGCGACGATTACCTCATGGCAGCGACCGAGGACGCCGACGTTTTGCTGCTGACCTACGCCGCCCACAAGCGCCCGCTGGAGCGGCTGCTCTCATCGGTCGGCGCCTTGCGGTAGGGGGAGCGGGGACGGAATAGGGACTAGCCGGGAGAAAGTGGGGCGGCGGTGGCCTCTGCCCGGGCTGTCTGGGCACTGGGTGACGCGCGCCAACCATCACCCCGGTCCGCGGTCCATTCCCCTGCCCGGGCGAGCGGCCATCGACGAGCCGCGGTCGGCGCCTCGCCGGCGGCGGCTATAATCCGGCGCCTTCGAGGCACCGACAACGACCACCACTGAGACCCATGGGAGCACCCCGATGATTGAAGCTCGCACCACGTCGCCGACGGTCGTCAACCGACGGGCAGCCGCTTCGCAACTGGTCTCCGTCCGGAGGCTCGCGGGGGGATGGCTGATCGCCGCCCTGGTTGCCGCCGGCTTGCCGCCGGCCACCGCGGACGAGCCCAACTCCACCGCTGCACCGGCTTCCCCGCCGATCGCGGCTCAGACGAGGACCGAGCAGTCCCTGCCAGACGGGGGCTCCGCGGCGCTGTACCGGTTGCACGCGCGCCAGCAGGGGTTGGAGCAGGAAATCCTCCGTATCACCGAGATCAGCCGCGCCCTGGACCTGGAGAATCAAAATCTGGCGGTCGAGCTTGCCGCGGCGCTCGACGAGCTGGCCCAGCTCCGCCGGCGGCTCGCCGACGCCCAGGCCGGCCGCCAGGCGGCCGACCAGGCCCTGCGCGAGCGGGAGACCGCAGCGGCCGGGCTCCAGGGTGAGCTCTCCCGCCTGGAGCAGCTCCTCGCCCGCAACGAGGAGGCGCGCGAAAGGCTGCTGCAGGAGAAGGTCCAGAACGTTGCCGAGCTGGAGGCCCGCATCAAGGCGCAGGCCGCGGCCCTCCAGGCCGATGTCGAGGCACTGCGCGGGGACAAGCAGACCCTCGACTCCGCCCTGGAGACGACCCGCGCCGAGGCGGCGGAAAGCGAGGCGGCTTTGCAGGAGCAGGTCAGCGCGCTCACCGGGCAGCTCGAGACCGCGCGGGCCGATCAGCAGGCGAGCGAGGCCGAGCTCGACAAGGTCCGCGGCGAGGCCGCCGAGCTCGCACGGCAGCTCGACGAGCTGCGGGAGAGCGCGGCCGAGACCGAGCGCGTTGCGCAGGCGGCCCAGGCGGCCTGGACGGTTGAGCGAGAGGAGCTCACCGGCATCCTCAATCAGTCGCAGGATGAGGTCGAGGACCTGCAGCAACGCCTCAAGGTGCTGGACGAGACCCATGCCGGGGCGCTCGCCGCGGTCGAGAGGCTGACCAGCGACAAGACCGATTTGCAGCAGCGCCAGCAGACGGCGGAGCAGACCGCGGCCGAGCTGAGCGAGCAGCGCGTGCAGGCCGAGCAGGCGCTCGCCGCGCTGCGCGCAGAGCTGGAGGCCGCCACCGGGGCGGCTGCGGCCGAGCTGGCTCGGGTCCAGGGGACTGCCGAGGCCGAGCTGGCCGCCATGGTGGAGCGCCTGCGTGACAAGGACGCGGCGGCCGCGGAGCTCGCTGCCGCGCACGAGGCCGTCGCCGCGGAGCTGGCCGCGGCGGCCGAGCAGATCGGCGAGAAGGAGGCCCGGGCCGCCGAGCTGGCCCAGGCGAATGAGCAGGCCAAGGCCGAGCTGGACGCCGCCAAGGCGCGCGTCGCTGAGCAGGAGGCCCAGGCCGCCGAGCTGGCGCGGGCGCAGGAGCGCGCGGCGGCGGAGCTGGCCGCGGCGGCCGAGCAGATCGGCGAGAAGGAGGCCCGGGCCGCCGAGCTGGCCCAGGCGAATGAGCAAGCCGAGGCCGCGCTCGCGGCGGCGGCGCAGCAGCTCGCCGAGAAGGATGCCCTAGCGGACCGCCTGGCGAACGAGAAGGCCGAGCTCGCCGCCGGGCTCGCCGCCGCCACGGAGCAGATCCGCGCGAAGGAGTCGCTCGCGGCCGACCTGGCCCAGGCCAACGAGCAGGCCAGGGCGGAGCTGGCGGACTTGGAGCGGAGGGCCGAGGCCGCGCGGGCGGAGCTGGCGGAGACCCGTGACGCCCTCGCCGCCGCCGAGACCGAGGTCTCCGGCCTGCGCGCCCGCTTGCCGGTGACCGCCGGCGGCTCGATCACCGATGAGGAGCTCCGCGACGCCGCGGCCGGGCACCTGGGGGCGCTGCGTGCGCTCTACGAGGAGCGTGGCGCGATGCCGGAGGCCGAGTGGACGTCCCAGCGCGACCAGCTCGTCGAGGCCCTGCGCGAGCAGCAGTTCACCCTCGCCCGCTCGCTGGGCGCGCGCAGCCTGCATCGGGTGCAGGCCAACGACACCCTGGCGGGGATCAGCCGCGCGATCTACGGCCGGGCGGGCGACTGGCCGAAGATCTTCGAGGCGAATCGCCACCTCGTCGAGAACCCCGACCGGCTCTTCCCCGGCATGACCCTGGTGATCCCCTGAGCGCGCCCCAGAGCCGCGGTGGTCGGCCCACCCTGGCCGCCCTCATCGCGGCCTATGACGGCATGCTCGTCGACGCCTACGGGGTGCTGGTGGACAAGAGCGGCGCCCTGCCAGGCGCCGCGGATTTCATTCGGCTCCTCGAGTCGACAGCCAAGCCCTATCTGGTGCTGACCAACTCGGCGAGCCGCCTGCCGGAGACGCTCGCGGCGGAGATCGCCGAGGCGGGCGTTCCAATCCCGTCCGGGCGCGTCCTCACCTCCGGCGCGTTGCTCGCGGACCACTTCCGCGACCAGGGCCTCGCGGGGGCGCGCTGCCTCGTGCTGGGTCCGGCGGACTCGGTCGAATACGTGCGGCGGGCAGGGGGCGAGCCGGTCCCGGCGCGGCCCGATGCCGATGCCGACGTGGTCGTACTGGCGGATCAAAAGGGCTTCCCCTGCCTGCCGACCATGAACCTGACCCTCGGCCTGGTCCTGCGCCGGCTCGATGCCGGCCGGCCGCTGCACCTCATCCTTTGCAACCCCGATCTGATTTATCCCGTCGCGCCTGGACACTACGGCTTCACCGCGGGCGGGCTGGCGGCCATGCTCGAGGCGGTGATCAAGGAGCGCTATCCGGACCGGCCGCCACCCTTGGTCCGGCTCGGTAAGCCGCATGCGCCGATCTTCGATGCCGCCCGGCGGCGCATCGCGGGTCGCCTGGTAATGCTCGGGGACCAGTTGGCGACCGATATCCTCGGCGCCAATCGCAATGGCATCGACTCGATCCTGATCGGTACCGGGCTCGCCCGCGGCCCGACCGACGGTCCCATCCGACCGACCTGGTATCTGCCGTCGCTCGTGGATGAAGGGTTCGCCGCCAATGAACGCCAATGAACGCAAATGGAGTGTGAATTTGGGGGCTCGCGCAAGTCGCCGGCAGCGCCGCCGTAAGGTCTCTACCGAGCGATGCCAGGCTGAGTAAATCCTGTCTTGATTTGCGTTAATTTCCGTTCATTTGTGGCTGTTTTTCAGAGAATTGTTTTCTCATGAGCCCGAGTCCGGAGCTGTCGGTCATCGTCCCGACCTTCAACGAGCGCGAGAATGTGCCGGAGCTGGTCCGGCGCCTGGCTTCGGCGCTGAGCCGGGTCGACTGGGAGGTGATCTTCGTCGATGACGACTCGCCGGACGGCACGGCCGCCCTGGTGCGTGAGCTGGCGCGCAAGGACCCGCGCGTGCGGGTGGTGCAGCGGGTCAACCGCCGCGGGCTCTCGACGGCCTGTGTGGAGGGCATGCTGGCCTCCTCGGCACCCTATCTCGCGGTCATCGACGCGGACCTGCAGCACGACGAGCGCATCCTCCCCGACCTGCTCGCGGCGGTGCGCGATGAGGGCCTGGATGTCGCGGTCGGCAGCCGCTACACGGAGGGCGGCGGGACTAAGGATTGGGCGGCGGATCGTCAGTTCGTCAGCCGTTTCGCGACAACACTTTCGCGGCTCGTCCTCAAGGCAGACCTCAAGGACCCGATGAGCGGATTTTTTCTGCTGCGTCGGGAGGTGCTGGAGGAGGCGGTCCACGAGCTGTCCGGGATCGGCTTCAAGATCCTGCTCGACATCTTCGCCTCGGTCCCGCGGCCGCTGCGCTTCCGCGAGATCCCGTACACCTTCCGGCCGCGCCAGGCGGGGGAGAGCAAGCTCGACAGCGTGGTCGCCTGGGAGTACCTGATCATGCTGCTCGACAAGAGTATCGGGCGCTATGTGCCGATCCGCTTTGTCCCTTTCGCCTTCATTGGCGGGATCGGCGTGCTCGTGCACATGGCGGTGCTCTGGGTGGTGTTTCAGGCCATGGACCGCAGCTTCGTCGCCGGCCAGACCGTCGCCACCCTGGTCGCGATGACCAGCAACTTCTTCCTGAACAACATGTTCACCTACCGTGACCGGCGCCTGCGCGGCTGGGGGCTGCTGCGCGGCTGGGTCTCGTTCACGCTCGCCTGCTCGCTGGGGGCGGTCGCCAACGTCGGCATCGCCACCTATCTCTTCCAGAGCGACGCCGCCGGCGACATCGGCTGGGTCCTCTCGGCGCTCGCCGGGATCATCGTCGGCGCGGTGTGGAACTACGCCGTGACCTCCGTGTACACCTGGAGCAAGCCGAAGGCGGCTTAACTGGTCGGCGGCTGGCCCTCAGGACGGCTCGCCGTCGCGCGAGACGGCTCGGTCGGGATAATCCGATCAAAGGTAACTTAGCGCGCGTTAATCATTTCATGATGTAGATACGCGAGATAAGCTATTATCATATCAATCCGGTTCGGAGTATTCACGGCGAGCCTGTCGCCCATGGCGAATTTCTCGGCCCATCTCTACGGCGCCGCGGCGGTGAGCAGCGCGGCCTCGCTGGGGGTCTACGGGCTCGGCTGGGCGGGGCCTGAGCTGACCCAGGTGCTGTTCTTTCTTGGGGTGGCCGGCGGGCTCTTGCCGGACATCGACGCCGACGGCTCGGCCCCGGTGCGGGGGTTTTTCACGCTGCTCGGGGTAGTGCTCGGGTTCCTGGTGAGCTTCGCGCTCGTCGGGCGGCTCGCGATCGCCGACCTCACGCTGGTGTGGATCGGGGTGTTTCTTCTGGTGCGCTACGGGGTGTTCGAGGCATTCGCCCGCTTTACCGTGCACCGGGGGATCTGGCACTCCTGGCTCGCCGCGGGCTTTGCGGGCCTTGCCGTGGCCAATCTGGCCCATCACCTGCTCGCCCTGCCCGAGTGGGAGTCCTGGCTCGCCGGGGCGTTCGTGACGCTCGGCTACCTCACCCACCTGTGCCTGGACGAGCTGGCGAGCGTGGATCTACTCGGGCGGAGGGTGAAGCGCTCATTCGGCACGGCGCTCAAGCCGTTCAGCCTCGCCTCGCCCGGGGCGACCGCGGCGATGCTCGCCGGTGTGCTGGCCTTGGCGTGGCTGTCACCGGCGCTGCTGCCAGCGCTGGAGACGGCGCGCGAACGGGGCGTCTCGGCCGAGACCCTGCAGGCCCGTGCACTGGGCGATCTGGGCTGGCTGGCCGCCCTGGGGATCGGCCGGGACTGATCCATTCGTGCGCTGCGATTGATCCGCCAGGGCGGTCGGGCGGAGGTGCGGCCCTCGCGCCCGACCGGTGCTGCCAGTCATCCCTTGGGCTACTGGCTGGTCAGCGGGAAGAGGTGCAGGTGCATGGACTGATGGTTGTAGATCGAGTCGTTGCCCTCGAAGGGGAGGTGCACCGTCTGGGTCTGCCGCCAACCGCCGGGGATGACCATGGCCCCCGCGAGGTCGCCCGTCCCACCGACCAGGACCAAGGCCTGCGGGACGCCTGGCGCCATGGGGTTGAGCTCACGCAGGGTCACCATCACCGCCTTGTCACCGGCTGGCGCCGCCGCGCTGATGCCGATCCCGCGCGCCGAGCTCACCACCTTGTAGCCCGGCTCACAGTAATGCGGGGGCATGTCGCCGGGCTCGCGGCATTTCTGGTCGATGGCGCCCGGTGTGGCCTGCCCGTGCCCACCGCCGTGTCCACCCCCTTGGCCACCACCGCCGCCCTTGCCGCCGTGGCCCTTGTGGCCGCCGCCCGCCTGCTCTTTGCCCTCACCGCCGCCTCCGCCCCCGTGGTCGTGGCCGGGCTCGGCGAGCGCGGAGAATCCGAGCGCGCTTGCGGTGACAACGGCCGCTGCACAGGCGGCGCGCGCCAGGGCTCGGGCCTTGTGGGTTCGCCTTTGGATCATCGTGATTGCACTCCTCGGTGAAGGTTGGTCTTGGTCGTAGCGACTTATCGTGGCGCGCTGGGTGCTGGATCGGCACCTGACGTCCGCTGCGCACCCCTTATCGGTCGGGGTATCACGATGTTACGGCCGCGGTCCAGGCAGGAAGACGTGTGGTTGCTAGGGTTTTGCGAGGGGCGGGTCGACGCCTTCCGCGTGGAGATGGGCTACGCTGATCCCCAGGTGGATGCCGGTATCTCGCCACCCTTCGCGGCAGGCTGGCCGGCGCACACGGCCGCATGCCTGGCCGGCTCACAGGGCCTATCGGGGAGAGCGCCATGCCCGACGACAGGACCGCCGCTCGCTCAGCACTGGTCTCGGTCGCGATCACCGGCTCCGGCGGGAGCGGTGCCGTCACGGCCGGGATGATCCTGCTCGAGGCGGTCGGGCAGGCGGGCTGGTACGGGCTGATGACGCGCTCGGCGGGTCCCCAGATCCGCGGCGGCGAGTCGGCCGCCATGTTGCGTTTCGGACCGGAGCCGGTCGACTGCCTCGACGACCGCTTCGACCTGCTGGTCGGACTCGACTGGCGCAACGCGGCCCGCTTTTCCGACGAGATCCCGCTCGATGCCGCGAGCCTGATCCTCACCGACCCGGGCGCCGGAGCGGTGCCCGAGGCCTTGCTCCGGGAAGGGCCGCAGATACGCGCGCTGCCTTGGAAAGCCGCCGCCGAGGCGGTGTCCCAGGGCCGGCTGAACATGGTCGCGCTGGGGACGCTCGGCGCGTCGGTCGGGCTGCCGCTGGCCGCGCTGGAGGCGGGACTCAAGCGCACGCTCGCGGCCAAGGGGCCGGAGACCGTCGACCCCGCGCTCCACTGTCTCCGCCGGGGCTTCGACCTTGGCTGGGCACCCTTCGCCACGACATCCGCCCCTGTGGGTGGAGTTCCCGAACGTTGGGTCCTGAGCGGCAACGACGCCGCGGGGCTCGGTGCCCTGCGCGGCGGGGTGCGTTTCGTCGCCGCCTACCCGATCACGCCGGCGACCGAGATCCTGGAGTGGCTGGCGCCACGTCTGGAGCAGCTCGGCGGCTCGCTGCTGCAGGCGGAGGACGAGCTCGCCTCGGTGAACATGATCATCGGCGCCTCCTTCGGCGGCGTCCCTGCGCTCACCGCCACCTCGGGCCCGGGTCTCAGCCTGATGATGGAGGGCCTGGGGCTCGCGGTGGCGAGCGAGACCCCGATCGTGGTGGTCGACGTGATGCGCGGCGGTCCCTCGACGGGCATCCCGACCAAGCCCGAGCAGGGCGATCTCGACATCGCGGTCTACGGCCTGCACGGGGACGCCCCGCACCTGGTGCTCGCGCCGCTCTCGGTACGCGACTGTGCCTTCACGACCCAGTGGGCGGTGGGGCTCGCCGAGCACCTGCAGACGGCGGCGATCGTGCTCTCGGACCAGTCGCTCGGCCAGTCCCGCGCGGTGACCGCTCCAGCGCCCGAGCCGACCGCCCACCTCACGCGCCTGCGCCAGACCAAACCGGGGGAGCGCTACCTGCGTTATGCGCTCACCGAGTACGGCGTCTCGCCGATGACCGAGCCCGGTATCGCCGGTGGGATGTACACGGCCGATGGGCTCGAGCATACCGAGCGAGGGACCCCATCGAGCGCGGCGGCCGATCACCTAGCCCAGCTCGAGAAGCGGCGCATGAAGCTCGATGACTTCGACTACGGCGACGCCTGGGCGGAGATCCGCGGCGATGGCGATACCTGTCTGCTGACCTGGGGCTCGACCGCCGGCGCCGCCTTCGAGGCTGCCGAGCGGGCCAGGGCGGCCGGTAGGCCGCTGCGGGTGATTGCGCTTCGCCTGCTGGCGCCACTGCGCCGCCGCGCCCTGGCGCGCGCGCTCGAAGGGTCCCGGCGGGTTCTGGTGGTGGAGCAGAACCAATCCGGGCAGCTTTTCCACTTGCTCAACGCGCACCGCATGCTGCCGCCGACGGCCGGACGCTTCGCCCGACCTGGGCCGTTACCGCTTCGGCCGGGCGAGATCCTCGGCCGCATCTTGGGGCTGGACTGAAGATGGCCACTGAAACCCGAACCCACGCCCTCAAGGCGAAAGAGTACAAGTCCGACATCGCGCCGGTCTGGTGCCCGGGCTGCGGCCACTTCGCGGTGCTCTCGGCCCTGACCAAGGCGCTCGCGTATCTCGAGCTGCCCAAGGAGCGGGTGGCCCTGGTGTCGGGGATTGGCTGCTCGTCGCGCCTGCCGGCCTACCTCGACACCTACGGCTTCCATGGCCTGCACGGGCGGGCGCTGGCGGTCGCCACCGGGCTCAAGGCGGCGCGCCCGGAGCTCACCGTCGTGGTCGCGGGCGGCGACGGCGATGGCTTCTCGATCGGCGGCAACCACTTCCTGCACGCCTGCCGACGCAACATGGACCTCACCTACATCGTGATGGACAACGAGGTCTACGGCATGACCAAGGGCCAGGCCTCGCCGACCACGGCCCCCGAGTGGAGCCGCAGCAAGCTCACCCCCCACGGCCCCGGGGTGCGCCGCTTCCGTCCTGCGGCGATCGCCCTGGCCGCCGGGGCGAGCTTCATCGCGCGGGGCTTCGCCGGTGACCCGAGCGGCCTGACCCGGTTGATCGTGCAGGCAATCGAGCACCGCGGATTCTCGTTCTTACAAGTCTTGAGTCCCTGCCAGACCTTCCGCCCGGAGCAGACGGAGTGGAAGCAGCAGGTGCACCCCTTCGACGGCGAGCCGGCCGCCAACGACCTGGAGGCGGCGGCCCGCATCCACGCCGATGACGGCATGGCGCTCGGCCTGATCTATGTCGAGCCGCTGCCGGTGTGGCAGCCGCTCGCCCAGCCGAGCGCGAGTCTGGCCGAGATCGAGCAGGAGCTGAGTCTATGAACGCGCCCGACCATGAGCCGATCGTCAGCATCCCCGAGCTGCTTGCCCACGCCCTGGAGCTCGAGACCGAGTCGCGCGAGCGCTACCGCGACCTCGCCCAATGCATGGCGCTGCACAACAACCCCGACGTGGCGGCGCTCTTCGAGCAGATGGCGGGCTACAGCGAGCTGCACGCCCGCTCCGTCGAGGTGCGCGCGCAGGGCTACAGCCTGCCGGCGATCGCGCCCTGGGACTTCAAATGGAACTGTCCAGAGGGGCGCGAGACCCCCTGTCTCGACGATGTCCACTACCTGATGAACCGCCGTCAAGCCCTTGAGCTGGCGAGGCACAACGAGATCCGTGGTCGCGACTTCTACGCGGGGGTCGCCGCTTTCTCCCCCGAGCCCGAGGTCAGCGCCCTGGCCCGCGAGATGGCCGACGAGGAGCAGGAGCACGTCGACCTACTCGCACAATGGATCGCCCGCGAGCTGGCGCAACTGGAAGTCCTGCTGGAGGACCTCGACCCGCCGCACATCCCGGAGTAGCTCGCCGGAACCTTTGCGCCCGGCGCGCTCCGCCATCTCCTGGCGGGCACCTGCCTAGGGCCGCATACTGCCCCCGTCGTACCCAGGGGGCTTCATGCTCGACCATCCCACCGCCGTTTGGTTGCCGCTCGCGGCGCTCGCCCTGGTGCTCGCCCTGCTGGCGTTGGGGCGGCTGGTGGGGCTGCGGCTCGCCATCTGGCAGATCATGCTCGTCGGTGCGCTGGTCGTGCTCGCCGGCGGCTCGATCTCTCCCGCGGCGGCTTGGGCGGCGATCGACTGGGAGGTGATCGGCTTCCTGTTCGGGGTTTTCGTCCTCGGGCAGGCGCTGGTGGCGAGCGGCTGGCTGTACGCGGTGAGCGCGCGGCTGCTGGGACGGGTCGCGAGCGCCGATGGGCTAGTGCTGGCGGTGCTCTTCGCCAGCGGGCTCGCCTCCGCCGCGTTGATGAACGACACCCTCGCGGTGATCGGCACCCCGCTGGTGCTGCGCCTCGCGGCGGCCCACGGGCTGCCGGCCATGCTGCTCCTCCTCGCGCTGGCCTTTGGCGTGACCATCGGCTCGACCATGAGCCCGATCGGCAACCCGCAGAACCTAATCATCGCGCTGCAGGGCGGGATGGAGCGGCCGTTCGTCGATTTCTTCGTCTATCTCGGCCTGCCCACCCTGGTGAATCTGGTCTTGGCCTGGGGCGTGCTGCGGGTCGCGTTCTGGCGCCATTTCCACGGGCGCGCCCTGGTCCACGCGCCCGAGGACTTGCGCGATCCGGAGCTCGCCCGCCTGGCGCGGATCGGTCTCGGGCTGCTGCTCGCGGCCGTCGCGCTTCGCATCGCGCTGGCGATTGCGGCCCCATCGCTCGCCTTCCCGCTCACGGCGATCGCCCTGGCGGCCGCGCTGCCGCTGCTTGCCAGCCGCTACCTCTGGGTCCTGATCAAGGGGATCGACTGGCACACCCTGGTTTTCTTCGCCGCGTTGTTCGTGCTGATGCAGAGCGTCTGGGACACCGGCGTCATCCCGTCGCTGGTGCCCGAGGGCCGACTGGATCTGCCGACGGTGCTCGCGGGGAGTGTGATCGGCAGTCAGCTCATTTCCAACGTCCCGCTGGTGGCGCTGGGTCTGCCGCTCCTTGCGGGTACCGAGACGACGCTGCTGCTGGCCCTCGCGGCGGGGGCGACGGTGGCCGGCAATCTCACGCTGATCGGGGCCGCGAGCAACCTGATCATCGCCCAGTCGGCCGATCGCCACGGCGCACACCTGGGGTTCTGGACCTTCTTCGCGGTGGGCGCGCCGCTCACGCTGATCAACGTCCTGGTCTATTGGGGTTGGTTGCGACTCGCCGCCTGAGCGCCGATCCGGCCGCGTCCTGCGACCGCGTGCAAGCCCCGGAGAAACCGCCCGGAATGAGGCTGTTGACCTTCTTCGCGCACTGCCTTAGCGTGTTGTCTGGCCGGGGCTTTCCCGGTCCTCTGAACGCGGCGGGCAGGTCCTGCCGCACGCCCCGGACCAGACGCCAGCCGTCCTTCGGGGCCGATCTATGCGCTGGAGCCGTATTCCGGGCGGAGGCCCGTTCGATGTCGTCCCGCACCCTGGCCCTGTTGTTCGGGCTCGTTCTCACGCTGTGCACCCCGTTCCTTGCCGCCAGCGACTCAGACACCGAGTGTGACGCGGAGCTGCAGGCCATCCTGGAGGAGCTGATCGACTTCGTCGATCAACCGGCCTTTCGCGCCTTCGTCACCCGGCTGTCCGCAGACGAGCGCCAGGAGCTGATGGCCGCGCTCGCGGAGGTGGTGGAGGGCGCCCTGGTTGCCCACGACGCCGAGTGCGGGCCGCGCGTCGGTGGGGCGGAGCCCGGGCCTCTGCGGCGGGTCGGGATGCCGATCGGGTTAGGCCTGCTGGGCGGCGGGCCGTGAGCGCGCGCCCGCCGGCGGGCGCTCGAGATGCAAGATGGTCTCTAGCGGCTCGGGCTGGAGGGTGACGTGATCGATGCCGAGCTCCTCGGCCAGCATCGCCCGCAGCCGCGCGAGGAGCGGCTCCCAGTGGTCGATCCGGCGCAGTACCACGTGGGCCGACAGGGCCGTGCGCTCCGCTGAGAGTGACCAGATGTGCAGGTCGTGCACCGAGATCACCCCCTCGACCCCGGCCATCGCGCGCCCGACTGCGTCCAGATCGAGGTGCGGCGGGACGCCCTCCAGCAGGGTGTGTAGGGTCTCCCGCAGCAGGCGCAGGCCCGAGATCAGGATCAGGGCCGCGATGAAAAGGGACAACATCGGATCGATCGGGGTCCAGCCGGTGGTCAGGATCACCAGCCCCGCGATCAGTGCCCCGACCGACCCCAACAGATCGCCGATGACGTGGAGTAGGGCAGCGCGGACGTTGAGGTTGTGCCGGCCGCCCATCAGTAACCAGGCGACTGCGATGTTCACGAGCAGGCCGGCGGCGGCGATCCAGGTCACCAGGTCCCCGCGTACCTCGGTGGGCGCGAGCAGGCGCTGTACCGCCGCGACGCTCACCGCGGTGACCAGCCCGACCAGCAGCACGGCGTTGATCAGCGCCGCGAGCGTCTCGACCCGACCCAGGCCGTAGGAGTGCCGCCGCGACGGCGGGCGGCGCGCAACCCAGGCGGCGAGGGCCGCGAGCCCGAGCGCCAGGCTGTCGACCAGCATGTGCCCGGCGTCGCTCAACAGGGCGAGCGACCCGGCCAGCCAGCCGCCGACGGCCTCCACCAGCGCGAAGCCCAGGGTGACGGCGAGCGCGAGGGTGAGTCGGCGACGCGAGTCTCCGTCCGGCGCGTGCCCGTGCCGGTGCGGATGGGCGTGACCCTGTCGGTTGTCGTGGTCGTGCATGGCGGGATTCTATCCCGGGTCGGTCCCTGGCAGGACGCGGTCAAGGACGCGTTTCCCCGCCTCCGCCCTTGGGGCATAGTGTCGGCTCGTCGCGATTCGAGCGGGGAGTGGACCGCATGCACATCTGGGTCGATGCCGACGCCTGCCCGGCGGTGATCCGTGACATCCTGTTCCGCGCCGCGGAGCGGGTACAGGTCCCGCTCACCCTGGTGGCCAATCAGGCGATCAGCACCCCACCGTCGCGCGTGATCCGCTCGGTGCGTGTCGGCTCGGGGTTCGACGTCGCCGACCAGTTCATCGCCGAGCAGGTGCAGCCGGGCGACCTCGTCATCACGGCCGACATCCCGCTCGCCGCCGCGGTGGTTGGGCGGGGCGGCCAGGCGCTGAGCCCGCGGGGCGAGCCCTTCACCGCCGAGACGGTGCGCGAGCGCCTGTCCCTGCGCGATTTCATGACCGGGCTGCGCGACAGCGGCGTCCAGACGGGCGGGCCCGCGGCACTCGCGCCGCGCGACCGGCAGGCGTTTGCCAACCAGCTCGACCGTCTGCTGGCGCGGCGCCGGCCGACGGATACGGACAAACGGCCGGGGCCGTGACGCTCGCTCTCGGGTCGCTCGTTCTACTCGCCCCGGGTCTCGCCTGGCTCGCGATCGCGCGCTATGGCGCGAGCCGCTGGGCCGCTGGGACGCGCTCGCTGCGGGCGCGCCTCGAGATCACCCGTGAGCCGATTCGTCCGACGCGGGTCGATCTCGGCGAGATCGCGGACCTGCCGGCGCCGGTCCAAGGCTACTTTCGCCAGGTGCTGCGGGACGGACAGCCGATGATCGCGGCCGTCAACGTTGAGCACGCTGGGGCCTTCAATCTGTCTGAGACGGGGGAGCGCTGGCGGCCGTTCCGCTCGACGCAGCGCGTTCTGACCCGGCGGCCTGGATTCGACTGGGATGCACGCATCCGGCTGCTGCCGGGGCTCTCCGTGCGGGTGCACGACGCCTACCTGGCGGGCGAGGGCCTGCTCCATGCCGCGCTGCTCGGGCTGATCACGGTGATGCGCCTGCCGAGCAGCCCGCAGCTCGCGCAGGGGGAGCTGATGCGCTTCCTCGCCGAGGCCCCCTGGTATCCGACCGCGCTCCTGCCGAGCCAGGGGGTGAGCTGGGCGGCGGTCGACGATCGCTCGGCGACGGCGAGCCTCACGGACGGCGCGATTCGGCTGACCCTGCTCGTTCGCTTCGGCGATGACGGCCTGATCACTTCGGTGCACGCCGAGGGCCGGGGCTATGCGACCAAGGGTCAGGTCCTGCCCATGCCCTGGGAGTGCCGGGTCTGGGACTACCAGGTCCGCGACGGTCTGCGTGTGCCCCTGGCCGGCGAGGTCGCGTGGCTGCTCCCCGATGGCCGTCGGCCCTATTGGCGCGGGCGGATCACCCGGCTCGGGTACGAGCTTGCGCGCGGCTGAGGCCGGGCCGCGGGACGCACTGCGCGCCCCTTTGGTCCACGGTGCGAGGGTCGACGTGAGTGGAGCGGCCGTCGGCGAGCAAGGCCTTTCGCCGTTCGCGGTACGTCCTCACCACGGACGTTGGCGCTGCGGGGATCGTCGTTGGCTCAAGGCGGGAGGAGGGCGAGTAGATCGCGGTGACCGACGCGGATGAATGAGCGAGCGGCCCGGAGGTGGCCCTGGCGGAGGGCGAGCCAGAGGTCGTTTTCGGGGCCGGGCCGGAGCTCCTGGGCCGCGGCGGTCCAGCCGTTCAGGAGCACGGCCTGAGCGGAGGCTCGGTTGGGTGGGATCCGCCAGTCGCTGCGGCGGGTCCAGACCCGGTAGCCCAGGCGGGCGAGCAGGGCATCGGCGCGCTCGGTGGCGGCGGGCCCCAGGGCCGGACCAAAGCCTTTGTCGCGAAGCTGGTGGCGGTTGACGAGCCCCCGGATGCGCTCGTCGCCGCGCTCGGGGGGGTCGAAGTCCATCCGGCCGTCGTAGGTGAGTGCGAAGAGGAGGTCGCAGCCCTCGGCTCGCGTGTGCTCGGCCAGGCGCCGGAGCCAGCGCTCCGAGACCAGGTCGAGCAGGGCCGATGCGGTGACGAGCCGCTGCCCCGTGAGCGGCAGCGCGTCGAGATCACCGGCGAGGTCGAGCGGAAGGGTGCGGGCGACGGCCTGGAAGCCCGGCGCACTCAGCATGAGCGCACCACCGGTCGACTCGACCGCATAGCCGTGGCGCCCTGCCCACTGCGCCAGGGCCCGGGGCAGGGCGGCGAGCAGCTTGGGGTCGTGGTCGACCAGCAACCACTCCTGCGACCCGCCAAGGCGCGGTGCGAGCCAGCGGAGATTCGACCCCGTCCCGGTCGCGAGGTCGAGGATGCGTAGGGGCGCCTCGGTGCCGAGGCGGCGGCGCAGCAGGCGGGCGAGGGCCGCCGACCGGGCCTGCTCGTCCAGTGGTTCGCGGAGCGCCAGCCAGTCGGCGCTGAAGCCGCTCATTGGGGCCTATCGGCGTACGCCCGGGGCGAGCGCGGCGGCCATCCGCTCGGCGGCCTGCTCCCAGGTCGGCAGCCGGGCCGCGGCCCGGCGTGCCCCGGCGGCGAGCCGCATGCGCAGCTCGGGTTGGTCGAGCACACGCGCGAGCGCCGCCGCGAGGGCGTCGACGTCCCCGGGCGGCACCAGGGTGCCGGCGTCCGTGGGGACGGTCTCCGGCACGGCGCCGGCATCGCAGCTCACGACCGGCAAGCCGTGGGCGAGGGCCTCGGCCAGCGCCATCCCGTAGCCCTCGAAACGGGTGGGCAGCACAAACAGGTCGGCGGTTCGGTAGAGCGGCCCGAGCCGGGCAGCGCTCACCTCCCCGGCGAGCTCGACCCGTTGGTCGAGCGCGAGGTCGGTGATCTGCCGGCGGATGGCCGCGACGGTCGACGGGGAGCGTTCTAGGCTGCCGACGAGGGTGAGGCGCCAGTCGCGGTCGCGCAGCCGGGCGAGCGCGGCAATGAGGTCGGTCTGACCCTTGCGTGGGGTGAGCGCGGCGACGCAGAGGAGTGCGACCCCGGCGCCCACCGATCCCTGGGCCGGCGGCGCTGGATCGGTACCCGGCTCGACCACGGCGACGCGCTCGGCGGGCACCTTGTAGTCCGCGAGCAGACGGGCGGTGAACCGGCTGGTTACCACGACTTGGGAGACGGCGGCGAGCGCCCGGCGCTCGGCCACGCGGAGCGCCTGCGCGCGCTCTGGGGTCAGCTCGGTCTCCTCGGCCAGCGGGTGGTGAACGAGGGCGACGAGCCGCAGTCGTCCGACCTGCGCCTCGACCAAGCGTGGCATGCCTCCGAGCGCGAGCCCGTCGATGAGGACCAGTTCTCCGCGCGGGAGCTCAGCGAGCACCCGCGCCGCGTCGGCCAGCGCGGCCGGGGAGGGATCGGGAAAGCTCGCGTCCAGCGACTGCACCCGCACCTCCCAGCCGAGCCGGCGCAGGCCCTCGGCGATGCGCCGGTCGTAGAGATAGCCGCCGGTGGCGGTCTCGGGGTCGCCGGACAGGAGGAGCGCCAGACGCGGCACGCGCGCGGCTCAGGGCGTGAGGTCACCCTGGTAGGCGGCCCAGGCAACGTGCGACTCCCGCAGCACCACGCGCATGCTTCCGAGGCCGATCGCCGAGGCGCCCAGATCGCCGGCGTGGATGCGCTCGGCCACGCGGTCGAAGACGGTCCGGGCGAGAAACTCGGTGGTGGTGTTCCGGCCGGCGAAGGCGGGCTCCTCGTCGAGGTTGCGGTAGTCGAGCTCGTCGAGCACGGCACGGAGCGTCTGGCTCAGGCGGCCGATGTCGACCACCAGGCCGTCGCTGTCCAGCTCCTTGCGGTGCAGCTCCAGGTCGACGACATAGGTGGCCCCGTGCAGGCGCTGGGCGCGCCCGAAGACCTCGCCGGAGAGGCTATGGGCGATCATTACGTGGTCGCGGACGCAGAGTGTGTACATCAGGGCTCTCCTATTCGGGGGCTCCAGGATAGACGATGCGGTGGCAGAGCGTGCCCGGGGCGCCGGCCGCGAGCCGGGCCATTACCTCGGGCAGGTCCTCGAAGCGGTCCGTGCCGGTGACCAGGACATCGAGCGCGGGGTCGGCTAGCAACGATAGGGCCAGACCGAGGCGGCGACGGTGGTCCCAGCGCGGGCGTTGGGCGGCGGCCACCGAGCCGACCTGGGACGAGTGGAGGCTGAGCCGGCGCTGGTGGAAGGCCGCGCCGAGCGGCAGCGATACCAGCCGGTCGCCAAACCAGCTCAGCTCCACCACGCTGGCCTCGAATCCCGCGAGCCCCAGAGCGGTGGCGAGCCCCGCCGGGGCGCCGCTGGCGTGGATCACCAGGTCGGCGTCGGGGCTCGCGTCCTCGGGGCGGGCGAAACCGACACCGAGGGCGGCGGCGACCGGGGCGCGGGCGGGGTCGACGTCGATCAGCTCGATCGTGCAGCCGGGGATGCGCCCGGTGAGCCAGGCGACCAGACAGCCGAGGGTCCCGGCGCCGACCACTGCGATCCGGTCGCCGATGCGTGGGGTGGCATCCCAGAGCCCGTTGACCGCCGTCTCCAGGTTCGCCGCCAGGACCGCCCGCCCGGGTGGGACGCCATCGGGCAGGGGGTGCACGGCCTCGGCCGGCACCTGGTAGAGGTCCTGGTGGGGGTGCAGGCAGAAGACGTTACGTCCGGTCAGCCCAGGCGGACCGGCCTCGACCCGCCCGACACTGATGTAGCCGTACTTGACAGGGGCCGGGAAGTCGCCGGCCTGGAAGGGGGCGCGCATGCGCTGGTGCTCGCTCGGTGGGACCTCGCCGCGAAAGACCAGGGTCTCGCTGCCGCGGCTGATCCCGCTGTAGAGCGTGCGCACCCGCACCTCGCCAGGGCCGAGCGGGGGCAGCGACTCGCGGCGGATCTCACCGCGGCTGGGGGCGGCGACCCAGAAGGCTCGGCTCTGTGCGGTCATGGTTGCGCCTGGTCGATCAGAGGAGGTTGAGCCGCAAATGAACGCGAATGGACGCAAGTCGGACTAAGAGGCGGGTCCATTGGGTGACCTTTCACGGACTGACCTCCCCTAGAAACCGGCCTGTATAGGACCCCATTCTAGGCGATGGCGGCGGTCGGCCGCCGTCGCTGGCCAAGCGAGCCGCCGCCTGATGCCCTTGCCGCTGCGTCAACTTTTGCTCCCCGAACCGCCGCTGCTGCGCAGCGCGGCGGCGAACGCGGCTATGGGCCTGGCTGTCCTCCTGGGGCTGGCGCTGGGCCTCGACCGGGCGCTCAGCCTCGGTCCCTGGTACCTGCCTAAGGTGCTCGCGGCCTACCTGCTGGTGCTCCTCCTGCTCGGCTTCCTGAGCGATCACCGTCCTCACGAGCGCCTGGGACCCGCCAATCAGGTGACCCTGCTGCGGGGCGTGCTGACTGCGCTCCTCGCCGGGCTGGTCGGGGAGGGCGGGGCGCCGGCGATTGCCTGGACCGCGCTCGCGCTGGGGCTGGCCGCCTCCGCCCTCGACGGGGTCGACGGCTGGCTCGCCCGCCGCGGTGGCTGGGCCAGCCCCTTCGGCGCCCGGTTCGATATGGAGACCGACGCCCTGCTGATCGCGGTGCTGGCACTGCTCGTCTGGTCGCTCGGGAAGGCCGGGGTCTGGGTGCTCGCCGCGGGCCTGATGCGCTATGCCTTCGTCGCCGCTGCCTACCTCCTGCCCTGGCTGGCGCGCCCACTGCCACCCAGCCGCCGGCGGCAGGCGGTCTGCGTCGTCCAGGTCTTGAGCCTGACGCTCGCCCTGACGCCGATCCTTGCCCCTGCAACCAGCGCCGCGTTGGCGGCGGCGGGGCTCGTCGTTCTCATCTATTCATTCGCCGTCGACGTCCACTGGCTCGCCCGCCATGCCGGCCCCGAGCCGTCCACCGGAGAAACACGATGAACGATTCGACCCGATCGATCCGGTTGTCCCGCCCACTGCTGCTCGCGGTCCTGCTCGGCCTCGCGGTCTCGGCCCCACTCCAGGGCGCCCCCGAGCGCTACGAGATCGACCCCGACCACCTCAGCGTCGGTTTCATGGTGGATCACATCGGCTACGCCCGTGTCTTGGGGATGTTCCGCAAGGCCGAGGGGTCGTTCACCTTCGACGAGAAGAGCGGCGAGATGACTGACCTGCGCGTGGTGATCGACACCGCGAGCGTCTTCAGCAACCACCAGCGGCGCGACGACCACCTGCGGAGCGCCGATTTCCTGAACAGCGCCGAGTTTCCCAAGATGACCTTCACTGCCGCCAAGGCGACGGCGCTGGGCAATCGCCAGTACCGCATCGACGGCGAGCTGGAGCTGCTCGGCCGCAAGGGACCGGTGACCCTGGAGGCGACCTGGAACAAGAGCGGGGAGTATCCGTTCGGCGGTGGGCTGCTCGGGCGCAAGCCCTACGTGATGGGGGTCTCCGCGCGCGGTAGCTTCAAGCGCAGCGCCTACGGGATGACCTACAGCGTCGACAACGGCTGGGTGGGCGACGAGGTCGAGCTGATCATCGAGCTCGAGGCCAAGCGTCAGTAGCTTGGGCAAGGGGCCGACTCGGACCGGGCTTGGGTGGCGCGGCTGGCTGGGGCTGGCCGCGGCGCTCTTGCTGCTCAACTTTGCCCTTTCGTTCGTGGGTCTCTCGCCGACCCCCTTCATCCGGCCCGCGGCCCAGGTCTCGATCGAGATCGCCCTGGTGATCCTCGGGCTCGCGCTCTGGGCGGGGCTGCGCGGGCCCCCGCCCGGGGCGCTGCTCAGGGTCCTCGCGCTGGCGCTGACCCTGCTCACCCTGGGCCGTTATGTCGCGGTGACGGTCGATGGGGCGCTGGGGCGGCCGCTGGAGCTCTACTGGGACCTGGCGCACGTCCCCAACGTCACGGCCATGCTCCTCGAGGCGATGCCGGCCTGGGCCAGCGCCGCGGCGCTCGCCGGCGCCGTGCTGGGCTCGGTCTTGATCTATCTCGGCCTGCGCTGGGCCCTCGGCCGGGTGGGTCTCGCCGTCGGGCTGGCGCGCCCGAGGCGGGTGCTCGGGCTGGGATCGGCGGCGTTACTGGCGGTCTATCTCGGCGGTCTATTGAACCCGCCGCTGCCCGGTGCGCGCTGGTTTGCCGCGCCCGTCGCTCTCACCTACGCCGAGCAGGCCCGGCTCTGGCTCGCGGCGCGCGCGCGCGCCGGCGCCTTACCCATCGGCGCTCCGGCCATCCAGTCCGACCTGGGCCGGCTCGGGGGCGCGCACCTCATCCTGGTCTTTCTCGAATCCTACGGGGCCCTGGTCTACGACCGCCCAGGGCTGCGCGAGCGGGTGGCCGCCGCGCACGCCGAGCTGGAGCGCGCGGTCGCGGAGTCGGGACGTGCGGCGGTCTCGGCCCTGGTTCACGCGCCGACCTACGGCGGCTATTCCTGGCTGTCGCACGCGAGCCTGCTGGCGGGGATCGAGGTGCGGGACAACGCGACCTACACCGAGCTCCTGACCCAAGCGCGCGAGACATTGGTCCATCGTTTCGCACGCGAAGGCTACCGGGTGCTCGCGATGATGCCGGGGCTGCGTGAGGACTGGCCCGAGGGGGCCTTCTACGGCTTTGCGCAGATCTACGGGGAGCAGGCGCTCGACTACCGCGGCCCGGATCTCGGCTGGTGGCGCATCCCCGATCAGTTCGCCGCTGCTCGGCTCAAGGAGCGGGAGCTGCACGCCGAGGACGGCGTACCGCGCTTCGTCTTCTTCCCGACCATCAGCACCCACGCCCCGTTCCGGCCCACCCCGCCCTACGAGCTCGACTGGGGGCGGGTGCTCGGCGCGGCCCCCTTCGACGAGTCCGAGCTCGCCGCCGCGCTGGCGGTACGCCCGAACTACAAGGACCTCTCGGCCGATTACGCCGAGGCCATGGCCTATGCCTTCTCCTGGCTCGCGGGCTGGCTACGGCAGGCCGAGGGGTCCGACTGGGTGCTCCTGGTGATCGGCGACCACCAGCCGCCGGCGAGCGTGGGCGGGCGCGAGCCGACCAACGAGGTGCCTGTGCACCTCATCACCCACCGACGCGACCTGCTCGACGCCCTGATCGCTGAGGGCTTCCGCCCCGGCTTGACCCCCGAGCGGCCGGCCCTGGGGCCGACGCACGAGCTGCATGGTCTGCTGCTAAGGACCTTTGACTCCGGGACGGCGGTCGCTGCCGATGAGCCGGGCATAGACGTCCCCCGAGCCCGATCCGGCGGCGAGGTCGGCAAGGACACCGCGGATGGCCTCGGCGTCGAGCCAGCCGGCTGAGGCCAGACGGTGGCTCTCTCCGGGCGACCAGTTGTAGCGGTAGGCGGCGAGGGCCTCGAGGCGATCGACGCAGACGAGTGCGACCTCGCGGGCGGCGGCCAGATACTCGAAGGAGATCGCGGGCAGCGCCTCGGAGAGACCCGCGAGCACCTCGGCCTCCAGGCCCTCGACGTCGATCTTGACGAAGTCCGGTCGGCCGAAGCGCGCGATCAGCGCGTCCAGCGTGGTCACCTCCACCTCCCCCTGCGGGCGCCAGGCGATGCCGCGAAAGGCGGGGTCTGACCCCATGCGCTCCGCCCAGTCGGGCGATAAGGTGGCGACGGTGAGGTTGTGCCCGTCCGCGAGCAGCGGAGCCCGACCGGCGCGAGCCCCCAAACCCGCAGCGACCAGGTGCACCTGCGGGTCCCGACCATAGAGCCGGCCGAGCACCGTCACGAGGTCGGGGTGCGGCTCGACCGCCACCACCCGGCCCCCGAGCCCCCGCCAGCAGCGCACGCGGTTGCCGACATGGGCGCCGACGTCGAAGCACAGCGAGTCCGGCCGGACGAACCGCGCGTACAGCCGCGCCATGCGCCGGGCGCGCAGCGGCATCAGCCCGTAGTAGATGGCGAGCGACCGGCCGACGGCCAAGGTGCGGGTCAGGCGGTTTCGCTTGGGGGGAGAATCTTGACGCAAATGAACGCGAATGAACGCAAATCAAGAATTGATTGGGCGCTGTCCTGGTCATTCCATCGGCTTGGGCGATGGTGCAGCCACGCAAGCAAGCTCGGCGGCGCCAATTTCCCATTTGTGTTCATTTGCGGCCAGTCTCTTTCTCCGAGTCCGTCTGCCGCGGCGAGCGGACGAAGGCCTTGGGGTCGTAGCCCTGCTCGGCGAGCGACGCGAGCCAGCCCGCGAGCTGCTCGTCGCTCACCTCAGGGTCGCGGGCAAGGATCCATCCGTAGCGCCGGCTTGGGGTGCCAATCAGGGCGTAGTCGTAGTCATCCCCGAGGCCGAGGACCCAGTAGTCGCCCCAGAAGGGCCGCAGCCCGAAGAGGCTAAAGAAGCTCACCTCGAGCTTGGCGTTGGTTTGGGGGTCGACGATGCGGGCGACGCCCTCGACCTGGTCGATCTGGCCCGATGGATTGCGGCAGCGGTTGGTGACGGACACCAGCCCGTCCTCGCGCAGGGCGTACTCGGCGCTGGTGTCGGCGACGCACCGACGCTGGAAGAAATTGGGGATCAGGGCGATCTCGTGCCAGAGGCCCATGTAGCGCGAGAGGTCGACGCGATCGACCGTGACCGGCGGCTGCGCCCAGGCCAGCAGTGCCGTGCAGGCCAGGGCGAGCGCGCACAAGGGCCGCCAGAGCGCGCCGTTCATCCCGCTGCCCCTCGCCAGACGAGGATCCCGGAGGGCGCGGCGCGCTCGATCAGCCGGTGCCAGAGCCCTTCGGGATCGGCGAAGACCTCGTCCGCGCTCGCCGGCAGCAGGTGCCAGGTCGTGCGTGCCAGCTCCCCGGCGAGCTGGCCCGCGGACCAGCCCGCATAGCCCGCAAAGACGCGCAGCGGCAGCTCCGGCTGCTCGCCGAGCAGGGCCTCGAGCCGGTCCCTGGCGGCGCCGAGGTGGAGGTCGTCGATCACTGGGATCAGTCCCGCTGGCGGCTCGCTCCGGCGGACCAGGTAGAGGACCTGCTCGATGGCGACCGGACCGCCCAGATAGAGCCGCTGATCGGCGGCGGGGGTCGCGGCGAGCGGCGGTACCGCCTCGCCGACCGAGAGCTTGGCCGGGCGGTTCAGCACCACCCCGAGGCTCCCGCTCTCATCGTGCCGGGCGAGCAGGATTACTGTGCCGCGAAAGCGCGGGTCGGCCATGTCGCGGGCGGCAACCAGGAGCATCCCGGCGGCCGGGGCGCTCGCCGGCGCAGCAGCGCCAGCGGTGAGCGCGGCCGCGATCAGGGCGATCGCGAGTGCCAGGCGCGGGATCGGGTTCACGGGCCAGTCCTCCGGGGGCTGCCTCAAGTGTCGGCGCTGGGGGCGGGTGTCGCAAGGTCGCGATGCGCTCGCGCGCTCATGCGCCGGCGTCTCTTGGCGGCAGGCGACCACTGGTGATCAGGCGAACCCCATCGCCCACTCGGATCGGGCCGCCCTCGGTTACGCGCAGGCAGATGCCGCTGTGCCGACCCAACGCCTTGGCAGTCCCGCGTCGGGTGATCGAGTCGAGGTACAGACAGGGCGGGCGTGGTCTGTGCCAGGCGAGCAGGGCCCCTCCGATGCGCAGGTGGTGGCCGCGGACGGCCTCAGGTCGCAGCCCGCGTACCACCAGGTTACGCCGGTGCTGACCGGCCGCGAGTGGGATGCCGTAGCGGCGCTCGGCGCGCGCCAGGTCCTCCTCGGCGATCAGCGTGACCTGGCAGCCGTCGGTGGCCTTCCAGAACCCGGCCCCGCTGGCGTAGCGGTCGCCCTCGAGCCCGCCTCCGGCCAAGGCCTCGACCCGGTCGACCGAGCGGCACGGTGCGCCCGCGGAGTCGGCGAGCCAGATGGCGACGAGGACGCCCGAGTCGCGGCGCTCGCGCCTCAGCATCCGGTCGATCCAGTCGGAGACTAGGCGCGCAGCACGCACAGCGGCACCTCCAGCTCGGCATCGGTGAGCCCCCCATGGACGCCGATCTGGGTATGGTGCTCCTCGAACGGGAGGCGGTCGCGGATCACGGTGCTGCCGCGTCCGAGGATGACGTAGTCGCCGATACGCTCGGCGAGCCGTGGGTGGGGGGCGCCGAGACCGAACAGGCCGAGGTCGAGGAGCTCGCGGCTGGGGTGGACCGCGATCTGCTGTCCGAGCACCTCCCGACAGTAGGCCAGGAAGTCAGACTCGCGCTCGGGGCGCAGGTAGCAGAAGGCGGCGCGCGGCTCGCCGCAGAGTGCGATCGCCAGGCAGTCGGCCAGCTCTGGGTGATCGGCCAAGTCGATGCGGTCGGCGGGCGCGGTGTCGACCTGCCCATGGTCGGCGGTCACCAGGACTAGGGTTTCGGTCCCCGCCGCGGCCACGAGGAAGTCGGTCAGGGCCTGCTCGATCTGCTTGAGATGCGCCACAGCCGCGCCGCTCTCCATGCCCTGCTCGTGGCCGATGCTGTCGAGGCGGGGCCAATAGAGGTAGAGGTATTTGGGTGCCTGGTCTCGCCGGATCGCCTGGAGCGTGGTGCGGAACATCCCGTGCAGGGTCGTGAAGGTGCGCAGGTCCGCCCGCCCGAGATGGGCCCGGTTGAAGTCCGAGTGGGCGATCTGGGCCGGGGAGACCGTGACCGCGCGCGTGGCGATGCGCTGCGAGAGCGGGACGTGACCGAAGAGCCGGACGGGGTCGATCCCGGCGGCGCGATACGACTGGCCCCCGCAGCGGGGATGGCCCGGGAGTACCGTCATCACGCAGCCGAGCTCGCGCAGCCACATGTGCCAGCCGGTCAGCCCATGCTGCTGCGGGGCCTCGCCGGTGAGGAAGCTGGTGATCGCCGCCGCGGTAGTCGGCGGGAAGACCGAGTCGATCCGACCCGCGAGGTGCCGGCTCAGGATCCCCGCGGGCGAGCGGCGCGCCAGCCAGTCGGCCCCGAGCCCGTCAACGACCAGGAGGACGAGATTGGTGTGACCCGCGATCGACTCGGGTGGGAGGAGGCGTAGCGACTGGTAGGCGCTCTCCCCGCCGCGGGCGCGCAGAAGGCTCGCCATGAGGTTGACGATGCTGCCGCCTTGGTAGTCTGGGATGCGCATGCTCTCAAGCGGTGCGTTGCGGGGGCTCGGCCCTGGGGCCGGTGCGAAGTATACGAGGCCGCGACGCGCCCTTCGCGGGATCACGGCTTGCGAGGCGCGACAGCGGGCTCAGCATCTGAGCCACCCCGTGCGTATGATGGCGGCCGACGACCCCACCGAGGAGCCCTTGGCGACTGTGATCGAGCGCCTGCTGTTTCGTCTCACCGCCCGGCTGCCCTGCCGCTTCATCGACGGCGAGGGTGGCGAGCCCTATCTGGAGCGCTACTACCTGTTCGGCGCGTTCGGCTGGCACGCGTACATCCATCGCTTCGTCGACTCCGACCCCGACCGCGGCCTGCACGATCACCCCTGGGGACGGGCCGTCAGCCTGGTCCTGGCCGGGGGCTATGACGAGCTGCGCCCGCAGGGCGGCGATCCTGGGCATCCGGCGGTGCGTCGCCTGCGTCCCGGCCGGTTGAACCTGCTGCGAGGCGCGGACTACCACCGGGTCGTTCTGCGTAATGGCCACCCGGCCTGGACGCTCTTCATCCACGGCCCGCGGGTGAAGGGCTGGGGCTTCGTGCAAGCGGGGCGGTATCGCCCCATGGCCCAGGACGCCACTGAGTTCCGCCACAGGGACTGGTGGAAGAGCGCCCCAAAGGGCCGGGATATGCGGGCACAGCGCGCCGCGGCTCAGGGGGCCTGAGCGACGCCGTCGCTGGTGGTCCTACAGCCGGGGGGAGGGCGCGCCTGCGCCGGCCCACCGCGTTCAGGCCGCCCGCTCAGAACGGCCAAACCAGTGGCACGATCAGCACCGTCAGGATGCCCGTCAGAAGGGTGAGCGGCACCCCGAGACGCAGGTAGTCGACGAAGCTGTAGCCGCCCGGTCCCATGACCATCAGGTTGGTCTGGTAGGCGATGGGCGTGGCGAAGCTGGCCGAAGCGGCCTTCATGATGACGATGGCGAACGGCAGCACGCTGGCATCGAGCCGTGCCGCAGCGGCGACCGCGATGGGGAACATCAGGGCCGCCGCCGCGTTGTTGGTGATCAGATTGGTGAACACCGAGGTGGCGAGGAAGACCAGGGCGAGCGTCAGCCAGGGGTCGTCGCCCGCGAGGCCGATCATGCCGTCGGCAATCAGGGCGGCGGCGCCGGTCTTCTGCAGCGCAAGCCCGATGCCGAAGGAGGCGGCGATCACTAACAGCACCTGCAGGTCCACGGCGCGCCGCGCCGCGGAGGCGGTGGTGCACCGGCTGATCAGCATCAGCCCGGCGGCGAGCATCGAGGCCTGGAGCATACTGAGCCAGCCGAAGGTGACGCTGGCGACCATGCCGGCCATGATGGTGATGGCCACCCAGGCACGCTCGTGGCGCGTCGGCGTGGAGTTGTCGAGCTGACTGATCAGCAGGAAGTCGCGGCTGTTGCGGTAGCGCTCCAGGAAGTTGGGGTGCGCCTCCATCAACAACGTGTCGCCCGGGCGCGGCACAATATCGCCGATCTTGCGCTGAATCCGTTCGCCGTTGCGTGCGATGGCGATGATCGCGGCCTGGTAGTGGGTGCGAAAACGCCCCTCGCGGATGCTCTTGCCGAGCAGGGGAAAGCTCTCCGAGACCACTGCCTCGACGAGGCAGCGCACGTGCCGCGGGGACTGGAGCTTGAACACCTGGTTGGTGGCCGGCACCAGACCGCGGATGCGTTGCAGGTCGACGACCGAGTCGACGACCCCCGCGAAGAGCAGCCGGTCTCCGCCGCGCAGCCGCTGCTCCGGCGCCACCGCCGGGATGACCTGGCCGTCGCGCTCGACCTCCACCAGGTACATGCCCGGGAGCTGGCGCAGGCCGGCCTCCTCGATGCTCTTGCCATCGAGCGGGCTGCGCGGCTCCACCGTCATCTCGACCGTATACTGGCGCGCATCCTCGAGCAGGCTCAGCACGGAGCGGCGCTCCGGCAGCAGGCGGTGCCCGAGCAGCACCACGGCGACCAGGGTCAGGATCAGCGTCGGCACCCCCACCCAGGCGATATCGAACATCCCGAGCCCGGACTCCCCCGTGTGCGCGATCAGCATCCCGTTGACCACCAGGTTGGTGCTGGTGCCGATCAGCGTGCAGGTGCCCCCGGCGATCGCGGCGTAGCTCAGCGGCAGCATCAGCCGTGAGACCGATAGGCCATGGCGCTTGGCCCAGTCCTGCACCGCCGGGATGAACATGGCCACCACCGGGGTGTTGTTGAGAAAGGCGCTGAGGGCGGACACCGGGGCCATCAGGCGGATCTGCGCCTGCGCGAGCGAGCGCGGGCGGCCAAGCACGGCCTGAGAGACCCAGGACGTCCCGCCCGTCTCTTGCAGGCCCGAGACGACCACATAGAGCACCGCCACGGTCACCATGCCCTCGTTCGACAGGCCCGAGAGGGCATCCGCCGGCGTGATCACACCAGACAGCAGCAAGAGCGTGAGACCGCCCACCATCACCACGTCGGGCGGATAGCGATTGGTCGCCAACAGGCCGAGGCAGAGTCCGACGACCCCGAGGCTGAACCAGCCTTCCCAGGCTAAGGTGCTAGCGTCCAAGGTACTGGTTAGGGGCTTTGGGACGCCGCACTCGCATCGAGTGCTGTCCTCGCCGCCGTGGTTCCCGTTTGGGTGAGTGGCTCAGACCGCCGCCCCCAGCCGCCGGGCGATCGCGCGGATCTGCTCCGGCGGCGGGTAGTCCGCACCCTGGGTCTCGAGGTACTCGCGCCAGCGGGCGAAGGGCTCGGCCAGCTCGGGGTCGGTGTGGTGGCAGCCAAGAACCGTCAGCACGCAGCCGCCGATCTTCCACGGACCCTCGCCGGAGGGCTCGCCGCGGATCAGGTGGGCCGCCTGATCCGGGGTGCTGAGGTGCCAGAAGATATCGAGGTAGAGCAGGCCCAGCGGGTGGGGGAAGCAGGCGGCGATCACCTTGCGTCCGCCATCCGGCAGGCGCAAGGCGAGCGGTGCGGTGACAGTGAAGAGATCCGCCACGCGGGTCAGTTCCCGCCCTTCTGCAGCGCCTCGAAGCGTGCCTTGAAGGCCTGTTGGCGCAGGAGTTCCGCCTCCTCGCGGCTGGCGACCAGCGGCGAGTCCTGCCACTCATCGCAGGCGTGGTCATAGACCGAGAAGCGGTAGCCCTTGCCGACGCGGAAGACCTTGGTGACGTCGTTGCCGGCCTGCTCCATGGCCGCCAGCTTGCCGAGGCCCCCGCCGGCGACCTCGCCCTGCTCGGCCTCGCGGGTCGGCGCGGCCTCGCGCAAGTGGAACTGGTTATTCTGGATCTCGCCCTGCACGTCGAGCTCGACCGACTCGACCCCAGGCATCCGGCTCAGGATATAGCCGGCGGCGAGCAGGCCGAGCTTCTCGTTCTCGGTCTCCAGGGCCGTCAGCAGCTTGTCGGCCACAATCTGGCAGCGCTCCAGGCGATTGGGACTCGATACCCATTCGCGGCTCATCTGCCAGCCGGCATCCATGTCCCGATCCAGCTTCGCAAAGAAGTCCTCGCCCTCGATCAGGAGGGCATCGGGCACGTTGAGGCTGTACTCCTGGTCGTCGACGATGGCCTTGAGAATCATTGGGCACCTCTTTCATCGCGCAGCTTGGGCGCGCATTCTACCAAAGGGCGCCAAGATCCGGCCGGGCCTTCGCCCGGGCCGGGGCGCCGTCCTTCGTTGAACTCAGGGGGTCACCGATGCTGCTCACCATCCCGGGCCTGCTCAACGCCGCCCAGCTCGACAAGATCCACCAGGTGCTCGCCGAGGCACGCTTCGTCGACGGCCGCCTCACCGCCGGTTTCGCCGCCGCGCGGGTCAAGCAGAACGAAGAGATGCAGGCCGAGCCCGAGCGCATGCAGCTCCTCATCCGCGTCCTCATGGCGAGCCTGGGTCACAACGAGACCTTCCGCTTCGCCGCCCTGCCGCACCGCGTCGCCGACCCGATCTTCGCCCGCTACCAGCCCGGGATGACCTACGGCGACCATGTCGACGACCCGATCATGGGCACCACCGGGCCGCGCTTTCGCACCGATCTGTCGATGACGATCTTCCTGAATCCCCCGGAGAGCTACGACGGCGGCGAGCTGGTGGTACGGACCTCCTTCGGCGACACCCGGGTCAAGCTCCCCGCGGGGGATGCCGTGCTCTATCCCTCATCGAGCCTCCATCAGGTCGCCCCGGTCACACGCGGCGAGCGCCTGGTCGCCCTCACCTGGATCCAGAGCTACGTGCGCGACGCGGCCCAGCGCGAGCTGCTCTACGAGCTCAACCTGGCCCGCGAGCGCCTGCTCAAAGAGGGCCCGGGGACCGAGACCACGGGCTACGTCGACCGCTCCTACGCCAACCTGCTGCGGATGTGGGCCGAGGTCTAGGAACACGCTGATCATTGGCCATCCTGGCCAAGATCAGCACGGAGCCGGAAAAGCGCGGTTTCCCGGCTTCTTTATTTTCGGTCGTTGCCGAGCCTGAACATGGCGGCACAACCCCTTGCTGAAAAAGGCGCGAGCTCCTCCAGCGTTTCCCTCGCGTGGGCAGAGCCTAGGTAAGCGGCAGGGCGGAGCGCTCCACCACCCGGCGCAGCACGAAGCTCGAGTGCACGCCCGAGACGCCCTCGATGCGGGTGATGCGGTTCAGTAACAGGTCGTGATAGGCGGCCATGTCGCGGACGATGACCTTGAGTTGGTAGTCCGCGTCCCGCCCCGTGATCAGCAGGCACTCCAGGACCTCGGGCAGGGCGCTCACCGCCGCCTCGAAGCCGGCGAAGCGCTCGGGGGTGTGGCGGTCCATGGCGATGCTCAGGATCGCCAGGAGATCGAGCCCGAGCTTGGCGGGGTCCAGCAGGGCCCGGTAGCCCGCGATGATGCCGGCCTCCTCCAGCGCACGCATCCGGCGCAGGCAGGGGGAGGGCGAGAGTCCGATGCGGTCGGCCAACTCCTGGTTGCTGATCCGCCCGTCCTCCTGGAGCGCGGCGAGGATGCGGCGGTCGTAGGCGTCGAGCTTGATCATGAGTGGGAGAGGGCCGCAACTGAACGCGAATCAACGCGAACGAGAAGAATGAGCGGTTGGAGCCGGTTAGCAGGGTCGAGCTTAGTCCCTGTGCTGCTCCTCGCCTTTTCCGTAGCAGGATATTGCGCAGAGAATAGCTGGCTAGGCAGAAAAGGCAATCGTCTGCCGGGTGTCTTTCGGTAGCCTATCCCCGTCCTTCACGAGAGGGCGACGTCGGCCGAGGCCCACCAGGCAGCGGCCTGAAGGCAGGGGCCCCACCAGGGCCCGCCAAGCACCGAGGAGTGGCCCCCCATCCGGGGGCCAGTGCCGCAACGACCGCCGGAAGCTGAGAGATCCTATGAGCCGCTTCGATCACCGCAAGTATCGCCCCACCCCGAGGGTCCATCTGCCCGAGCGGCAGTGGCCCAATCGCACCATCACCCGGGCCCCACGCTGGGTCAGCGTCGATCTGCGCGACGGCAATCAGGCCCTGCTCGAGCCCATGGGAGTCGAGCAGAAGCGCCGTCTGTGGGCGCTTTTGGTCAAGCTCGGCTTCAAGGAGATCGAGGTCGGCTTCCCCTCGGCGAGCCAGCCCGATCACGATTTTGTGCGCTGGCTGATCGAGGCGCGCCAGATCCCGCGGGATGTGACCATCCAGGTCCTGGTCCAGGCGCGCGAGGACCTGATCCGCCGCACTTTCGAGTCCCTGCGCGGGGTCGAGCGGGCGATCGTGCACGTCTACAACTCCACCTCGCCGGTGCAGCGGGAGTGGGTCTTCGGCCAAGACCGCGAGGGGGTCAAGGCGATCGCCCGGCGCGGGGCCGAATGGGTCGCCCGCGAGGCCGCCAAGTACCCCGAGACCCAGTGGACCTTCCAGTACTCGCCCGAGAGCTTCACCGCCACCGAGCCGGAGTACGCGGTCGAGGTGTGCGAGGCGGTGGTAGACGTCTGGCGGCCGACCCCCGTGCACCCGTGCATCATCAACCTGCCTGCGACGGTCGAGGTCTCGAGCCCCAATGTCTTCGCGGATCAGGTGGAGTACTTTGCGACTCACATCAGCCGGCGCGACTCCGTCGTCCTCTCGGTGCACACCCACAATGACCGCGGCTGCGCCGTCGCTGCGGCGGAGCTGGGGGTGCTGGCCGGGGCCGAGCGCGTCGAGGGGACCCTGCTCGGCAACGGTGAGCGCACCGGCAACCTCGACATTGTCACCATGGCGATGAACCTCTACAGCCAGGGGGTGGACCCGGGGCTCGACCTGTCCAACCCGGACGAGATCATCGCGGTGGTCGGCGACTGCACCGGCATCGAGCTGCATCCGCGCCACCCCTGGGTCGGGGAGATGGTCTACACGGCCTTCTCCGGCAGCCACCAGGACGCGATCCGCAAGTCGCTCGCCCGCCAGCGTCCCGATGAGCCCTGGCGGGTCGCCTACCTGCCGATCGACCCGCGCGACCTCGGCCGCGACTACCGCGCGGTGGTCCGTGTCAACAGCCAGTCGGGCAAGGGCGGCGTGGCCTTTGTGATGGAGCGCGACTTCGGGCTGCACCTGCCGCGCTGGCTGCAGGTGGAGCTCGCCGCTCTGGTCCAGGCCGAGAGCGAGCGGCGCGGCGGCGAGATCGACGGGTCCGCAATCCACGCGATCTTCCTGCGCCATTTCGCCGAGTCACCGACGCGGCTGCTCGGCTACCGCCTGACCCGCAACGGCCGCGATCGGATCGAGGCGCGGATCGCCGACCGCACCGGGGAGCGCGCGCTGCAAGGCGAAGGTGAGGGGGCGATTGCCGCTTTTGTCGACGCCTGGGCCCGTCACAGCGGCCAGACCTTGCGGGTGATGGACTATGCGGAGCATGCAATCGGCGAGGGCACCGATGCCGAGGCGGCGGCCTACGTCCAGCTCGACGTCGACGGGCACTGGCTGGCTGGTGCCTCAATCGATCGGGACAGTGTGAGCGCCTCCCTCAAGGCCCTGCTCGCGGCGCTTGGCCGGGCCAGGACGAGCGCCGCTCGGGCAGCTTGAGCGCCGGACCGCGATTCCGTCGTCGCGCCTGGCTGCCCCCCGCGGCATTACCTCGGGGAATTCGCGGTCTCGCTTCGCACGATCTACGCTACGCTTGGTCGAAGAGCACGAATTACAAGATCGATGCGAGGGAGGAGACCATGGTCGCACTCGTGTGGCGCGATGCCTGGCTGCTTGGAATTGAGCCCTTGGACGCCGACCACCGCAAGATGGTAGCGCTCCTGAATGCTGTGCTCTGCGATGCCGGCGCGGAATCCGGGGAGATCGCCGCGCATCGTGAGACCCAGACCACACCCATCGGGGAGCGGATGCAGGCCCTAATCGACCACCTGCGCGACCACTTCGTCCGGGAGGAGACCTTCCTCGAGGCCATCGAATACCCGGGCTTCGAGCAGCACAAAGGCGAGCATGCCCTGGAGATGGCTGAGCTGGTGGATGTCGCTCGCAGCCATGCCGAGCGCGGTGCGCCTTGCGTTGGCGTCGAGGCTGCCGACGGGATCAAACGCTGGTTTTTCGATCACGTGATCGCCGAGGACCGGCGCTTCGCCCGCTATTACCACGAGCGGCTCGGCGCCAGGGAGGCCATGCTGTGAGCTCTCGCTCGTTCTCGCCCGACGCGCTTTAGGAACAATCACCATGACCGCCGCGGAGTTGATCGACGCCTTCGAGCACCTCGAGACCTGGGAGGAGCGCTTTCACCTCATCAGCGAGCTCGAGCGCGAGCTGCGGCCGATCTCGGATGCCGAGCGCATCGATGCCAATCTCGTCGCGGGGTGCACGACCCGCACCTGGCTCGCCGCACGCCTAGGCCAGGGCGACCGACCCACGCTCGACTATCGCGCTGATGCCGAGGGGCCCCTGGTGCGCGGACTGGTCGCCGTTCTCCTGATCCCCTTCCAGGACAAGACACCCGCCGAGGTGCTTGCTACCGATCCGCGCCCGTTCATCGACGCCCTCGGACTGGAGGGCGTCCTCAGCCCCCATCGCCGCGCTGGCATGGAGTCCTTTCTTGCCCGCGTGCGCGGCCTGGCCTCAGAGGCCCAGGTCGCGCCGCGCTAAATCGGACCCGACACGGCTCGCGCCACGGCCACCGACCCCTGGGGACGGACGTGCAGCCGCTCGCAAAGGGCGTAGCGCATCGGCTTTGTCGCGCGCATTCCGCAGAGTATCCGCCCCGCCCTGTCCGACTCGCTCAGCGCTATTGACGAGGCCGATGGGCCAGTCGGACCTAGGTCATGTCCGGTGAGACGGACGGCAGCAATCGGCCGTATAGACCTGCCACCGGGGCGTCGGGCGAACGTCGGTAACCCCCATCGAAAGCGGCCGAGGAGACCACAAGGCGGCCGGCCGGCTCGTTGCGCCGAGGATTTTGAGGGCGGCACCGAACGCTATGGTGATGTGAGCAGGCGTTAGGTGACCTGAAGACGAAAACCGGTCCCCATACCCGGTTCCTTCGGTTTGAGCCTCGCTGGCCACCTGGGCCAGGGAGAGGCGCTGCGCACTGGTGCCCAGGCGCTGACCAGGTGGAGGGCCCGTCGACCCCGCCGCCTGTCATGGAAGCGGCGCAGCCGCTTGCCGTCGATGGTTTCCATGTCCGCGTTGTTCGGCTCGCCCGCCGAGCGGGCAGACTCAACCAAGTACGCTTGGGACTGCCGCGCCCGAAGTCGGCGATGCCCGGCCAACCCTCCGCCCCGCTGACCAGCGTGCCGATGCCGGGCACGAGTCAACTCTGCGCGCACGCCGGACAGATGCTATTACGTTAGCCCTCGATGGCCTTCTCCGAGCGCTTGCGGAAGATCCGCATCTCCTTGGCGGCCTGGACGTCCCCCTTGGCCTCGGCGGCGGTGATCCCCTGGTCGAAGGCATGGATCGCCTCGGCGTGGGCGCCGGTCGCCGCGAGCGCCTTGCCGAGTAGTTTCCACGCGGCGGAATAGGCGGGGTCGAGCCGCACCGCCTGGCGCAGGTGCTCGGCGGCCTGCGCGTTCTGGTTGAGCTTCAGATACTCGCTACCCAGGCTGAAACGGAGCAGCGCCGAGTCCTGACCCCGCGCCAGCATGGCCTCGAAGTTGTCGATGATCCCCATGGACCAGCCCCTCGTCGCTCACATGTCGACTGACTCTGCGGCCGAACATGTGGCAGCAACTGCCCTGCCGCAAGGGCGGCGGATCCGTCGCAGGGATTCGTGATCGATCCTGCTGCGCCTGGTGCGAGGCGGGACGCTTGGCGAGCGTCCCGTGCGAAACCGTCGTGCCGGCCCCGCGGAGGCGCGGCTCGGCAAGCTCGGGGTCGCTCAGGTGCATCTCACGGCTGAGCCCCGAGCGCCCGGGTCCGATGGTGACGGCTAAGGCGCTCACCATCACTGCTCCCTAGGGTTGGCGCTTCGGATGGGCGACGCATCTGGCATCTCTGCCACAGGGCGCGGGGGACGCGGAGCTCGATCCTCTCCGTAACGGATCGGGCCGAGAACCGAAAAGCCGCCCCGGAGGGCGGCCTTTCACCACACGCGTGGCGGGTTATTCGCCGTAGAGCTGGTTCGGGATCAAGAGCAGGGTCTTCCAGAGCACCTGGGCCTGCTGCGGGGTGACCATCTGCAGGCCAATGTCGTAACGCACCTCACTCTTGACCGGTGCCTCCACCTCGCCGGCGTAGGTATCGCGGAACGCGATGGTGCCGTTCACGGTCGGCTTAGCCGGGTCGACCTGGAAGAAGGCATCCTCGCCCTGGGCGTCCGAGAAGGCGGCCGCCTCACCGCCGGTCGCCTTGTCCTCGTTGAACAGGATGTTGAGCTCGTAGCGGCCGCTCGTCTCGCTGTCGTCGACCCACTTCATGCCGCCGGAGATAGTGTCGGTCTGGCCGCCGTAGCTGGCCGTCAGGGTCGGGAACCAGTTGTCGGTTTCATACGAGTAGATGAGCTTGCCGTTGACCACGGCCTCCGGGTAATTCGAGGATGGACCCTGGGGGACGGTGACGGTCTTGAAGGTCACCGGATCCACGTCGCCGATCGTGAGTGACACCTGCTGGCCGCCGACCATCCGGGTAACGGTCGCGCTCTGCTTGGCCGCCTCCGCCAACAGCTCCGTGAGCTTCGTGCGCGCCTTCACCGGGGCGGCCTGCACCGACCCCGAGTACTTGGAGGTGAAGCCGGTCGCTCGACCGATGGTCTGGACCTCCATCCGCAGGTTGGCGCTGCTCAGATCGGTCCGACCCTCACGATCCATGGGTCTCTGTCCGGCCAGCTTGCCGACGACGCGCCTCTGGCTGGTGTCCGAGGGGTTGATCACGCCGACGTCGAGATCATAGGTGCACGAGCCCTCTTGCAGCACCCGACCCACCACGCCGGAGAAGATGTAAGGTAAGCACTTGATGCTCCCCTTGTAGAAGGTGTAACCGACTGTCGCGTCCATGTTGAAGACATCGGGTATCCCGGTCTTGGGGCCGTTGGCGTCCTGGTTCTCGGGGAGCCGGCTGTTCCAGTCGATGACCAGAGAGCCGGTGATGTAGCCGCTCTGGTTGATCGGCGCATCAGCGGTGGCGAGGGGGCCGGCGCTGGCGAGGGCCGCCCCGACCGCGATGACGAGTGCGATGTTCTTGATCCTGGTGGGCATGTGTCGTTCTCCGATTGCTGGTTATGCCGTGGAAAGGCCCTGGCGCGATCGGCGGACCGCCGCTGCGGGGAGGCAGGGCCCGGTCGCGAGGCCGGGCAGAGTATATCCGTAGTCGGGGGTCCGGCGTCGCCTGTGCTGGGACGTTTGATGGGGCCAGACACCGAGCTCGGCCGCGCCTAGACCTCGAGCCGGGACGCCCGCGTGAGCTTCGCGAAGCGCACCCCGCGCAGACCCTCGATCTCCAGGCACAGGCGCTCGATCTCCGCCGGGCGGCCGCGGATGATGATCGTCTCCAGGCAGTTGTGATGGTCCATGTGCACGTGGGTGGTGGCGATCACATGAATGAAGTTGCGGTGTTGTACGTCCACGATCTGCTGGCTGAGATCACGCTGGTGGTGGTCGTAGACAATGGTCAGCACCCCGGCGACCTCCTCCTCGCCCTCGGCCCAGGCGTCCTCGACCATCCGAGCGCGGATGAGGTCGCGCACCAGCTCCGAGCGCGAGGCATAGCCGCGCGCGACCAGCCGCCGATCGAGCTCGTCGAGCAGCGGGCGTGGCAGCGAGACCGTGAAGCGGATCGTCTCCTCGACCTTTGGCATGGCAGACCCCCAGCAAGTGGAGCGCCAAGCATAGCGCGCCCGAAGCGCTGGGTGTCCTGTGCCGCGCCCTCGCCTTGGGGCGTGCTCACCGCTCGCTTTCGAGGTTTGCGTTCGCTGCGTGTTCCGACCGCCGGCGACAGCGGTATCGGCGAGCTCGCGACCAAGTCGGGATTCGGCGTTGTGAGGTTGGGCGAGCGTTGGGCCATCCGTGCCCGGGCTCGGCGCTCGTAACGCGATCGCCGAGGTTGCCGACTGGGGCTCTGGGTAGCTCGGGGAGGCCGCAGCGCCGTTGGCCACCGCGCAGGGGCTCGGGCCCGGGAGGTACCCTCCGACGCGAGCCTTGGTTCGTCAGAGCAACCGCGGGGCGTTGAGCCCCGCCGCTCGGACATCCCTGTCCGGCAGGGTCAATCCATTGGGCCGATTTGATCATCCGTTCGGCGGGTGGCGCTGAGCATGCACCAGCGGATACTGCTTCCTGTTGGACCCCCTGGCGTGCTGCTCCGTCGCTCTCCGGCCGAGAAGCCCCGTCACCGGTTGCAGAGCCCGGGGGTGCGGATGACGTCGATTGCCTTCTGCGAGGCGAACCAGCGCCCCTTGCCGTCATCGGCCTTGGGTGCGTAGACGATCACCCCATCGAGCTTGCAGACCTTCTCGGGGGCCTTGCCGGCGCGCCAGATCAGATAGTCCTTGTTGGCCGGCAGGTCGAATTGCTGGCCGCGGTTCCGGGCGATCCTGAGCACCGGATTGTGTGCGTCCCCAACCGGCGTGGTGTTGGTGAATGTTGCGCCCACATCGACGAACAGGGCCTGATTGAGTCCGGCCGGATCACCCAGATTCAGGTTCAAACCGAATACCTCGGCTACTGTCCACGCGAAATCGGTGTTGTCGATGTGTCCGACTGGCGCGCTGGTGCCATAGCTCCAGAAGGGGACGTCCTCGCCGGTGTGCCCATAAGTCGTCCAGCCGAGGACCGTGTGGCTCTTGCTGACGATGTTGGCGATCGCATAGGCATAGCCCACCGATTTCTCCTCTTCCACGATCGCAGCGACATCTTCATCGCTGAGGGCGATGTTCCAATAGGTACTGACAGCCTCCTTGATGTCCGTTGGCGGGCTTTCCAACTGAGACTCGATGTACCCTGACGTGGTCTTCATGCCACGCACCGGATCGAGCAGCTGCTCGACCGTGACGCGGACGTAGCTGTTATCGGTCGAGCGGTTACCCAGCGACAGGCCCCCCGTGTTGTGATCCGGCGCCGCCAGGATCATGGTGTCGGGGTTGGCCTTCGCGAAGTCGAGCGCCACCCGGACGGCGTCGTCGAAGGCCAGGAAGTCGTGCAGCATATAGGCGGGATCATTGTTGTGGCCGGCCCAATCGACCTGGCTGCCTTCGATCATCAGGATGAATCCGTCCTCGTCCTGCGCGAGCAGCTCGATTGCCTTGGCAGTCATTTCCGCAAGCGTCGGCTCGTCGCAGACGAGCGTCTGTTCACACACAAATTGCCGATCGATGTCCGGCAGCATCGCCTCTTTGGCGAACAGCCCCCAGGCCCGGCCGCTGGTGAGGGCAGCGAGCTGAGCCTTGTTCTCCACCCATTGATAGCCACGCGCCTTCAGCACCTCGAGCAGGTTCTCGCCGTCTTCGCGGGAGCCCGTGAGTTCTTTGGGCAGCAGGCGGTCCAATCCGCCGCCGAAGACGACGTCCAGGTTCTGGTAGACGAGCTGCTCGGCGATGTCGTTCTCGAAGCTGCGGCTATCCACGTGCGCCCCATAACCCGCCGGGGTCGCATGGGTTATCCGCGACGTCGAGATCAGGCCCGTCGCCTTGCCTCGGCTCTTGGCCCCCTCGAGCACGGTCGCGAGCGGGCGGTAAGAGAACCAGTTCCACTGCTCGTCGTCGGTGGTGCCCGGGATACCGTCCGGGAGCTGATAGGTGGTGAGCGCGGTGGCCTCGATCGGCCCGACCGAGATGAACTTGTCGGTCGACTTGTAGCCCGTTGCCATCGCGGTCGCCGCCGGTGCGGAGTCGGTCGTGATCGAATTGACCATCCAGGTGGCCATGGTCCCGGCGCCCATCTGGTCGAGTGCCAGGGGTTCGCCGCGGAACCAGCGGCCCAGGGTCTGGATCGATGTCGACTGGCCGTCCGGAATCAGGACGATGACGTTCTTGACCTCGGCGGCCGAGGCGCTACTGGCGATTTGCAGGCCGGCTACGAGAGTGAGGGACAGGAGTCCCCGAAGTGGAAGTTGGTTTCGCATCAGCAGTTTACCCTGAAAGTGCAGAGGTGGACCGTCCGCTCGTGGACGGCGGGGTCTCGGGCGCTCGGGGATCCGAAGCCGCTGTCGTGCCGAGCCCGCGCGTGCGACCCGGCCCCAGGTCGGGGGTGAGCGGCGCACTCGCGCGCCAGTCGGGGACCTGTCTTCAGCTACGGATGTCGTCGTTACTCCCTGTTGCCCGAGGGGGCCGCGGGAGGACCGATTTGCCCGCCCGACGGCCGCCTTGCGGCGGAGTTTCCGGTACCTTGGCTAGGTGGCGGGGGCGTCCAACCTGGGCGCCTACCGGGCTTCGAGGCTACCGGCTGCTTCACCGCGGGCGGGATGATCAGCGCGTTGGATGTCAGGTTCTTGGCTGTTCGATGACCCCGCCGTGACAACCCAGGGTTGGTTGCCATCGATCAACGGACGGGACGAAAACCCCGGGGCGCCTGCGATTTGTCAATGCGGCGGGGTGCGACTGGGCGCGAAATGTGCGGTTCTTTCGTCGGACCGACCGCCATTGGCCCGCCGATGGAGCGCGGCAACGGTGACCCACCGGCGGCGAGCCGTCGGCCTTCTGCTTGTAACGCCTTTGTCATCAGGGGTGACTACACTCGGGCGCTCCTTCACGCCCGAAAACCCAGAAAAGACAAAGGATATCAATGATGAAAACGTCCCAGCTAACGCTCCTGCTGTCTCTTGCGGCCAGCTCGGTGGCCGTCGGGGTAGCGACCGCGAGCGAGCCATTCCTCGACCAGCGTGCCGAGGGTGCGCCCGTGTACCTGGTCCCGCGCGGCGGCTACCCGACCGGCGAGGTCTCGGGCTCCGAAATCGCCGCCTACGATCCGCTGTCGCGGCGGATCTTTGTGACCAACGGGGCCGAGGTTCGGGTCGACGTGCTCGATGCCCGCAACCTCGACGACATCAAGCTCGACACGAGCATCGACATCGTCAAGTACGGTGCCGACCTCCAAAGCGTGGCCGTCGCGAACGGCCGGCTTGCCATTGCCATCGCCGCCGACCCCGTCACCGCGCCTGGGAAAGTGGCGATCCTCGATACGCGTACCCTTCGTGAGATCGACGTCGTCGAGGTGGGGGCCCTGCCGGATTCCGTTACCTTCACGCACGACGGGCGCTACCTCCTGGTCGCCAACGAGGGCGAGCCGCGCTGCCTGGATACCGCCGATCCGACCAAGGCGGTCAACCCGGAAGGGTCGGTCACCGTGATCGAGTTCGCGGGCCGCTCCGGGGTGAAGTCGGTGCGCACGGCGGATTTCTCGGCCTTCAACGACCGCCGCGACGAGCTAGTCGACGCCGGAGTCCGCTTGAACTGGCCGGGTGCCACGGTCGCCCAGGACCTGGAGCCCGAGTACATCGCCGCCGAGGGCAACACCGCCTGGGTGGCGCTGCAGGAGAACAACGCCTTCGCCGTTATTGACATCCGGAGGGCGACGGTCACAGACATCCTGCCGCTCGGCCGCAAGGACCACTCCATCGAGGGCTCGGGACTGGATGCGAGCGACCGCGATGGCCCGAGTGGCGGCAAGGCCATCAACATCCAGCCCTGGCCGGTGCTTGGCATGTACATGCCCGACTCGATCGCCGCCATGAAGCGTCGCGGAGCGACCTACATCCTGAGCGCCAACGAGGGCGACGCCCGCGAGTATTTCAAGAACAACGACGAGGACCAAGATGCGTGCTTCGTCGACGTCATCCGTGCCCGATCCCTGCGGAACGATGTCGACTACGACAACTACACGGTCGGCGACCTGACCTTCGACGACCTCAATCTCACGGCCCGACTCGGCCGCCTCAACGTCAGCACCACCGATGGTATCGAGGGCGACAAGTACACCTCGCTGCATGCCTTCGGTGCCCGCTCAATGTCGATCTGGTCCGCCGACGGCGAGCTGGTGTGGGACAGCGGCGACGCCATCGAGCAAATCACGGCGCAAATCCAGGAGGAGACCGGTAAGCTGGTGTTCAACACCAACCGGGCCGCGTTGGACAGTTGGGATACCCGCAGCGACGACAAGGGTCCGGAGCCCGAGGGCGTTGCGGTCGGTTCCGCCTGGGGCCGCACCTACGCCTTCGTCGGTCTGGAGCGGCAGAACGGCATCGTCGTCTTCGACGTGACCGACCCCACCGCGCCGAGCTTCGTGCAGCTCATCGCCACCACCGACTACCAGGGCGGCGGCGACGTCTCGCCCGAGGGCCTGCAGTTCGTCCCCGCCGGGATCTCGGGCGGCCCGAACCCATTGCTCGTGGTGTCTTATGAGGAGTCGGGCAGCACCCGCGTCTTTGAGCTGAAGCGCAACTGACGCTCCGAACGTGCCACCTGGGGCAGGGAGGCCCCAGCTCGCCCGCCGCTCGCTCCCGTCGGCCCGCCGTCCGGCCGCGGCCGCAACCCAGCCTTCATTCGAGCTTCAAACGCCTGTCACCCAGCGCAGGCAGACTGCCGCGCACCGCTGCGACGGGCCGCGGCGCCCAAGGTCACCGCTTCCGACCAGCCCCAGCGACTCAACGAGCCCCCCGGAGATCCAGATCATGCCCATTCCCTGCCAGCTCGTCGGCGCCTGCCTCCCCTGGCTCGCCGGCGCGGCCCTCGCCCTCGCCAGTGCGGCCCAGGCCGATACGACGGCGACCCCCATCCACCAGATCCAGGGCAGCGGTCCAGCCGTGACCGGCCCCGGCCCCTTCACGGTCGAGGCGATCGTGGTCGGCGCCTACCAGACCCAGGGCAGCGGCCAGCTCCGCGGGTTCTTTATCCAGGAGGAAGACGCCGACGCGGACGCTGATCCGGCGACCTCGGAAGGGATCTTCGTCTTCTGCGGTTCCTGCCCGGTGCCCGTGAAGGTCGGCGATCGGGTCCGTGTCACCGGTGCCGCCTCCGACTTCTTCGGCATGAGCCAGCTCTCGGCGACCACGACGACGGCGCTGAGCGTTGACGTCCTGAGCTCGGGCAACTCGCTGCCCACTCCTTCAACGATCGAGTTGCCCGTGCCGGGCGTGCCGGCCGGCGACCTCGACGCCGCCCGCGCCGCCATCCACACCTACTACGAGCCGTTCGAGGGGATGCTGGCCCGATTCGACACCGAGCTTGCGATCGCCGAGTACTTCGAGCTGGCCCGCTATGGCCAGTTGGTGCTCGCGGCGGGCGGGCGGCCGCGGCAGTTCACCGATCAGAACCTCCCGGACGCCGAGGGCCTCATCGACCACCAGATCGACTTCGCCCGGCGCACCATCATCCTCGACGACGACAACAACGTGCAGAACGCGGCCATCCCCAACACCGGAGTCGACAAGCCGTACTTCTGGCCCCGGCCGGGTCTGAGCGTCGAGAACTTCTTCCGCGGCGGCGACACCATCAGCGGGCTGACCGGCGTGCTTCACTGGTCCTTCGCCGGCCAGCCGGGCACCGACGCCTGGCGTATCCGTCCGGTCGAGCCGGCCTTCAGCTACGACTTCACGGCGGTCAACGAGCCGCCGGAAGCGCCGGAGGTGGCCGGCAGCCTAAAGGTGGCGAGCTTCAACGTGCTGAATTACTTCCTCACGATCGACACCACCGCCTCCAACAGCGCCGGCACCTGCGGCCCCACGCTGACCGCCGACTGCCGCGGCGCGGACAGCGACGCCGAGCTCCGCCGCCAGCGCGAGAAGCTCACCCCGACCCTGCTTGGGCTCGATGCGGACGTGATCGGCCTGGTCGAGCTGGAGAACTCCCCAGGGGTCGAGACGCTTGCCGCGATTGTCGATGATCTCAACACCGCGGGTGCGGACACCTATGCCTACATCGACGCGGGTCTGATCGGAACGGACGCGATCAGGGTCGGCATCATCTACCGGACTGGCCGGGTGGCGCCGGTCGGGTCCCCAGCCGTGCTCGATGATCCGGCCTTCGTCAACCCGTTCGAAGCCGACGTCGACCGCAACCGTCCGGCCTTGGCCCAGACCTTCGCGGCCCCGGGTGCCGACGGGCGGGTCACCGTCGTCGTCAACCACCTCAAGAGCAAGGGGTCTGGCTGCGGCCTCGGCGACGACGACCTGACCACCGGTCAAGGCAACTGCAACGGCACTCGAACCGCGGCGGCTCAGGCCCTGGCCGACTGGCTGGCGACCGACCCGACCGAGAGCGGCGATGCCAAGGTCCTGATCATCGGCGACCTGAATTCCTACCGCAAAGAGGACCCGATCACCGTTCTCAAGGACGCGGGGTACGTGGACCTGATCGACGCCTTTCAGGGCCCGGACGCCTACAGCTACCTCTTCAGCGGCCAGCTCGGCTACCTCGACCACGCCCTGGCGAGCCCTGATCTCGCCCCCAAGGTCGTGGGTGCCGCGGAGTGGCACATCAACGCCGACGAGGTCCCGCTGTTCGACTACAACGACACGATCCGCGACGCCGGCGAGGCGAGCTTCGAGCGCGAGTCTACAGCCGAGGAGCTCTACTCACCCGACCCCTACCGCACCTCCGATCATGACCCCTTGATCGTCGCGCTCGACCTGATCCCACCGGTCGTCGAGGTCAGCGTGACGCCCAAGGTCCTCTGGCCGCCGAATCATCGCTACGTGGAGGTCCGGGCGACGGTGACGGCGTCGGACAGCGACGACCCGAGCCCCAGCATCCGGTTGGTGTCGGTGACCTCGAACGAGCCCGACAACGGCACCGGCGACGGCAACACCGTGAATGACATCGTCGTGGTGGACGACCGAACCTTCAAGCTGCGGGCCGAGCGCTCCGGCAACGGCACCGGGCGCGTGTACACCCTCACCTACGAGGCCGCGGACGCCGCCGGCAACCGGTCCCTGGCATCGGCCAAGGTGTCGGTCCCCGTCAGCCGGGCACCGGCGCGGTAGGCGCTCGCGAGAGGCCCGCGCCGGCAGCCGGGCCTCTTGCCCCCAAAAGGTTCATCGCGCAGTCATTCTGCCGTCATCTTGCTCGGCTAGCCTCCCGCAGCTCTTGCCAGTGCGCTGCCAAGGGCGAGACCCGGCGGCGCCAAGGCAATCGCTGGCGCCGAGACAATCAGGAACGCTTGAGAAACAACGGAAACGCGACGGAGATGGGGTGGGCAAGCGAAGCGCAGTCTACCAGGGGCGTTGGTGGATTTCGCTGCGCTTATCCACCCTGCCGATGTTCGAGTTGTTTCGGCGCCGTTCCTCACCAGGACTGCGGCAGTCGCGATCCAGGGTCCGACGCTTCCCGTCGTGGGCGTGAAGCGAGCGGAAGGTCCCTGGTCTCCCGGATCGAGACCAAGCCCGCGGCACGCGCAGGATCTGCGAGGTGACCTGAGTCACGCAGGACGCCCTCAAGACCCACACCGAACCGATCGGAGGTATCCGCCATGACCCCAATCCGACCCCGTTGGCTCGCATTGACCGCTCTCCTGGTCGCGGGAGCCGCCTTTGCCGCCCCGCCCCCGTTTGCCGGCTCCCCCCCGGCCGCGGGCAAGCCAACCAACCCGACCCTGTCGGTGGGTGATGCCGTCGCCTACGAGGGCGATGGCTTGCTCACCTTTCACCTGACCCTCGACCGCCCCGCCCCGAGCGCGCTGCGCGTCAATGCCGTGCCGCGCCCAGGCTCGGCCCGCCCGGCGAAGGACTACCGCCCGGGTGCCGTATCGACGGTGATCCCCAAGGGCGCGAGTGAGGGGACACTGAGGGTTCGGATCTACGATGACCAGGTCGTCGGACCGGACGTCAGCCTGACCCTACAGATCGCCTCGGCGCCGGGCACCACCGTCGCCAATCGAACCGCGACCGGTACCATCCGCGACGACGACCCGCTGACGGTCAACCTGCTGCACATCAACGATCACCACTCCAACCTGCAGCCAGTCAACAACACCCTTAACCTCGGGACCAGCGGCGGCGCCTTCACCGTCCCCTTCGGCGGCTTCCCGCGGGTGACGGCCAAGCTCAAGGAGCTGGAGACCCAGCTCGACAACGTCGTCAAGGTCCACGCCGGGGATGCCATCACCGGCACGCTCTTCTACTCGCTGTTCAAGGGGGAGGCCGACGCCGACCTGATGAACACGGCCTGCTTCGACGTCTTCGCGCTGGGCAACCACGAGTTCGACGACGGCGACGCCAACCTGGCGGCGTTCTTGGACTTCCTCGCGGCCGATCCCAACTGCGAGACGATCGCGATCAGCGCGAACGTCGTCCCCGAGATCGGCACGCCTCTGGCGCCGTCGACGGCGAACGACTACATCCAGCCCTATGCGATCAAGGAATTCCAGGGTCAGAAGGTGGGCTTCATCGGCATCACCGTCGCCGGCAAGACCCAGAACTCCTCCCAGCCGCTGGAGACCACGCAGTTCCTCGACGAGGTCGAGACGACCCAGCGCTATGTCGACGAGCTCCAGGCGATGGGCATCGACAACATCGTGCTGGTGACCCACTACGGCTATCAGAATGACCTTGCGCTAGCCCAGGCCGTGACTGGGGTCGACGCGATCATCGGGGGCGACTCGCACACCCTGCTCGGCGACCTCGGCAAGTACGGGCTGCCCGCGGCCGGGTCCTATCCGACCCTGACCACCAATGCCGATGACGATCACGTTTGCGTTGCCCAGGCCTGGCAGTACTCCTGGGTCGTCGGTCAGCTCGGCGTCACCTTCCAGCGCGGCAAGGCCGCATCCTGCGCGGGCGCCCCGCATCTGCTCCTCGGCGATTCCTTCCGCCGGAGCAATGTGGAGATCGGAGAGCCCGAGCGGTCGCAGATCCTGGCGACCATCGACGCCGATCCGCAATTGAGCATCGTCGTTTCCGATCCAGGGGCGCAGGCGGTCCTCGACGTCTACGCGGCCCAGGTCGACGAGCTCAGCAAGCAGGTGATCGGGACGGCGGGCGAGGTGCTCTGTGAGCGCCGGGTACCGAGCGTGCCGCGCGGCAGTGGCGTCTGCGCAGGCAACGCCGTCTCCGTCTTCGGCGCGGAGCTGGCGGTCAACGGCGGCTTCAGCCAGCAGGTGGTGACCGATGCCTTCCTTGCCCGGGCCTTCCGCGCGGATCTCGCCATCCAGAACGGCGGCGGTGTCCGCATCACCATCCCCGAGGCGCCGATTACCATCGGCACGGCCTACACCCTGCTGCCCTTCTCCAACACCTTGGTGGAGCTGACCCTGAGCGGCCAGGAGGTCCTGAACGCCATTGAGGACGGCCTGGCCTTCTATGCCAGCAACCCCGGGGGCAACACCGGCGCCTTCCCCTACGGGTCAAACATCCGTTGGGACATCGACATGACCCAGCCGAAGGGTTCGCGTGCTGCCAATGTCCAGGTCAGGGAGCGTGGGACCGACAATTGGTCCGCGATCGACCCCGCGGCCACCTACATCGTGGTGACGAATAGCTTCCTGGCCGGCGGCGGGGACGGTTACGCCACCTTCCGGGCGGCGAGGGACGACGGTCGTGCGGTCGACACCTTCATCAACTACGCCCAGGGCTTCATTGACTACCTGGTCCAGGACCTGGACGGCGACCCCCTGTTTGCGCCGCCTCCTTCGGATTTTTCGACCCAGTCCTTCGTCCCGCTTCCCTGATCTGCCGGTGAACCGACCCGGGCCGGCTCATTTGCCGGTCCGGGTGTCCCGCACGCGGCCCTGCACTTGGGCGTGTCGCGCCATCGAATCCCCTTCTGACCCCGGAGACAGATATGAGAGCAATCTTTCGCTCGCTCGTCGGCGTCGGCGCCCTGCTGTGCGCCGGGCACGCGCCGGCCCAGGAGATCGTCGCGACCTACGAGCCCGACCCCAACGACCCCGCGCTCGATCTCGGCGTGTACCAACACCCGGCAGGCGGCAAGATCCTGACCCTCTTCGGCGGCGCCGGCAGCGGGAGCTACCGGGGTCCGGGCGACCCGCCGAACGTCCTCTGGACCGTCGGGGACCGCGGGCCGAACTTCACCTGCGGCGACGCGCCGGCGGTGCTCGGGATCACGGCGGCCGCCGCCTGTCCCGCCGATCCGGTTCGCGGTGTCGGGGTCGGGGTGGGCCGGCTCTATCCGCGTCCAGACTATGCCCCCAGCATCTACAAGCTGCGGTTGGAGAGGGACGGGTTGCTGCGAGTCCTTGATGTAATGCGGGATGGGGAGGGCCAAGTACTCGACCAGGACGCCAGCGCCATCGACGCCGAGGGCATAGTCCGGCTGCCCCACTTCGGCGGGCGCTTCTTCATCGGTGAGGAGAACGCGACCGGCCTGGTGGAGGTCGCCGCCGATGGCCGAATTCTGAAGCGCTTCGTCCCGGACGGGACCGAGCAGGAGTACAACCATCCCGTGCAGGGACCTCCGGCTGGCTACCTGGTCGAGGGCGTTCTCCCCGAGCTGCTCGCCAAGCGCCGCATCAACCGCGGTATCGAGTCGATGGCGGTCTCCAATGACTTCCGGTTCCTCTACTTCATCGTCCAGAGTCCGCTCGACCACCCGGACACCAGCGTGCGCGACACCAGGAACATTCGGCTCTTTAAGGCGGCGCTGACGCCGCGGCCGCATGGCTCGACCATCCGGGTGGTCGGCGAGTGGGTCTACACGCTCGATGACGTGGACGTGCTGCAAGGGGTCGGAGTCACGGACGCCCAGCGCATCCGTGACCTGCGCGTCAGCGAGATGATGTCCCTAGGGGACGAGCGGTTCCTCGTCATCGAGCGCACCGACCAGGCCACCGCGCTCTACGAGATCGACCTCAAGGGCGCGACCAACATCCTCGGCACCGCGCTCGATGAGCCCGAGACCCGCCCGACCCTGGAGCAGCACGGCCTGCCCAGCTTCCCGACGCTCGCGGACGCCGGTCTCGTGCCCGTGAGCAAGACCCTGCGCTTCATCGCCTCGTCGCTCGATGGCGCCGAGCCCCAGTTCGCCCGCAAGTTGGAGGGCCTGGGGCTCACCCAAAGGGGCGCGCTGATCCTGGTCAATGACGACGATTTCGGCATCACCGGCGAGCGGGTCCGCGTCGACGTCGTGACCGGAGCCGGCTTCGGGCGCTGAGCGGGTCGCTGCAACGACTGGCAAGCGGGGGGGCGCGGAGGCCCTGCCGTGCCCCATCCCTCCAACGAGACCGGACGGCGTCATAGTACCGTCGCGAAATCTTCGTCCCCCGGCCATTCCCCGGCAACGGTCCCGAGCTCAAATACCGCCGCTGGCGCCGGTTAGCGCCGGCGCCCTGCGTCGCTGCCGGCGCTCCACCCACCCTTGTCCCGTCCGGAGGTTGTCATGAGCTCGTTCCGATCGATCGCACTGACCCTGTCCGCGGTGCTCGCCTCGCAGGCGAGCATGATCGCCTGCGCCGGGGAATACGATGGCTACAAACGCCTCGGTGAGATCGCCCAGATCGGTCCCCGACCCTACTTTCTCGTCGACGACATGGCCGACAGCAAGCTCAAGACCGAGCTCAAGGCCTGTGCCGACCGGCCCGCGGCCATACGCCGGACGCCCTTCTCCATCGGTCACCGGGGGATCATCGAGTGCGACGTGACCTTCACCAAGGACAAGCAGCTCGTCTGCCGCCATGCGCAAAACGACCTGCACACCACGACCAACATCCTGGTCACCGACCTGGCCAAGAAGTGCATCACGCCGTTCCAGCCGGCGACCTTCGACGCCCACGGCAATCTGCTGACCCGGGCGAAGGCCGAGTGCCGTACCAGTGAGCTGACCCTGGCGGAGTTTCGGACCCTCAAAGGCAAGAACCGCCAACTGGCGCACCGACCTCTACTCCGGCCCCACCAGCGGGACGCTCATGACCCACGCCGAGACTATCGCCTTGTTCAAGGCGATGGGGGTGCAGATGACCCCGGAGCTCAAGGCCCCGAGCGTGGTCATGCCGTTCGACAGCGACGGTGACGGGATCGGGGACTACAGCCAGGAGGAGTACGCCCAACAGATGATCGACGAGTACAAGGTCGCCGGGGTGCGCCCGCGCGATGTCTTCCCGCAGTCCTTCCAGATCGAGGACGTCCACTACTGGATCGCCAACGAGCCCGCGTTCGGCAAGCAGGCGGTCTATCTCGATGATGCCGAGTCGGTCGACGATCTTCCGACCGCGGCCGAGCTGATGGCCTACAAGGCCGAGGGGATCAATTACGTCGCGCCGCCGATCTTCGCGCTGCTCGCGGCCGAGGGTGCCGAGATCGTCCCGTCTCAGTACGCCAAGGACGCCAAGGCGGCAGGGCTCAACATCATCACCTGGACGCTGGAGCGCTCCGGCATCCTCGCCGATGGCAACAACGGCTTCTATTACCAGACCTTCGACTCCGCCGTCTCCCGCGAGGGCGACATGATGCGCGTGCTCGATGTCCTGGCCCGGGACGTCGGGATCAAGGGGATCTTCACCGACTGGCCGGCGACCGTGACCTTCTACGCCAACTGCAAAAAGCCGCGCTGATCCCGGCGCGGCGTCCGGAGCCCAGGGAAGGGCGCCCCATCGCCTTCATACAGCGGTAATCAACGGACCCCAGTATCCCTTCGCGCGGCCGCCTACCGCGACTCGCGCTCTGCTCACGCCGTCGTTCCGCACGGCCGCTGCAGTCCCCCCAGCCATCAGGAGATCGCACCATGTCCCAAAAAAGACCCGAGCGCGGCCTTTCGAGGCGCCGCTTTCTGCAGGGGATCGGCGCCGGCGCCGGCCTGATCGCGGCGCCGGCCATTCTCGCGAGCGGGCGGTCGCGAGCGGGGGATAGCGGCTCCGAGCTCTTCTCGTTGGGCGTGGCGTCGGGTGACCCCGCGCACGACTCGGTGGTCCTCTGGACCCGCCTGGCGTCCGACCCGTTGAACGGCGGCGGCATGCCGCAGCGCCCGGTGGTGGTGGACTGGGCGGTTGCGACCGATCCCGATATGGGGCGGGTGATCCGCCGCGGGGTGGTCACGGCCCTTCCCCAGGACGGTCATGCGGTGCATGTGGTGGCGCGCGGGCTGCCCTCGAACCAATGGTTGTACTACCAGTTCCGGGCGATGGGGGCACAGAGCCGTATCGGGCGCACGCGTACCTTCCCGGGGCCGCGCGATCGGGTCGAGCGGCTGCGCTTCGCGGTCGCCAACTGCCAGAACTACGAGCAGGGGTTCTATCCCGCCTATCGCGACATGCTCGGTCAGGGGCTCGATTTCGTCGTCCACGTCGGCGACTACATCTACGAGGACGGCCCGAGCTCCCTCGTCATCGCCCCCGGCCGTAGCCACACGGGCGGCGAGGTGATCACGGTCGAGGACTACCGCAACCGCTATGCCCTTTATCGCCTCGACAAGGACCTGCAGGACGCCCACGCCCTGTACCCCTTCGTCGTCACGCCTGACGACCACGAGGTCGACAACAACTATGCGGGGCTGATTCCCGAGCAGACCAGCCCCACCCAGGGCGAGGAGTTCGTCCGCCGGCGACTCAACGCCTACCAGGTCTACTCGAAGACCATGCCGCTGCGCCCGACAAATCGCCAGCACGGCAAGAGTTCGGAGCTGCGCCTGTTCCGCCGGCTGCAGTTCGGTGACCTGGCGGATTTACACGTCCTCGACACCCGCCAGTACCGCACCGATCAGCCGGCGGGCGATGGCTTCGGCTCGACCGATCCCGACAGTCTGGCCCTGGAGGGCGTGCTCGGCGAGGCGCTGTTCGATGCCGACGGCATCCAGGACCCCAAGGCGACCCTGCTCGGCGCCCAGCAGGAGGCCTGGCTCGCGCGCAATCTCGCCCAGTCGCGGGCGCGCTGGAACATCCTCGCTCAGCAGGTGATGGTCATGCCCTGGAACCTGATCGAGAGCGGGCGGGCGAATGTCGCGCTCGATCCCAACATCCCGGGTGCCTTGAAAGAGCAACTGCTTCCGCTTTTCGATCAGGTTGACGATCTGCTCAACGTCGATGCCTGGGACGGCTACCAGGCGGCGCGCCAGCGCCTGCTGGGGATGCTGGAGCGCATCCGACCGACCAACCCGGTGATCGTGACCGGCGACATCCACTCGGCCTGGGCGGCGGACCTGCTGTCGGACTTCGCCGACCCCGAGAACGCGGACATGCTGGCCGCCGAGTTCGTCGCCACCTCGATCTCCTCGACCTTCCTCGCCATCGACCCGCGGCCGGCGAACCTCCTGGTGCGGCAGAGCATCGGCGACAACCCCCACATCCGCTACTTCAACGGACTCTTCCGCGGGTACTGCCTGTGCGACGTCGATACGGAGCGGTGGGAGACGACCTACCGCGCGGTCGGTGATCTCAAGGCGCTGACCGACCCCGATCCCCTGGCCCTGGTGCCCTACCCGGACACACCCGTCGCTACGGACGCGGTATTCACCGTCAACGCGGGCTTCAACGCGCCGGGTAGCGGTGAGCGGGTCCAGGGCTGGAGTCGCCTGCCGGCGACTGGGCCCCTGGGTTAATCCGAGCGGCCCGCGTCTTGCCGGCCGGGGCCCGACCAGGCCCCGGCTGGCGGCATCTCGACGCCTCAGTCCTCAGGCACGGCGGGCGAGGATGTGCTCACCGAAGCAGCGCTCGGCTTGCTTCCAGGCCGCCTTGCGCCCGCAATTCTCTAGCCGCTCCGCCCGCCAACGCAGCCAGGCCTGGTGGACCTCCCAGTTGCCCGACGTCTGGTCTACGCGCTCCAGGACGACCGGGTTCTGGTAGGCGAGACAGCCCGGGCCGTAGCGGGGTTCGTGGTCTGCCCAGCGGTTGCCGCCCTCGCCGGGCCTCGGCTGCGCGTAGGCAATGTGGCAGCCATCCGGGTGCTGACACCAAAAAGGGTCGAGCCAGATCACGGCGGCGCCGGCGGTGGTGTCAGCGAGAAAGACCTCGGCGGCATACTGCGCGACAGTCGTCAGCGGGTGCCGGCGGTCGGGGAGTACCACCTGGAGTGGGATCAGGCGTTTGATGGCCTCGGCGAGCTCCATAGAAGGTCCAATGCGGGAGGTGGTTGGTTTGGCTCCAGGCCGATGTCGTCTGGAGCGAAGAGGATGACGAAACGGTGACGATAACGGTGGCCGCGCTCGCCGGCTTGGGCAAGCCGCGTCGCGGTCGATCCCGCTCGGTCGGGATACGGGTCGGATGACGAGACCGAGGTCAAGTGGAATCGGCGGATCGAAAGGCGCCATCACGATCGGAGCTTTCGAATGATCAGTGCCTGACCAAGTTTCGCTCGCTGCAATGGAATGCTCGTCAAAACAATGGGGGTGACGTCGCTCGGACAGACCTTTGCACAGGTTTATCCACAGGAGAGGTGGATAAATCAGCGTTTTCGCGTATTGCCACGAGCTTGCAATCAATCGCTCATCAAGGTTCGGAGCAACTGATGAGAACTGGACGGGCCCTTATGGGCCTGGGCGGTCGTCGTTCAGTCGCTGGGGGCCTTCAGTTCCACGGGCTGTCGTGTCGCTTGAGCCAGGCGCTCAATCCTTCGAGGCGTGGAAAGAGCACCTGCTCGGTGATGTTCGACTGGTCGAGCTTGTCGCGGATCTCCCACTTGAGCGCGGCGGCGATGAGGATCTTGAACCAGAGCCCGTAGGTTGGGGTGACGAAGGAACCCCAACGCGGTGTTGTTGGGTGCCGCCGATGTTGGGGTTCGTACCTCACCCCAACCTACGCAGGCCGATGGGGTCGGCGGCATCGTCAACCGGGATCAGCATGCCCCGAGGTCATCGAGGGCGAGGGTGACGGCATCGAAGGGGCGCGGCGCGGACCGCATCCTGGTCGCTGTAATGGCCGCATGGCTGCCAGGTGCTGCCAACCAGAGCCCGTAGGTTGGGGTGACAAAGGAACCCCAACGCGGTTTCGTTGGGTGCTGCCGATGTTGGGGTTCGTACCTCACCCGAATGGCACTGACTTAAGATGCTTCAATTCTAAAAACAACAGCTTACGAGAACCTTCACCCGCCGGAGTTCAACGCTGCTTCTTCGGGTGGCCAT